>NZ_JACLCU010000001.1:0-62132 GCF_014218905.1 Chryseobacterium sp. C3 | reverse complement strand
GCCATTTGTGTTTTAGTTCAAACACGAATTTCACAAATGTGTTTTCACGAATAAGCACGAATCCTTTTAAAAACTGTGGCATTTGTGATAAAATCAGTGCCATTTGTGTTTTAGTTCAAACACGAATTTCACAAATATTCTTTCACGAATAGCACACATATTTTTAAAAATTGTGGCATTTGTGATAAAATTAGTGCCATTTGTGTTTAGTTCAAACCAAAAATAAAATCCCGATGAAAAGACATCAGGATTTTTTGGGTTTATAAAATTTCTATTATTGAATTAGCTTCTTCTGCTCATTAAAATTCTCAAAATATACCAGAACAAAAGCATAATAGACGCAAAAAGCTGTAAAGAAGCTCCAACATACTGATCTGTTGTGTAAGAATCTTTCAGTTTGCTTGTCTGGTACAAAATCGTTGCAGAAGCCAGAATTACCATTCCTACCGAAAACCAAAGTCCAAGATCGAATCCGAAAATCATTCCGCCAACAATTAATCCCAGAGAAATAAATCCTCCAATTACAATAATATTTCTAAGGAAAGAAAAATCTCTTTTTGAAGTAAATGCTACAAAAGAAATCCCTGCAAACATCGCGATGGTTAACATTGCTGCCTGATAAATGATTGATCCGCCAACATTCGCTATTGCAATGTAGATCATTGGCATAAAAATTAACGCTTCAAGCAAAATATAAAATCCCAGTCCCATATACTGAACCGATCTGCTTTGCGAAAGAGACCATTTATTCGCCAATACAGAAGCCAGCCAAAATACTCCGATAATTAACAGCCAGGTAAATTTCCCCTTAAACATTAATCCGATAACTTCAGGCGGAACGGTTTTTAACAATACGGTTTCTACTCCAATAAAAGCAAGAATCGCCAAAGCAACGTGCAAATACGTCTTTTTATAAAATTCTGCCTTTTCAACTTCTTTGGCATGTGCCACTAAAACATCTGTCATCATAGTTTTTATTTTTTAATAATTTACTTCACAATCTTATACGGTTTTATTCCCATAATCTTTCCGTCTGTTTCAAAAACTGCTGTAATCACCTCTTTCGGTTCAGCGGCTTTATCATCAGAATATTTATACTGAATCATTGGCAGGCTACTTCCGTCGATCAAAGGCTTGTAACTGGCTTTGATAATCTGAAAAGTTTTGTCAGTCTTAATATCTGTTGCAAGCTTCTGGTAAACAACATCTGTTACCATCTTTTTAGCTTTTTCAGATAAAAGTTCATCCATGGCTTTTCGGTCAGAAATCTTCAGGGCTGCGATAAATTTCAGAAATTTTCCGTTGTAGAGTTCAATCTCCTCCTTCGTAAGACTTAAAGAAGGTTTTACATCGGTGGCTACATTTGTGTTCGGGTTCTTTTTTGTTTCCGGTTTCACATTTTTTGTCTTTTGCGAAAGAAAAAACGGCGCCGACAGAACGGAAAGAACTAAAAGTATTTTTTTCATTATGTTTAAACTGTTTCAATAAACAATAAACGGAATACACGATTCTGTATTGCTTATCACTTATAAATTACCTGCTGTAATCCGGCATTACGCCTAAGATTTTACCGTCATTTTCAAAAACTACGGTAACCATATCTCTTGGAGGAGAAAGCGTATCGTCTTTATATTTATACTGAATTGTTGGATAAGTTTCGTTATCCAGCAGTTTCTGGTAGCCGGATTTATACACTTCAAATGTACGTTCGAAGCTGATTCCGCCCGATAATTTCTGAATGACATTGTCTGAAACAATATTTTTCACTTTATCTGAAATCAGAGTATTGACGGCTTCTTTATCCGATCTTTTTAATGCATCCACAAATTTCAGAAAATACGGATGATAAAAGTCGATTTTATCTTTACTCAATTCCGAAGTAAGCTCTATTTTCTTGCTTTCAACAACTTTAATTTTGCTTTCCTGCGAAAAACCTGCCTGAAAAGCCAAAGCCGCAACAATCAGAAGTATTTTTTTCATAATAAAATGATTTGCTGACAGCAAGATACAAAGAATTATATTACGGATAAAAATTTCATCGTATCTACATTATCCGCATACGTATTCAACCCCGGATTTTGGGCTTCTCCCAATTTAATGGAATCCAAACCAAGCTCATCTTTCGCCACCACACACTGAATGTTTTCTTCGTTTTCCTCAATAAAACTTTTCACTTCATCCAGAGAAGAATATCTGCTGAAATTGATCACAGAAAGCGGACTGAATAATTTTTCATCTTCCTTCAGCATTACAAAATTATTATCCCAGAATTTATCCTGATTTAAAAGATAAACTGCCCTGTTGTAATCGTAATTATTGGCATATTTGTTATGATTGATGATCTCCTGAAAATCCAGAAAACTTTCAAATAATCTGTCGATAACAAAATCCTGAGGAATAAAAAGCCGGGTTACATTTCTGCATCCCAAACCGAAATAACGGAAAATATCTTCCGCCAGAAGCTTAAGCTCCTCTTCCGTTTCATCCCCTTTTAAAACAGCAATGGAAGTCCTGTTTTTTCTGATGATATTCAGGTGGTTTTTAAAGTAATACTCAAGATATCTTGCCGTATTGTTGCTTCCTGTTGCAATTACCGCATCAAAATTTTCCAGTCTTTCTACAAATTCAAACGATACATTTCCTTCCGAAAATTCATTCCACTTTCTTAATAAAAACGGAATCATGTATTTATCTTTTGAAGAAAGCTTGATCACCGGAATATGATTGCTCAGCACCACAGAAATTACATCGTGAAATCCCACCAAAGGAATATTTCCTGCAAGAATAAGCCCTACTCTTTTTGTGGTCTTTGAAATCTGATATTCTTTCAGCCAGTCAGCAATATTTTCTTCCGTCAGAAGATCCGTCCACTGTTTCAAAGCAAACTTCTGGTTTTCAATGGTAAACCACGGATTTTCAATTTCAGATCGTTTTAACAGCAATTCAAAGTCTGAATCGTTATCATTATAATCCTCCTGATTTTTGCTTAAAAAGTCTTTTATATATTGGCTTAGTCTCGTAAGTCCTAAAACTTGATTTTCGGTATTCATAATTGCTTTAAAATTGGGGAATATTTTGTAATTTTGTGCAAATTTAAAAAAAATTAGCGATGGCTATTAAAATAACTGATGAATGCATTAACTGCGGAGCCTGTGAACCGGAATGTCCAAACAATGCAATTTATGAAGGAGCAGTAGACTGGAAAGCTTCAGAAGGTACAGAACTGAAAGGTACCGTAACATTACCATCAGGTCTTACAGTGGATGCAGATGCACCGCAGGAACCTGTAAGTGATGATGTTTATTTCATTGTAACAGATAAATGTACGGAATGTAAAGGATTCCATGAGGAACCACAGTGTGCAGCCGTTTGTCCGGTAGACTGCTGTGTTCCGGATGAAGATCATGTAGAATCTGAAGAAGCACTGCTTAATAAGAAAGCATTCTTACACGGAGAATAAAAAACTGCCGTCTCATCAATCATGAGGCGGTTTTTTATATACAAAAACTCAGAAAAATTCAATAAGAAACTATAAATGAATCTGTAAGAAGAAATTTTTACAGGAAATCCCAAAAAATAATAATATGAGCAAAAAGCACAACTTTAGCGCAGGACCATGTATTTTACCACAGGAAGTTTTCGAAAAATCTGCACAGGCAATTTTAGATTTCAACGGAATCGGACTTTCCCTGCTTGAAATTTCGCACAGAAGCAAAGATTTCGTAGCGGTAATGGATGAAGCACGCGCTATCGTAAAAAGACTGATGAATTTAGGAGATGATTACGAAGTTTTATATTTAGGAGGCGGTGCAAGTCTGCAGTTTGCCATGGTTCCTTACAACCTGATGAAAGTAGGCGGAAAAGCAGCTTATCTGGATACCGGAACATGGGCGGCAGGAGCTATTAAAGAAGCTAAAAAAGTAGGAACCGTAGACGTTGTAGGATCTTCAAAAGAAGAAAATTACTCTTTTATTCCAAAAGATTACACCGTTGGTTCAGAATATGATTATTTCCACTGCACTTCCAATAATACGATCTATGGAACTCAGATGAAGTCTTTCCCTGAAGTAGATACTTTAATGGTTTGCGATATGAGTTCTGATATTTTCTCAAGACAATTAGATTTTTCAAAATTTGATTTAATCTATGCCGGAGCTCAGAAAAATATGGGACCTGCAGGAGTAACTTTGGTGGTAATTAAAAAAGAAATTTTAGGAAAAACAGGAAGAGAAAGTATGTTCTCTATTCTGGATTATGCTCAGCATATTTCTAAAGAATCCATGTACAACACACCGCCGGTTTTTCCTGTTTATGCTTCTCTGTTAACGTTACAGCATCTGGAAAACAATGGTGGAATTGCCGCAGCAGAAGCCAGAAACGAAGCAAAAGCAAAACTGCTATACGATGAGATCGACAGCAATCCTTTATTTGAAACGTTCTGCGTAAAAGAAGACCGTTCTTTAATGAATGTATCCTTCAAAATTACAGACGAAAGCAAAAAAGAAGAATTTGATGCGGCATGGAAAGCTGCGGGAATCAGCGGACTGAACGGTCACAGAAGTCTGGGAGGTTACAGAGCTAGTTTGTACAATGCTTTGCCGATTGAAAGCGTACAGGTTTTGGTAGATGTTATGAGATCCATAAAATAATATAAATTATTAAATTTCAAATACTTAACAAATATTTAATGTTATTTTAAATTTTCTTAATTTGCGAGACTGTTTAAATTTTGAACCATTAAATATTTAAGTCAAAATAAAACCATGAAAGTTTTAGCCAACGACGGAATTTCGAAAGCAGGAGAACAGGCACTTAAAGATGCCGGAATAGAAGTTCTGGACAACAGAGTTGCACAGGATCACGTCATCAGTTTCATCAACGAGAATAACGTGGATGTTCTTTTGGTAAGAAGCGCTACCAAAGTAAGACAGGATCTCATTGATGCCTGTCCTAGTCTTAAAATTATCGGAAGAGGCGGAATCGGGATGGATAATATCGACGTTGAATACGCTATTGATAAAGGAATCTACATCATCAATACGCCGACTGCATCCTCAAAATCGGTTGCAGAATTGGTGTTTGCACATTTCTTTTCACTGGCAAGATTTCTCCATGAATCCAACAGGTTAATGCCTTTGGAGGGAGAAACCCACTTCAACGCCATGAAAAAATCCTTCTCGAAAGCATACGAACTTTCAGGAAAAACATTGGGTGTTATCGGCTTTGGAAGTATCGGACAGGAAGTTGTAAAAATGGGAATTTCTCTGGGTATGAAAGTGAAAGTTCTTACCAGAAAACCTAAAACAAAAGTCCTTTCGCTGGAATTTTTCGACGGACAGTCTGTTAATTTCGAAATTACTTCCACCAACGATATGGATGAATTCTTAAAAGATACAGACTTCATCAGTCTCAATACGCCGAAAACAAACGAATATATCATAGACACGCCACAATTTGAAAAAATGAAAGACGGAGTCTACATTGTAAATACTGCAAGAGGAGGTGTAATGAATGAAGTTTCCCTGATAGACTTCATCGAATCCGGAAAAGTTGCCGGAGCTGCACTGGATGTTTTTGAAAAAGAACCCACTCCGGAAGTGCTTTTGCTGATGAATCCTTCGCTTTCCCTTTCTCCGCATGTAGGCGGAAATACCGTGGATGCACAGGAAAAAATCGGACTCGAGCTTGCAGAACAAATTATTAAGATTAAAGAAACTATAAACTAAAATATGCCTATTTTTAAACCTTTTCGTGGAATAAGACCTCATAAAGACTATGAGAGCACCTTCCCTACTCATCCTCTGGACAATTTTACGCAGGAAGAGATCGCGGAAAAAGCTCAGGTGGAAGACACTTACATCAACATGATAAAGCCTTATGTCGTAAGTAAATCCAAAGATATCGACAGGAATTTAAGGAAGATCCGGTCGACTTTTGAAGAATTGATGGAAGAGAAAAAACTCGTTCAGGACAATTCTGCGTACTATCTTTATGAACAGATTTATCCCAACAAACAGGTTTTCAGAGGGCTTCTCGGTTTAGCGAGCATCGAAGATTTCTGGAACGGAAAAATCAAGAGACACGAAAGCACCATTCCGCAGAAAAAGGAAAAACTGGCTCATTATCTTGAAAAAGTAAATCTTCAGGCAGAACCTGTACTTCTTACCTATCCTGCAAATTCGAAGATCGAACTGCTGATGAATCATGAGGAGAAAAACGTTCCGATCTTCAATCATGTGGATACCAAAGGAATCCGTCATAAAATCTGGAGAATCGATAACCGTTTAAAATTGCAGCAGTTTAAGGAAGTGATCGATCAGATCGATTCTTTTTACATTGCAGACGGACACCACAGAATTGGTTCCACTGCACTGAACGCCAAACATCAGAAAGAAAAAAACAAAAGACATAACGGAACGGAACATTACAATTTTGTGTACAGCTTTATCGTTTCCAACCAGTCGATTAAAATCCACGATTACAACAGAATCTTAACCGATCTTAACAGTCTTTCGAACGAAGAATTTTTAAAGGAACTGGAAAAATATTTCCTGATCCACGAAAAAGGAGAAACGGCATATTTTCCTTCCCAGAAATTCCACATTTCGATGTACATGGACGGTAAATTTTACTCCCTTCACGTAAAGCACGATCTCCGTTCTCAGGAAATGTCTCTGGATAATCTGGATCATCATCTTTTAGACAAATACATCTTTAAAGATATTTTAAAAATTGAAGATCCGGACAGCTCGGAGAAAATTTCTTATGTAAAAGGAACTTCCAATATTGAGGGAATCAATCATCTTAAAGAAAAAGTAGACAACGGAGAAGGAAAAGCAGGATTCGGAATCTACCCTGTAAGTTTTAATGACATGATTAAAATTTCAGATCTGAAACTCAGCATGCCTCCGAAATGTACTTTCATTGAGCCTAAATTGGTTACCGCACTATTAATGTACGATATGAAACCTTAATCTTTACCTCTATTCAATATATAATTCTTTCGATTAACGCTAAGATTACAAAGAGGTATTTAAAATTTTGAAATATCTTCCGTTCGCAAAGACATTTCGTTCAGCAAATGAAGCCTTTGCTGAGTTACACGCCCTTGCGAACGGACAATTAAAGTTATACATAAAAATCCTCGGGTTCATTGCGTTAAAATAATTAACTGCGGGTTTCTTAATCCGAATTTAGATTAAATTACTATTTTTTCCCTACTTTTATCTGCGGAAAAGAAAAGGTAAATAAAAAATGAAAAAAATATTCATTATCATTCCACTCTTTTTGGGTGGATTTTTATTTTCTCAAAAAAAACCTCTTAAAAAGCCGGTTAAGAAAACTGCTGTCGGCGAAAAATTCAATTACCACGATGAATTTAAAAAGATTTCCGACGAGATCATGACCAACGGAACGGCGTACGAAAATCTGGGACAGCTTACCAAAGGAATCGGGCCGCGTTTCAGCGCAACGCCGGGTTACATGAGGGCTGTAGACTGGGCAGAAAAAAAGCTTAAAGAAATAGGGATCGATATGATCTGGAGAATGGAAGCCAAAGCTCCGGTCTGGATCAGAGGAAAAGAATCTCTACAGATAAAAACCGCCAATGGAGACTGGAAAAACATCAGAATGCTTTCTTTCGGAAATTCTGAAGGAACGGGCGGAAAAGATCTTACCGGTGAAATTGTACTCATCAATTCTACCTCAGAACTTAACGCCATGTCGGTCGGACAACTGAAAGATAAAATCGTTTTTGTGAATCTTCCGATGGATCCAAAGATCATCAATACAAGCGATTCTTATTTAATCACTGCAAAATCCAAACTTATTTCCGCTTCTGTCATTGCTAAAACCGGAGCGAAAGCATTAATTATAAGATCATTAACCACGGCTTCAGACGATACGCCACACGCAAAAATGGTGTATTACGAACCGGATGATAAAATAAGAATTCCCGCTTTATCCATTGGAGTAAAATCTGCTGATGAACTGGAAAAATTATTAAAAAGCCAGAAAGTTACCGCTAAACTGAATATGACTGCCCAATCCAAAGGCGACACCACCAATCCGAATATCATTGCTGAAATTCAGGGTAAAAAAGATTCGAAGGTAATTGTTTTGGGTGCGCAGCTCGATTCGTGGGATTTCGGAGAAGGAGCAATTGATGACGGAACCGGAGTTGCCCAGTGTATTGAAGTTTTAAGAACATTCAAAGCTTTAGGTCTTGAAAATAACCATACGATACGCGTTGTTTTCTATGCAAACAGTGAAAATGGCGGACAGGGACGCGAAATGTACGCTGCGTATGTGAAGAAGAAAGATGAAAAGCACATTTTTGCACTGGGAACCGATGCAGGAGGCTATTCTCCGAGAGGATTTTCTTTAGATATGTCTCCGCAGAGAAGAAAACAGATTTTCGAATGGAAAAATTATTTCCTTCCTTACGGCGTTTACGATTTTGACCAGACAGAAGCCATTCAGGATATTTCTCCTTTAAAGAAAATGGATATTCCTTTGGCTGAGCTTGTGGTAGACACCCAAAGATATTTTGATTATCATCATTCCGAACAGGATACTTTTGATAAGGTGAACAAAAGAGAGCTTCTTCTCGGTGCGGTGGCGATGACGCAAATGATTTTTATGATTGATAAAAACTGGTAAATGAAAAAGATATTAGGAACAACTTTAACACTTCTGGGATTGACGGTTTTTGGTCAGGCAAAAGAAGACTCCATACAGTTTGCAAAAATTTCTACGGAAATATTAAACAAAGGAAAAGCATACAACGAGCTGAGAGAATTAACCAAAAATATCGGTCATCGTCTCAGCGGTTCAGCATCCTACGAAAAAGCCGTAACATGGGCAGAACAAAAGCTTCGTGATGCAGGAGCCGATAAAGTCTGGCTACAGGAAGTAATGGTTCCGGTGTGGGTTCGCGGAAAAGAATCTTTACAGATCAAAACCTCCGGCGGAAAATGGAAAAGCTTAAAAATGCTTTCTCTGGGAAATTCTGAAGGAACAGGAGGAAAAGATGTTTCAGGAGAAATTATCATGGTGAGATCCATGGAAGAATACGATAAACTTTCGCCGGAACAGGTAAAAGATAAGATTGTGTTCTTCAATTATCCTTTCAGCCAGACGTATATAGAAACGTTCAGAGGATATGGTGATGCTGCAAAATACAGATCTACCGCTGCATCATTAACGGCTAAAAAAGGTGGGAAATTTGCGATTATCCGTTCTCTTTCCTCTGCCTTTGATGATGTTCCGCATACAGGTTCCATGCGTTATCAGGATGATAAAAAAATTCCTGCTGTTGCGGTTGGAAGCACGACGGCGGATGAACTGGCAGAACTTTTAAAATCACAGAAAATTACGGCCAAACTCAACTCCAACTGCGGCATGAAGGGCGAAAAACTCTCCCACTCCGTGATCGGAGAAATTACCGGAAAGAAAGATAAAAGCGTAATCGTTGTCGGCGGACATCTGGATTCGTGGGACGTGGGTGAAGGCGCCCATGACGACGGTTCCGGAATCGTGCAGAGCATTGAAGTTCTGAGGACTTTTAAAAATTTAGGCATCCAGAATAATCACACCATCCGTGTCGTTTGTTTTGCCAATGAAGAAAACGGCGTAAAAGGCGGCGTTATGTACGGTAAAACCGTGAAAGAAAACAATGAAAAGCATCTTTTTGCCATAGAAACGGATGCCGGAGGATTTACCCCAAGAGGAATTTCCCTTGATATGGATAACGAAAAAAGAAAGCAGATCCAGAGTTGGGCAGACCTGTTTTTACCTTACGGAGTTTATGATTTTAAAAATACCTATTCCGGGACAGATCTTTATCCGCTTCACGATTTAGGAATTCCGACAGCGGAACTGGTTCCCGATTCTCAAAGGTATTTCGACATTCACCACACGGAAGAAGATACTTTTGAAAAGGTAAACCGAAGGGAACTTCTGCTCGGCGCGAGTACTCTAACGCAGATTATTTATATGATTGATAAGAACTGGTAAAATATCATACACAACCGCTCTTCAAGGGCGGTTTTTTTGTTTAAAATTCTGATGAAGAGGCTCTTTGACAAGCTCAAAGTGACACCGCGAATACTAACTGTGTTATTTAAACAATGAAAAATTGTTTTTAGTAAAACCTTTAACGCTACATTGTCATCCTGAAAGGATCTCAACGATACATTTAAAACTTTATTCAGATGCTTTCAGCATGACATACTGTAAATAAATCATCCTCCAATTGTTTTGAAAATTATTTTATTTTTTGGTTTCTCGCAGATTGTGCAGATTACGCAGATTTTTTTCAATGTAAAATTGTTTGTGCTTTCTCAAATGTTTTTACAGCTTTTTTGTCATCCTGAAAGGATCTAAACAATGATTTAAAATAACAGAGATCAATAAATAAAACATTCAGAAACGAGCTCTTCGACAAGCTCAGAATGACAACGCGAATGCTAACTCTGTTATTTAAACAATGAAAGATTGTTTTTAGAAAAACCTTTAACGCTACATTGTCATCCTGAAAGAATCTCAACGATACATTGAAAACTTTGTTTAGATGCTTTCAGCATGACATACCGTAAATAAATCATCCTCCAAATGTTCTAAAAGTTATTTTATTTTTTGGTTTCTCGCTGATTGTGCAGATTGCGCAGATTTTTTTCAATTTAAAATTGTTTGCGCTTTCTCATATACATTTACAGCTTTTTTGTCATCCTGAAAGGATCTAAACAATGATTTAAAATAACAGAGATCAATAAATAAAACATTCAGAAACGAGCTCTTCGACAAGCTCAGAGTGATACCGCGAATAGGAACTGTGTTATCTTAGCAATGAGTAATTGTTAAAGGCTATTTTAACATATAAAATGATTAACAATCCTATATCATTCTGACGAAGGAAGAATCTGAAAATATACGATCTTACTAAATGATGACAGAGACTCTTCGACAGGCTCAGAGTGACACTGCGAATACTAACTGTAATATCTTAACAATGAAGAATTGTTTTTAGTAAAATCTTTAACGTTACATTATCATCCTGAAAGGATCTCAACGATCAATTGAAAATTTTGTTTTAATGCTATCAGCATGACAAACATAAAAAAAATCAATCTATATATGTACAGAATAATAACTGTTATCTGTTTTGTACAGGCATTATAAGAATTTTTATATTTTTGATGAAACTCTTTGAAAGAGAGCATGGCAAAAAAAATAAAACAGCACAGGAGAATAAAAAAAGCTGCCGGAAAGTTTACAGAAAAAACATAAAATTCAGGATTGCATTATCGGAAACTTCCGAAAGTCTCATCCTCTTCGGGTTCTCTCCGTCGGAATTTCCGACGATCCGAAACTGTTTTGGTTTGCGCCGCCGGAGATCTCCGAAAGCTTACTTTGATAGTGGTCTGCCCTGCCGGAATTTCCGACGATAAGAACCTCTTACAGTTTGCCGTCGGAAATTTCTGAAGATAGAGAAAAAAAATATCCGCAGACTCAGTAAGACCCTGATCCTCTGTGGCAGATATAATAATAAAATATAACGCACATGAAAAAACTAATTTCGATGGATGCCACAAAACTGCATCATGCCGAATTCGGGCAGCTTATCATCCGTTTCTATGAAGATTTTGCAGCTTCTGCCCTGAATGCAGAAACAGACCCTGATTTTAAAAGAATGTACGATGCCATACAGGCACAGATTCCCACGTATAACAGCGCACTCGATCAGATACGTGCAAGTGAAGAATCTAAAAAAATCGCTGAACTGGACGATATTCGTGATGCCGACATGCAGGCGCTGAGAGATGCCATAAAACCGTACAGAAACGCTAAAACAGAAACTGAAAAGAATGCCTATGCTTTCGTAAAAATTCTTCTGGATCAGTATAAAAATGTGCAGGACGATTCTTACGAAGAAGAAACCATCCGCCTGAATACAATGCTGGAAAAGCTGCTTTCTTCAGAATACAGCGCAGCGGTTTCAGCTTTGGGACTGGTAAAATTCATCAATCATCTGGCAGAATCCAATACGGATTTTAATGATCTTTTTTCGCACCGTTCTTTTAAGACTTCCCAGAAACAGACCTATGATGTCAAGATGCTGAGACAGACGCTGACCACAGATTACAAACAGATGTGCAATTACATCGCAACGTTAGCCGATGTGAAGCAGGATATTTTTTATCAGAATGTTCTGGCGATCATTAATAACGGAAGGAATTACTTTGCCAATATTGTTCTGGCAAGAAGACAGGGAAAAAAGAATAATGATCCTAAAACAGATTAATGCTAAAACCGCTCTTTAAAGGGCGGTTTTTTAGTGAGGAACATTTTAAAACAAAACTCTTTAACAGGCTCAGAGTGACACCGCGAATACTAACTGCCATATTTAAAACAATGAAAAATTGTTTCGTTATTTTCTTTGGTAAAATCATTAACACAAATCGTGTTATTCTGATTGAAATTTTGCGAAGATTATCGAAAGAAGAATCTTTTGAATAATCTCCCGCAGATTACAGATTGCGCAGATTTTTTTCAATTTAAAATTCTTTATACTTTCTCAATGTATTCACAGTTTTTTTGTCATCCTGAAAGGATCTCAACGATACATTGAAAACTTTGTTTAGATGCTTTCAGCATGACATACCGTAAATAAATCATCCTCCAAATGTTTTAAAAGTTATTTTATTTTTTGGTTTCTCGCTGATTTAGCAGATTATGCAGAATTTTTTAACTTAATCATCTGCTAAATTTGCAAAATCTGCGGGAGATAATAATCCAAATCCTTCAGAAAAAGAGACTCTTCGGCAGGCTCAGAGTGACACCGCGAATACTAAATGCAAGATTTTAAAACAATGAAAGATTGTTTTTAGCAAAACCTTTAACGCTACATTGTCATCCTGAAAGGATCTCAACGATACATTGAAAACTTTATTCAGATGCTTTCAGCATGACATACTGTAAATAAATCATCCTCCAATTGTTCTGAAAGTTATTTTATTGTTTGGTTTCTCGCTGATTGCGCAGATTTTTAACTTAATCATCTGCTCAATTTGCAGAATCTGCGGGAGATAATAATCCAAATCCTTCAGAAAAAGAGACTCTTCGACAAGCTCAGAGTGACATCTCTAATACTAACTGCAATATTTATACAATGAATAATTGTTAAATATTTTCATCCATTGAAGCAGTTTAAAATAAATTTTATTCCGTGTCTCAACTCTCAAAAAATTATCCTACTTTTAGCCCCTAAAATAATAAACATGAAGAAACTCATTTTTGCATTCTGCATGATCCTTTTATGCAGCAGCCAGATTGTAATGGCACAATCTAAAGCCAAAACAAAAGTACAGACAACGAATAGTTCCAAAGAATCCATCTTAAAAGCAATGTATAAAGACATTTCTGAAAGCATGGTAAAAGAAGGAACCCCTAAAGAAAAGGCTGAAAAATCTGCAGACTGTCTTACCAAAGATCTTGGAGCAAAATTAACCACTGACGAGCTTAAAATGCTGGACAAGCTGAATGCGATGAAAGACAAAAAAGAAAAGGAAGAACTTGCGAAAAAAGCAGAAAAAATGGGAATCAGAAAGAAAATGGAAACCGTGGGTGTTAACTGTGGATCGATCCTGAAATAGTGACAATTCCCAACAATCCATAAGATTCTTATTCACTAAAAAACAGACGGTACAAATGAATGTACCGTCTATTTTTTTTATATTTCTTTAAGCTGATTTCTACACAAACTCATTCGTGTCGGCTTTATATTTTTTGTTGAACAATCCTGCCTGTTCCAGCTTTTTCAGATGGGCTTTGAGTCCGTTGATTCTTGTCGGATAATGGGTGTTTCCTATCGTACACAGATTCTGGAATGCTTTTTCGTGACTGTCGGTATCCAGCGCATAACTGATCCTGTCATACGTTCCTCTTCCCTGATGCAGGATATCGCAGATCATAAAACACACTTTTGCAGGATAACCGTTCAGATTCAGCCTTTTGCTGTACTTTTTCATGTTTTCTTTATACAGACTGATGGAATGTTCCACCTGTACTCTTCTGTGTTTCGGGTCGTTGGAAGCCCAATGGATAAATCTTGCCGAGCAGATAAGTTCCTGCTGTTCCACTTCATTGGTGGTAGGATTCAGATATTCCATCAGCTTTTGGGAACTGCTGTCGTTTTCAAGCTGAGAAGTGGCTCCTGCATCATTTTTATAGAAAATACGGTCATTAATCAGGCGAAGTCTCGGGAAGTATTCCAAAGCATTTGGTAAGGTAAGCAGTTTTCTGAAAAATCTTACAAAATCTCCGTTCGGAACGTGTGCTGCAAACTGCATAAAACCGAATGTAAAATAAGCCCTGTCATACGTATTCAGGCAGAGAAAAGAACCCTGACTTTCCACTTTCGCGGTAGCCTCGATAAAGTATGCCCAAAAACCAAATTCGTTCACATAATCGGCGGCATTGTACACGAGATTATTAGAAACCGAAACATTGTAAAGTCCGAATCTCTGTTCATATTTCGTCTTGTAAGCCACGAAAAATTCCGGATCTGTAAGACCGGTTACTTTTGCATAATACGCGGTTTTTCCTGTGGAAGTAACTGCGGAACGGATTTTAAAATCGTAAGCCATAGTTAAAAGTTTTAAATTTAGTGTACTGCTAAGGTAAGATTTCCCTTTTATTTATGGAATACTTATTTCGGGTGATTTATTTACGGTATGTCATGCTGAAAGCATCTAAACAAAGTTTTTAATGTATCGTTGAGATTCTTTCAGGATGACAATGTAGCGTTAAAGGTTTTACTAAAAACAATCTTTCATTGTTAAGATATTACAATTAGTATTCGCGGTGTCACTCTGAGCCTTTCGAAGAGTCTCTATCATCATTGAGTACAACTGTGTATTTTCAGATTCTTCCTTCGTCAGAATGACATAGGATTGTTTATAATTTTATACCTTAAAACCACCTTTATCAATTATTCTTTGTTAAGATATTACAGTTAGTATTCGCGGTGTCACTCTGAGCCTGTCGAAGAGCTCGTTTCTGAATGTTTTGTTTATTGATCTCTGTTCTTTTGAGTCATTGTTTAGATCCTTTCAGGATGACAAGCTGCATGATTGTTATCTCTCGCAGATTTTGCAAATTTAGCAGATGATTAAGTAGAAAAAATCTGCAAAATCTGCGAGAAACTAAAAAATAAAATAACTTTCAGAACATTTGGAGGGTGATTTATTTACGATATGTCATGCTGAAAGCATCTAAACAAAGTTTTTAATGTATCGTTGATATCCTTTCAGGATGACAAAAATGCTGCAAAGACATTGAAAGAGTACAAACAATTTTACATTGAAAAAAAACCTGCCTAATCTGCGCAATCCGCGGGAGATAATTCAAAAAGATTCTTCTTTCCATAATGCTTTGCAAAATTTCAATCAGAATGACAAGCGACCATTAAAGATTTTGGCGACAAAAGAATTATTAACAATTATTCATTGTTTTGTCTTTCGTTTAGTATTCGAGATGTCACTCTGAGCCTGTCGAAGAGTCTCTGTAAAAATCAGACGGTGTTTGTCTGGAATTCTTCTTCAGAATGAAAGAAAACCATTCATTACTATTCTAAATCACCATTAATTTCCCTGATTAAAGTTTCCATTTCACCTCTGAAATCATCCTCAAAAACCAATGGTCTGTTGTCTGACTGAATCATATTTTTTATTTTTTCGCAGATGTCTATGAGTTTTCCGATTAAAGAATTCTCTTCGGGCGATGAGATTTTTCCCATTTTCAAAACGTTGGAGAAATAATATTGCACTCCGTCGAGAACAATACGACGCTCTTTAGGATATCTCGTCTGATAAAGCGCACTTTCAAACAATTGTTGCAGTATTTTATAGGAATCCGGTGACAGCTTTCTTTGATATTCTAAAATCCTTTCTTCTTCGTTGTCTTCCAAAAGGCGAATCGCACATTCTGCAATTTTATAAACGATGCGGTAGTTTTCGATTCCTTTTTTTCTTTCTACGAACAGAATTCTTTCAGTATCGAAAGAAGGAATTTCCAGAAAATACAGTTCTGCATACACGTCTCCCATGAGTGCATTCATAATTTTCACAAAGCTGCCGAGACTTCTATGGCTCGAACTGCTTCCGCAAGGTTCCAGATGGTTTCTTTCTGACATGGTTTTTAGATTGAGCGGAAATTGGGGAGTGAGTTTTTCATGGGGTGGTTTTTGGGAAATAAGGGCTTTACGTTATATTTCTGAATCTAATTCTAATCTAGTTCGTGCATTTTCCAATAATTCTGAATATGTGAGGATTGTAATATTTTTCAATGAGTTTGTTAACTCTTTATAAGCTTGCATACTATCATTTATGTAGTCCTGCTTTTTTAATTTATTTTGCAATTTGGTATCTAAACTTTCATAATCAGGGCATAGTTTTTTCCACGATCCCATAATTATTAAACCTTTAGGTCGTATAGTTTCTATATGTAAAGTATTACCTATTTTATCATTCAAAAAATCGTTAAGTGATTTTCCATCTATTTTATATTGTGGATCATTATCTTTATGAAAATTTGTAATATATCTCTCCGTTTGAGCAATAGCAATTGCTAAATCTTCAGAAGGATAAAATTTTCCTCTACCGCCACCATACTTCAATAAATATTTATCAGGACGTTTTAATTCAACAACCTCAATATCTCCTAAATGATTTATAAGAATTATATCAAATTGAGATCTAGATCTACCCGATTTAATTACATATTTATTTGTATTTAACAAGGCTGGAACCCCAAATAAACAATACTGCCCATATTCAGTAAGGATTCTTTCCATTAAATTTTCTGCGCCAATTATTGATGTTTTTAAAAATCCAAATTTTGTGTTTCCAATATCTTTTGCTTTTGGTACAGTAATATTATCTTCTTCTAAAATATCTTCAATTGTATCTATAAGCCATTTCGTTTGTCTATTGATTTGCTTTTCTATTACTACCTGATTACTATTTCCTACGGCTAATTTATTTGATAAATTAATTAAATCTTCTTGATTAATTTCACCGCTAGCAATTATTTCTTTAAGTAATAAACTGTAATCTCTGTTTGAAACCAAACTATTCGTTAACAGATTAAAATCAGACTTTAAAAATGGCACTAATCTATTAAAAACTTTCTGGGATTTTTCAATATTCTCCTCGTTGTCAATTTTAACAATAATATGATACGTGTCAAGATTAATATATAAATCATTTCCATCAATTTTGTTATAATCACCTATAGTAATATTCCTAATTGTTAAACCTTCAATATCTTTAAAAACATTATAAATTTTATTAATATTATTAGGGGGGTTCAATATATTAACATTTAATATATCTAAAGTATCATGATCAATTAATATTTTAATGCTATCTAGATTTTTTACTTCAGAAACTTTTTCAATATTATTGGGCTTATATCGAAATGAATAATAAATTAACTTATCTTTCAAAACTTTAAGTAATAATATATCATCAACATAGAATTCATTCCTTTTTATTTTGACATTACTATCTTTTTTTATTTTATTTATTTTAGTAGCAAGTTTTTGTTTCGGTGATTTTAAAAATTTTTTTTCCATAATCTTTATTCTAATTATTAAATTTAGAAATATACGAATTACAAAATCTACGGAAAACCGTATTTTCCCTGAATTTCCAACAAAAAAACCACCCTTTCGGATGGTTTTCAATAAATAAATTCAAAATTTTAAATTTTTTCCAAAATCTTCTTCGGCAGCACTTTTACCAACTGAGATTTGTATTCATTTTCGAGGATCACAAACTTCCAGTATTTTTTGTCTTTGGAAACGGCACAAGCTTTCATATTGGCGTTGATGACGTAAGAATTTTCCTTTGCAGCATACTGTACATTGTTTTTGCCGTATTTCTGAATCAGCATCGCTTGGATTTTCTTCTTCATGTCTTCATTCAGGGAACCGACATTGCATTTCAGCTTGAGAAAATAATTGACGATGGAGAAATATTCTTTATCAATCTGTTCCGGCTTTGCAATATTCCCAAACTTAAAATCCTGAACTTCAATCTTCATAAACGGATTGTTGTAGGTAATGTTCAGAATCTGCGTCATCTGATCTTTTGGAATCACCGTGAAAAATTTGGGATAGATGCAGTTCACCGACTGATCGATTTTCTTTGTTTTAATCGTATTCACGAAATACGACAGTGATTGTTTAATGGCTGCATCTTCCGGATTTGCCTTCGTCTGAGCAAAAGACATCAACGACAAGAACATGAACAGAAACAGGAATGATTTGGTTTTCATAATTTTAAATAGACAGTTGTTACGATTTTCAAAGAAGACGATTGCTTCTTCTTTCCTTAAATCTGTCGCAGAAGTCCGGCGAATCGTTACAAGCAAACGGCAACGAAAAAAGCCATCCTTTCGGACGGCTTTCAGAATATTGTAAGATTCAGATTATTTTACTTTTACAAGCTCAACATCGAAGATCAACCACGCGTTTGGCGGAATTACTCCTCCTGCTCCTCTTTCTCCGTAGCCCATTGCCGGCGGAATCAGTAAAGTAGCCGTTTCACCTTCTTTTAACAAAAGGATTCCTTCGTCCCAGCCTTTAATTACTCTTCCCATTCCGATAGGAATTTCAATAGGTTCATTTCTTTTGAAAGAAGAATCGAATTCCGATCCGTCTACCAACTTTCCTGCATAGTGTACAGAAACGTTATCCCCCGCTTTCGGAGCTTTTCCTTCTGTTGTTTTCGTGATTTTATAGTAAAGACCGGATTCTGTTTTCTGCATTCCTGCTTTCAGATCTTCAACCATTTTCTCCTGATTGGCTTTGAATTCAGCTTCTTTTTTAGCTTTTTCAGCCTCTTCTTTTGCTAAAAACGCTTTGTTGTTTTCTGCAATTTTAGCTTTTCCTTCTGTAAACGTTTTTGCCGCATCGTAGTTTTTGTACTCGTCTCCTTTGCTGAAAACGGAAACTTTTTCCAAAACGATGTCAGTTTTAGGCTTATCCTGCGCTCCTTTTTCTACATTTGCAATCGCATCGATTACATCTTCACCTTTTACCACTTTCCCGAAAATCGTGTGTCTTCCGTCTAACCAAGGCGTCGCTACTTCTGTGATGAAGAACTGGGAACCGTTGGTATTCGGACCCGAATTTGCCATAGAAAGCACTCCTTTTCCGGTATGCTTAAGATCGTTTCTTTCGTCCTCGAATTTATATCCCGGATCTCCCATTCCTGTTCCCTGAGGATCTCCCCCCTGAATCATAAAATCTTTAATCACTCTGTGGAAAATCGTTCCGTCGTAATAAGGAACGCCTTTCGCTTTCGCTTTGTTATCGATTTTTCCTTCTGCAAGACCAATAAAATTAGCCACAGTTACCGGTGCTTTTTTATCCTCGAATTTTACGATCAAATTACCTTTTGTCGTCTGAAGATTCGCATAAAGTCCGTCATTAAGACCTTCGTAAGTTTCTTTGTCTACGTTCATTTTTTTATAAATTGGTGTACAACTCATCAGCGAAACACTTGCCGCCGCCAGAATTATATTCTTGTTAAACAATTTCATGGATTATAATGCTTTTAATTTTATGATTAATGGGATGTCGTTATCTATTTTCTTCTCATCTCCGTACGTTCCATACGCCAGTGCAGACGGAACCAGAAGCGTAACTTCCTCACCGTCGTGTATAAAACGCAAAGCATCTTCTACCGCTTTCAGCTCATCAAAATGACCGAATTTGGCATCTCTTCTTGCGATCGGCTGATCGTAGATTTTCGTCTGATCAAAGTCGTACAGGTCGTAAGAATAGGAAATCAGCGTATTGTCCTGCCTTCTCTGCCTTTGGTCAAAACCTTCCGTATTCGTCCAGTAATTAAGCTGCGTAGGATAAAACTTTACCGGCTGATTGCCAATCCATTCCTGAATATGGTATCTTTCCTGCGCATTCAGGTTTTTCATCCTGTTTTTGGAAACATCCAGATCGTTCTTGCTGAGAACGCCGCCAACGGGAGGATGAGTCTGCGCATTTTTGCTGCAGCTCAGTAAACCCAATATCGATATGAAGAGTATTTTTTTCATAAACTTTTGCGAAAATACACATTTCGGGAATCAATTACAAAACTTCAGGAACTTATTGAATTAAAAACTGTGACAATTTCCCTGTCTTCCTGAGTGTGAAACAGTCGAAGGATTATGATGTAAATTTCCACTGCTCTTGAAAGGAATTGTATTTTTTTGGAGCTTTATCGCGCTTTCCGCACTCGCTATTTTTTTAGTTTACGGCGCGGCTTCGCCGCGCCGTAAACTAAAGAAATGAGCTCAGACAATCGCTCCAATCCCGGCTAGGATTGCAGACATTCCTTACAATAACCAAACAAGTACAGCTTGTTATGTGCAAATTTTTCCTACTCAATCATCTGCTAAATTTGCAAAATCTGCGAGAGATAATAATCATGCAGCTTGTCATCCTGAAAGGATCTAAACAAAGTATAATACATTAAAAACAGTCATGAATAAATATCTGAAATAAAAAAGCTCTTCGACAAGCTCAGAGAGACACCGCGAATACTAAACAAAAAATAAAATAATGAATTATCTCCCACAGATTATGCAGATTACGCAGATTTTTTTTCAATGTAAAATTGTTTATCCTTTTCTTCAAGTAATTAAAACATTTTTGTCATCCTGAAAAGGATTTCAACGATACAATGAAAACTTTCTTTAGATGCTTTCAGCATGACAAACATACTGCAAATAAATCTCCTTCAATTGTTCTGAAAGCTATTTTCTTTTTTGGTTTCTCGCAGATTTAGCAGATTGTGCGGATTTTTTATACTTAATCATCTGCTAAATTTGCAAAATCTGCGAGAGATGATAATCATGCAGATTGTCATCCTGAAAGGATCTAAACACAGGACTTTTAAAGAACAGCAATCTATAAATAAAAGGCTCGAAAAAAGCTCTTCGACAGGCTCAGAGTGACACCGCGAATACTAAACGAAAAACAAAACAATGAATAATTGTTAACAATTCTTTTTATCTCCCAAAATCTTTAACGAGTCATGTCATTCTGATTGAAATTTTGCGAAGCAATATGGAATGAAGAATCTTTTGAATAATCTCCCGCAGATTTTGCAGATTACGCAGGTTTTTTTTCACTGTAAAATTGTTTATCCTTTCTAAAATCCATTGACAGCATTTTTGTCATCCTGAAAGAATCTAAGCAAAGTATAATACATTAAAAACAACGATAAATAAGACATCCAGAATAAAAAACTCTGTGGAGTTTTATCTGTGTAGAAATCATATTTAGGCTTACGTTCGGCGTTCCGTAGGAACGCTATCTTTAGAAAATTTATTGAAAATTATAGATATCAATCCTATGGATTGATTGATAAATTTATTCTTATTTATACATAGATTCTGCTCCTAAAGGAGCAACCATCTTCACATCAAACTACTTAACTGATAAAAATTTAAAACAAAAAGCCGGAAAAAATTTCCGGCTTTACAATATCTAACGTTTAAAAAAATTAAACTGTTTCCAATACGTGATCTACTAAAACTCTCCATCCGAAAGGATCGTCTGAAAGGTTAGTCTGAAGATTCACAAGGTCGTTTTTCAAAGTAACGGCGAAGCTTTCTTCGTCTGATAATCTTGGCAATTCAAGCTTTTCTCCTTTGTAGCCTAAAGCCTGGAAAACGGTAGTAACCACTGCTGTTCCCACTCCCCAAACTTCTTTTAAAGTTCCGTTTTTCTGAGCTTCTATAACATCCAGAACTTTAATAGGTTCTACTTTTACTTCAATTCCTCTCTTTTTAGCCAACTGGATGAAGCTGTCTCTTGTAACTCCGTCAAGGATTTTTTCTGAAGTCGGAGGCGTAAAAATAGTATCGTTGATTCTTACAAAAACGTTCATCGTACCGCTCTCTTCGAAATATTCGTGAGTGGCATCATCTGTCCAGATAATTTGCTCGTATCCTTCTTCAATTGCCAACTGAGTCGGATAGAAAGAAGCCGCATAGTTTCCGGCAGCTTTCGCAGAACCTACTCCACCGCTTGCCGCTCTTGAATAATGGTCTGAAATTTTTACAGAAACAGGTTCTGTATAATACATCTTTGCAGGAGTTGCAACGATCGCGAACATATATTTATTGGCAACTCTTGCCTTCAATGCTTCTTCAGTAGCGAAAATCAATGGTCTGATGTACAAAGACATACCTTCACCGGAAGGGATCCATTCTCTGTCGATATCCACCAATGCTTTCAGTCCGTCCAAAAACATTTCTTCCGTTATTTCCGGCATGGCAAGACGTTTTGCCGACTTATTGATACGTTCAAAATTCTTTTCGGGCCTGAAAAGGAAAACCTGTCCGTCTTTGTCTTTATAGGCTTTCATGCCTTCAAAACAAGCCTGTCCGTAATTTACACCCATCATTGCCGGTGTAAACGCTAAAGGACCATAAGGAACCAATTTTACATCACCCCATTTTCCGTTTTCGTACTCACAGATGATCATATGATCGATAAAAGTATTTCCGAATGAAAAATTGTTTGGGTCGAATGTAGAAATTCGGGAGTTTTCAGTTTTTTGAATTATCATTTCTAAAATTTTTTATGAGGTTCTACAAATTTAACATAATTTTCTAAATATAAAAATTTTAGAGTAAATTTGTAAAAAAATAGCTTGAAAAGAGAAATTAAGACCACAAACGATGGCAGCAAAACACTGTTTATCAATGATTTAAATGAAAATTATCATTCACACCACGGTGCATTACAGGAAGCCGAACACGTGTTTATCAAAAATGGATTAAATCTGATAAATAATTACGAAATTAATATTTTAGAACTCGGTTTTGGAACAGGTTTGAATGTTTTGGTAACAATTAATGAATATTTAAAAACTGACAAAAATCATATCATCAACTATTTTACCCTTGAGAAATACCCCATAAATGAATCGGAAATTAACGATTTGGCCTATTTTGAGCTTTTCGATAACCCGGAATTCAAAAATATTTATCAAAAAATTCATCTGGCAGAATGGGAAAAGTCAGAAGAAATCATTAGCGGTTTCAACTTAAAAAAGATAGAATGTGATTTTTTTGATCTGAAGAATATCGATTTACCCTCAATAAATCTGGTATATTACGATTGTTTCGGTGCAAGAGTACAGCCCGATCTCTGGGAAAAGCCCCTTTTTGAAATGGTTGCGGATAAAATGGCTGTTAACGGATTATTAACAACCTATTCTTCGAAAGGAAGCGTAAGAAGAATTCTTCAGGAACTGAATTTTAACATTGAGAAAAAACAGGGACCTCCGGGAAAAAGAGAGATGATTAATGCGGTGAAGTTGTAAGGAAGGAAGATGGAAGCTTGAGGCTGGAAGATGGAGGTTTTACTACTTGATGTTTTATAATCTGCAAAGTTTTGAGTTTATACCTTATTAAGCGGGAAATAGCTTTAAAAAAATTAAAATTAGTCGTAAACTTCAAGCTCCTGTCTTCCGGCATCCGACAAATTTCCTTAAATTAGCTATACAAATTATTATATATGATAGATAAGATCAACATTAGAGTTTACGCCTGTGCAGTAAAGGATAAAAAAGTTCTTACTTTATTTGAAGAATATGCAGGTGAACCTTTAATGAAATTTCCGGGTGGCGGACTGGAGTTTGGAGAAGGATTAATAGATTGTCTGCATCGAGAATTCGATGAAGAGCTGAATGTAAAAATAGAAGTTGTGGAACATTTTTATACGCAGGAAGATTTTCTGGTTTCGCGTTTCAGAGAAAATGAACAGCTTCTTACCATATATTATATTGTAAACATTATTGACGAAGGCGATTTCCTGATTCTCGATCCCTGCATTGAAAAAACAGAATGGATTGAGATCGACAGACCGGACAATCCGTTTCCGTTGCCCATCGACAAAATTGTTTTTGATAAATTAAAAGAAAAATTCCTGTAAGATCGTTACAGGAATTTTTTATGATTGATATTATTTGTAGACTTTAAAACTGCTCGCTCCGGAATAAGGCTGAAGATAACCTGAATTCCAGTTGGATTGAAGCAGGGATTCCAGATATTCATCTGTTCTGTTTTTGTGAGGATCGTAGGGATCTTTAAGATCAATATCTGCCATTTTTCCTTTTACATTCCACCAGAATGCACTCCATCCTCCTCTTAATTCTTTAATGATTTCGTAAACATTTTTTCCAGTTGCTCTGTTCATCAGTTTGGCAAAAACCTGTCCTTCTGTTGTCGTAAGATCACGAAGCTGTTTCTCGTACTGGTCGGCAAGAATGTTCTGTCGGTCTCTGATGTATTTTCGTTTTGCCTTACTGTCCATGTTCGTCATTTCTCCCTGAATATCTCTGTATTGCTGTAAAGCAGTTAAAAATAACGGATATACTCTGTAAAGCTTTTTATTTAAGAAATAATAATAGTTCCTATCCAGCTGATTATTGAATTTCGGTTTATTCAGCAAAACCAGCTCATCCATTACCACGACGGTTTCCCCGTTGATTTCATAGATTCTTGCTTTCTGCCTTTCATCATAGAAATATTTATTGCCGAATTCGTCTGTTTTCAAAAGTTCTGCAGGGTACTGACTTAAAGGTTTCGCAATGACGGAATCCCTCTGAGCCGAAATACTGACTCCAAAAAAGAAGAGAAAAAGACAAATAATCTTACTAAAATTCATTATTTTTACGCGTATTAGAACAAAAATTGAACGCAAAAATCATTCCTTTTTATGAAATTTGAAAAGAAATCTTTAAAATTTTTAGAGAAATATTTAAACACTTCATCTCCAACAGGATACGAACATGAGGGACAGAAAGTATGGATGGACTACATTAAACCTTATGTAGACAAAATTGAAGTGGATCATTACGGAACCTGCTACGGAATCATTAATCCTGAAGCAGAATTTAAAGTAGTGATTGAAGCACATGCAGATGAAATTTCTTGGTATGTAAATTATATTACAGAAGACGGATTGATCTACGTGATCCGAAACGGAGGTTCTGATCAGACAATCGCTCCGTCCAAAGTGGTTCATATCCACGGTGAAAACGGAATTGTAAAAGGCGTTTTCGGATGGCCTGCAATTCACACCAGAGCCAACCAGAACGAACCGACTCCGAAAATTGAAAATATCTTCATCGATTGTGGTGCAACTTCCAAAAAAGAAGTGGAAGAAATGGGAATTTATGTAGGATGCATGATTACCTACCCCGATGAATTCTTCGAAATGAATGACCGTTATTTCGTTTGCAGGGCGTTAGACAACAGAATCGGTGGTTTTATGATTGCTGAAGTGGCAAGACTTTTAAAGGAAAATAAAAAAACAATTCCGTTCGGATTATACATTACCAATTCTGTTCAGGAAGAAGTAGGTTTGTATGGAGCAGATATGATTGCAGATACTATCAAACCTAATATTGCGATCGTGACAGACGTTACGCACGATACCACCACTCCGATGATCGAAAAGAAAAAAGAAGGCGACCAGAAATGTGGAGACGGACCGGTAGTTTTCTTCGCACCAAGCATTCATCACACCATCAGAGAATTAATTATCGACACCGCAAAAACAAAGAAAATTCCTTTCCAGAGAGCAGCAGCGAGCCGCGCTACGGGAACAGACACCGACGCTTTCGCGCATTCTAACGGCGGCGTTCCGAGTGCATTAATTTCTTTACCTTTGCGTTATATGCATACCACAGTGGAAATGGTTTCCAAAGAAGACGTAGGAAATGTAATCCAACTGATCTACGAAACACTTCTGAGAATTCAGCCGAAAATGAAACTGAAGTATCATTAACAGAAGTTAAAAGAGACAAGTTAAAAGTAAAAAGTAAAAATGAAAACGAAGCTTATTGCTCCATCCCTTTTATCCGCAGACTTCGGGAATCTGCAAAGAGACATCGAAATGCTGAACAATTCTCAGGCAGACTGGTTTCACGTAGATGTAATGGACGGAAGATTTGTTCCGAATATTTCGTTCGGATTTCCGGTAATGAAAACCGTTCAGCAGCACGCCAAAAAATTTGTAGATGTGCATCTGATGATTGTAGAGCCTGAAAAATATGTGGAAGAATTCATCAATCACGGAGCAGATCTTGTATCGGTACATTACGAAGCGTGTATTCACCTTCACAGAACGATTCATCATATTCAGAGTCTGGGTGCAAAAGCCGGTGTTGTGCTAAATCCTTCCACTCCGGTTCTGATGCTGGAAGATATTATTGCAGACGTAGATCTTGTTTTGCTGATGAGTGTAAATCCGGGATTCGGAGGACAGAAATTCATCGAAAACACTTACAAGAAGATTGCGGAAACGAAAGACCTGATCTTAAGCAACAATTCGACAGCATTAATTGAAATTGACGGTGGTGTAAATATCGACAACGCCTCTAAACTTTTCGAAGCCGGAGCCGATGTTCTGGTTGCAGGAAATGCAGTTTTCTCAGCAGAAAATCCGGAAAGAACGATCGAATTACTGAAAATTTAATTTCATTTAAATACAAACAAAAAGGCAACTCCGTTGAGTTGCCTTTCTTCTTAATGAAAATCTGAGCCTTTAATGGTTATTAGTTTTGAAGAGTTTAATGCTTAAATTTTCCTTCTCTAATGCTGATGTAAAGATGGCAATAAATGAGGACAAAAACATCCGTAAAAACACGGAATTTTAATCTCGGTATTTTTACTTAACCCCGAAGAACAGGAAGGTTTAAATCATTCAATAATAAATACAGGAGCTCTATGAAGTTCTTTTTAAGTATTTTTAGATCACAAAAAGAAAAAATGAAAGGGAAATTAATCGGCATATTGTCTTTAGGTCTGGTTTTATTTTCAGGAAAATATCCTGCGCAGAATCAGTCACAGGAAAATCAAAAAATGGAATGGTTTCAGGATGCCAAACTCGGAATTTTTATTCATTGGTGAATTTATTCTGTGAACGGAATTCCGGAATCATGGGCTTTTTTCAATAATTACATCAGTCATAAAAATTACATGAAACAGCTCAATGGTTTTTCGGCTGCAAAATATAAACCTGATGAATGGGTAAAACTGATTAAAAATTCCGGCGCAAAATATGCCGTGATTACCACAAAACATCATGATGGCGTCGCACTTTGGGATTCAAAAGCTGAAAAATCAACGACCATTCCTAAAAATTCCTTAGCCAAAAGAAATGTGCTTTCTCCGTTTATCTCTGCATTAAAAAATTCCGGACTGAAAACCGGACTTTACTATTCTCTTCCCGACTGGAGCCATCCTTATTACGACATCAATACCCGGACAAAAAAACGTTACGAAATTAAAAATGATCCGAAACGCTGGGAAAATTTCGTCACCTATTATCAGAATCAATTAAATGAACTTTCACTACAATTTAAGCCCGATCTTTTGTGGTTTGATGGCGATTGGGAACACTCATCAGAAGAATGGCGCGCTCAAAAAACTTTGGAAAATCTGAAAAAATTCAATCCGGACATTATCGTTAATTCCAGACTGAAAAATCATGGAGACTACGAAACTCCGGAACAGGGAATTCCTGTGGTAAAACCTCAAAGCAATTACTGGGAACTTTGCTACACCATGAATGATTCATGGGGATTTCAGCCTTTCGACAACCACTACAAAACTCCGAATATGATCGTAAGAACTTTGGCGGATGTGATTAATATGGGCGGCAATCTACTTTTGGATATTAGTCCGAAAGAAGACGGAACCATTCCGGAACAGCAGGTTGAAATTTTAAAGAATTTAGAAAGATGGACAACAAAAAATTCCGAAGCCATTTATGGAACAACACGAGGTTTGCCATTCGACAATTATAAAGGAAAATCCGCATTTTCTAAAGACCGGAAAAAAATATTTCTCTATCTCGAAGAAGCTAAAGATTTTGTAAAAATATACGGTTTAATGACCAATACTATTTCTGCCAGAATTCTTGGAGACGATAAAGCGAAGATTGATATTAAAAGTAACGGTAATGGAGATTTCACTTTCAATTTTTCCCATGTAAAATTTGATCAGGACGTAACCGTTGTTGAAATATCAATTGACGAAGCTGTGATCAGAGTACAAAATGATAAGCCCAATTTATCTCTTCCTGAATCTTTAGAAAATAAAAATACGAAACTGGCAGTCTAAGAAATTGCAGAACAGCTTCATTCGGGAAACAACATCTTCAAAAATTCGGGTTTAACAGAGGACGGAATGGAAATGAAACTTCCCAAAACCGGCAAAACCAATCCCGAAATTCTAAACTGGATCAGCAAACACGCAGAAGCACTCTATGAAAAAGAAAAGGGACTTCCAGAAGGTCATTTTTCAGGAAACTCCGTACTTTCCAAAAACAGACAGACCCTTTATCTTTTTGTGGAAGGAATTCCGACCGGATCAATTTCTCTGAAAGGTATTAAAAACGAAATTGCCCGAATCCGGATTGTGGGTGAAGGAACTTTATTAAGCCATGAAATATACAATAAGCTTTACTGGAGTGAGGTTCCGGGAATTATTTATATTGATGTACCCAAAGAAAAACTGGATAGAAATCTAACTGTTATTGCCGTTCTTCTTGATCAACCCCTCGAATTATACCGTGAAAAAGTTGGCGCAATTGAAAGTAATCTGTAAAAAACAAAATCCGAAGAAAGTTTCTCCGGATTTTTTATTTTGAAAATGATTTTTCTTAGAAAATTTCTCTTCCTGAAAAATGGAATTTTGCTTCGATAAGAGCGTTTTCGTCAGAGTCAGAACCGTGAACAGCATTTTCTCCGATGCTTCTTGCAAACATTTTTCTGATTGTTCCTTCTGCAGCTTCCGCAGGATTAGTAGAACCGATTAAAGTTCTGAAATCTTCTACCGCATTGTCTTTCTCAAGAACAGCAGCAACGATAGGTCCAGAACTCATGAAATCTACCAATTCTCCGTAGAATGGTCTTTCAGCGTGAACTTCATAGAATTTTTTTGCATCTGCAACAGTAAGTTGAGTCAATTTCATTGCTTTGATTTTGAAACCACCTTCTGCGATCTTTCCTAATATAGCACCGATATGTCCGTCCGCAACTGCATCAGGCTTAATCATAGTGAATGTAATGTTAGACATAAATGTATATTTTTTTAATGGCGCAAAAATACAAAAAATTCTTTTGATTTTAATTTTAAAATATTTTTAACATAAAAATAACATTTGTTAAGGTTTCATGAACAAAACTTTGGCACAGTAATTGTTTATTTTATTATGATTCTCATGTTTAATTTGAGTTTTCATGGTTATTAGTTTTTACCCAGCTTCGGCTGGGTTTTTTATTGCCCGTAATTCCCCAAAAACTACGCCTAACTTCAAGATTTTTAAATAATTAAACCCATGTTTAAGTTTTTACAGGCTGAATATTAAGGTTTATTCATCTTAAATCCAGATTTAATACTGAATTAAAATGACAAGAAACTTTTTACCAAAGCAAGAATTTTTGGCACAAAAAATTATTCATCAAAACCATATAATGATGAAGAAATGATCGTAGAAGGTTAAAATTATTTTTGGGAAGCTTCTTCCGCCTCTTCCATTAATTTAATGTAGGTAGAATATCTTGAATGCTGAATTTCTCCTGTTTCCAGACCATCGATTACCGCGCATTTCGGCTCGTTAATATGAAGACAGTTGTGGTATTTACATTCTTCTCTTTTTTTGAAAATTTCAGGAAAATAATGCTGAACTTCTTCTTTTTCGATGTCGATCATGGCAAATTCACGAACTCCGGGAGTATCGATTACGTTTCCGCCAAAATCCCAGAAATGCATCTGTGCAAAAGTTGTTGTGTGTTTACCTTTTAAATGCGTATCGGAAATTTCAGAAGTTTTCAGGTTAAGTCCCGGCTGCAAAGCATTCACCAAAGTAGACTTTCCACAACCTGAATGTCCGAAGAAAACAGATGTTTTATCTTTCAGCAATTCCTGAAGCTGTTCCAGATTTAATTTTGAATAGGAAGAAATTTCCAGAGCATCATAGCCGATTTCATTATAAAGAAACTCAATATCCTTTACAATTTCGATTTCTTCTTCATGCAGAACATCAATTTTATTGAATAAAATCAGCGGAGTAATATTGTATGCTTCGCAACACGCCAGAAAACGGTCTAGAAATCCAAGGGAAGTTTCAGGATGTTTTAATGTGAAAATAAAGCAGGCAAGATCGATATTTGAAGCAATGATGTGTGCTTCTTTTGAAAGGTTTACAGATTTTCGGATGAGATAATTCCTGCGGGGCTCGATCTTTGTAATCCATGCGATATCATCCTGTTCCAGTTGAAATTCCACAAAATCTCCCACAGCAAGCGGATTGGTAAGCCTTGTTTTAATCAATTTAAATTTTCCGCGAATTCTTGCTTCGAAGATTTTCCCGGTTTCCATTTCCAAAACCTGATACCAGCTTCCTGTAGATTTAATGATTTTTCCTTTCATACTGTAAGATGCTGCAAATATAGGAAATTTAGTTTGAGTGTTTTAAAGTTTTAGAGCCGGAGAGCTTTTATAAAAGTCATCCAATTACTTTTTCACTCTCCAACTCTAATACTCTCTGACTCTAAAACTCTCCCACTCTAAAACTCAAAATCCAGATTATCTGTTAATCATAATACTGTTCTGAACCTCGATAGACTCTTCGTGGATCGCTTTGAATACTTTTTCTATGAATTCTTTCGTCATTCCGGTCTCAACAGCTTTTTGAGTTGCGTATTCTGTAATTTCTTTCCAACGTTCCGGCTGGAAGATGGCAATATCATTTTCTTTTTTAAGCTTTCCGATTTTTTCAGAAATTTTCATTCTCTGCGCAAGCATTTCAATCAGTTGAAAATCTATATCAGAAATTAACGTTCTGTGTCTTCCCATTTCTCCTTCAAATCCTGCCAATCCTGAGTTTCTCACTTTTAAATTTCCGATGAGTTCTGCAAGAACTTCCGGTGTAATCTGTTGTGCAGCATCACTCCAGGCTTCATCCGGATTGCTGTGTGTTTCTATAATGGCTCCTTGGTAACCTACGTTTAAAGCTTCCTGCGTAATGTCTGCCAAACCAGTTCTGTTTCCACAGATGTGTGAAGGGTCGATCAGCATGGGGATATTCGGGAACTGACTTTTAAAATCTAAGGCAATTTGCCAGTTCGGATTGTTTCTGTACTTTGTTTTCTGGTATGTAGAAAACCCTCTGTGAATAACTCCCAAGTTGGTAATTCCCTGACCTAAAAGCCTTTCCAAAGCTCCAATCCACAAAGCAAGATCCGGATTTACAGGATTTTTCACCAACACGGTTTTGTCTGTTCCTCTCAATGCCTGTGCAATTTCCTGAACGGTAAAAGGATTTACCGTAGAACGCGCCCCGATCCAAAGAATGTCTACATCTGCTTCCAAAGCTGCAAAAACGTGGTGTGCATTGGCAACTTCTGTCGCTGTTTTGAAACCGTATTCTTCCTTCACTTTTTTCAGCCAGTTCAGACCGATTACTCCTACTCCTTCAAATCCGTTGGGTTTTGTACGCGGCTTCCAGATTCCTGAACGGAAAACCGGAACATTGGCATTGGTTTCCCTGATTCTTTTTGCAATTTCCAGCATCTGTGCTTCACTTTCTGCACTGCATGGTCCCGCAATCATCATGGGCTGCTGGAATTCATTAATCCATTCGTTTTTTAAGTCTTTTAAATTCATATTTTTAATTTTACTATTATCGTTATTGTTCATATTCAAACACAAAAAAGCATTATAAAATTACTTTATAATTCTTTCTAAAAAATGCCGTTAAAATTTTTTAAAGGAATCAGGAAATAAGAAGAAATCTATAATTCCTGTAGATTTTTTTGAAAGAAATTTATACTAGCAGTACCAATAATAAAATCGATAATACGTTCTGAAATTTCTAAAATACGGAAAAGAAAAGCCAAATTGCCCGCTAAAGAATTCAGCAGGAGCAAATACAGATTGATATGACTTTATTAATTTTTCCAAAATAAACTATCTATTTCTAGATTTTCGGTTTACATTTTAACTGAAAAAGCTGCGTTTTGTTTTTCAATTATCTGACAAATATATAAATTTTATTTAAAAAAAAGTTTCATCTACCCTATTTTTTTAAAATAAAAATTGTGAAACTTTTTCTTAAAGATTTTTCTGCAGGAAAAAATTATTAAGGAACAAGAATTATGTTAAATCGAATTTCATCAGATCATCAAGATCCTTCAGCAAAGGATTTAATTTAACAAACTTTTCAAACTTCTTTCTTGGAGTCATTACTTCTACTTTCAGATTTTCGGCATCTCTTTTATATGTAACCTGAATGGAATGATTGTGAACTTTCGTTTTAAAATGATTAAAAAATTCACGGCTTACTTTATCAAATTCAGCTTTTGCAGAATCGGAAGGAAACAAAACGGTAATTTCATTTTCTCCGGATTTTATCATTTTGAAAGATTTAATGGCATTGAAAATAATGGCATCTTTTCTCTGGAGCTGCTTGAGCAGTAAATTCCACTCTGCCTGAAGATCTGTTTCGGTAAAGTGATTTTGGGGAAGCTGTTCTGTTTTGGCTACAACTTTTTCTTCTACAACAGTTGTTTCTTCTTTGTTTAAAAAAGAACTGATGCTGAACCCTGAAGAAATTCCGGGTCTGGATAAAGGTTTTGAGGTTTTTTTGATCTCCGCAACAACGGGAAGCTCCGGACTTTCAGAGGGTTGCTCATGTTTAGATTTCTGTTCCTGAGTTTCCGTAGGTTTTACGGGCATTTTTACTTCCTGCTTCTCACTGAGAAACGGAGCCAGAATTATAAACTTTTTTTTTTAGCAACGTCTGAATTAGCCGTCAAAGAAGCCAATTGCATTAAAGCAATTTCTACCGTAAGTCTTGGATTTTTGGAATTTTTATAATTGATGTCTGCATGATTGCAAATCTCAATAGCATCGATAAGCTGTTGAGGATTCCATTTCTGGGCCTGTTCAACAAACTTTGTCTTGGTCTGTTCTCCTACTTCTATCAGATCAATGGTTGAAGTATTCTGCGCCATCATCAGATCTCTGAAATGACTTCCCAATCCTGCGATGAAAATATGAGGATCAAATCCTTTTTTCACAATTTCATTGAAAGCAGAAAGAACTTCGGGAATTTTATTTTCTTTGGCTAAATCTACAATTTTTAAGTACTGGTCGTAATCCAGAATATTTAAGACTTCTGCGGCTTTTGCGAGTGTAATATTCTTCTGGGAAAAAGTAGAGAGCCTGTCGAAGATGGAAAGTGCATCTCTTAAAGCGCCGTCTGCTTTTTGGGCAATAAGATACAATGCATCATCTTCGTACTGAATATTCTCTTTCTGAGCAATATTTCTAAGATGTCCCTGAATGTCTTCAATAACGATTCTTTTGAAATCATAGATCTGACAGCGGGATAAGATCGTAGGAATAATTTTATGCTTTTCGGTAGTCGCTAAGATAAAAATCGCATGAGCAGGCGGTTCCTCAAGTGTTTTAAGGAAAGCATTGAAGGCTGCAGAAGACAACATATGAACCTCATCGATAATATACACTTTATATTTACCAACCTGAGGCGCAAAACGTACCTGATCGATCAATTCTCTGATATCATCTACAGAGTTGTTTGATGCAGCATCCAGCTCATAAATGTTGTAGGCAAAACCGTCTTCCGAAACTGATCCGTCCTTTTCATTGATCTTCCTCGCCAGAATTCTGGCACAGGTAGTTTTCCCTACTCCTCTCGGACCACAGAACAGCAGTGCCTGAGCCAATTGATTTTCTTCAATAGCGTGTTCTAAAGTATCCGTAATATGAGACTGCCCAACAACAGTATCAAACTGCTGCGGGCGATATTTTCGTGCAGATACGATAAAATTTTCCATTGGTCAAAAATAAGAAATATTGTTGTAACTTAAAAATGAAATTCTTTTAAATTACTTTTAAAATAACTCTATTCTGACAATAGTAAACTTTTCTCATATTATCTTTCTTCGTAAGCAAAATCGATGATTTCGGTAATCGCCTTTTCTATTTCTTTTCTTCCTTCATCACTTTTCAGGTCTATTCCGCAGAATATGCTTGCATTGTGAGCTGTGTAAAGGTTAAGATAATAAGCTCCGGAAACCAGAAGTGCTGCAATGGCACGATATCTTGTAGATTTATCCTTAAAATGCGGATCTACAATATTCGTGAAAAGCATTTCTCCCATTTCTTCTCTCTCATCGGCTACTTTTTTCAGAATCGGTTTGCTTTCTGATAATCCCCAAAGAATAATCTTCTGAAGTTCTTTGTTTTTCTTGATGTGCTCAAACTGGTTAAGAATGGCAACTTTAGAAAGCTCTTTACCTCCGTCTGAAAAATCCACATGGATATTATCCTGGTTCATTTTGCTCCAGTAATCCTGAGATCTGATGTATTCGTCGATAAGCTTTTCGGTGCTTCCGAAATATTCGTAAATTAATTTTTTATCAAAGCCTGCCACTGCTGCTATTTTACTCACTTTCAATCCTGAGTACCCCTTGGTTCTAAGGATTTTTCCAACAGCAGCAAGCAATTTTTGTTTTGTTTTTTCTTTGTCCCGTATAGGGCCTTGTACAACTTTTCTTGGCATTTGTTATTTATTTTTTTGCAATATGCAACTTTTTATTGATATCCTCAAAGGCATTGAGGGTTTTATCAAGATGTTCTTTATCATGTGTTGCGGTAACACTCATCCTGATTCGGGCATCTTTCCTGGCTACAGCCGGATAAATAATGGGGTTTGTATATACTCCGTGTTCCAGGAGCATTCTTCCTACATCGCCCGTTATATGCGGATCTCCGATCTTTACGGGAACAACTGCGGAACAAGTAGTCCCGGTATCCAACCCCAGATCATTCAGTCCTTTTTTAAAGTAATTGATGTTTTCCCAGAGTTTTTCTCTCCATTGTGGTTCTTCATCTATCAGTTCAATGGCTTTTATAATTCCTGTAGCCGTGGAAGGAGGCGTTGTAGCCGAAAATATCTGCTGTCTGGACTGGAATCTTATAAAATTGGTAAGGCTTTTATTGGCGATTACATATCCTCCAAGGTTACCGAATGTTTTACTGAAAGTTCCCGTAATAATATCTATTTTATCCAGCAATCCTGTATCTTCAATTGTCCCTCTTCCTGTTTTCCCTAAAATACCTACTCCGTGAACATCATCAACCATGAGATAGGCGTTGTATTTTTTTACTAATTTATAAATTTCTTCAATAGGAGCCGTATCTCCATCCTGAGAATAGACACCGTCTATTACCACAAGCTTTGTACGAAACTGCTTTTCCGATGTTTTCAAAATCTGTTCCAAAGCCTCCAGATTGTTGTGCGGAAATGTTTTTCTGTTGGTAAGAATACATCCTTCATATACACTTGCATGTACTGCCATATCTACAATTGCGATGTCTTCTTTCTGCAACAGGATCTGCAATGTCGCACTGTTTGTTGTGTATCCTGTTGTAAAAATCACAGCTTCATCCTGAGAACGCCCAAAAAAGGAAGCAATTTTAGCTTCTAAATCGTTGTGGTAAGAATAATATCCTCCAATAAGTGGTGTTGCCGCCGTTCCGGTTCCGTATTTCTCTACTCCTTCAATTGCTGCCTGCTTTACTTTCGGGTGTTGTGTAAACCCTAAATAATCACTTGTAACAAAGCTTACAAATTCTCTGGTTACGTTGTGAGTTCCCACATTCATTACAGAACTGCAACCTGTATTATTCTGCAATCTGTAGTGATGACGTCCGTTTGATTTCATGTATTCCAGAAAGTCATAATAAATGTCTGCACGCTCCATCATATCGAAGCCGGGAATATTTTCGAAATCCTTAAAAGTTGCTGTTGAAAAGTTAATGTCCATCCTTAATTTTTGTTAGCTGTTTAATGTTAAAACAAATATAGTATTATTTTAAAAATATATAAATTTATTTTCTATTAAAATTTATTATGCATAAAATATTTGTATTAAATAATCTTAAAAAACCTTTATATCTTTAAAATAATTTAAATATTAACAAAAAAAGAATAAAACAAAAATTTCCTCAATCGCTTAAAAATTAAGCAATTAATAGGATATGTGTTTGGTAATGATTTGGTAGAGAAAATTTACAACTTTTGCTGCAAAATATCATTGAAAATCAGAAATAAAAAAAGGCTGAAATCTATTTTTTGGGAACTTCAGAATCAGCCTTTCTTAACATTTGTCCTTTTAGAATGTACCGTCCACATTTTTTAAAGCCAAATCATTTAATTCAGTCTTTAAAAAGTCCCATTAAGAGAAAAATTTCAACATTTCAATTAAAATCACCCTTAATGGAATTATAGCAAATATAAATATTTTTTTTAACATAATTTAAGATTTTTAAATATTATTTTAAGAAAAATAATTTAAACATACCACAATAATATCAATGATAAATAATAAACTCAACAAAATATCACACATATTCTGTGTTTTGTTACAAATTTTCAATACATTTAACGAAATAATAAAAATTGGTTGGATATTTGAAGTGTAAAAATCAGCAGCCAATCTTATCGTTCAATCACTCACTTAAAGTAATTATTATGATCATTCAATATTATTTTCTTACAGACTATATCATCCTTATGATGAGAAAGTCTTTTACCATACCCGTCAATTGATCTGCAATTATCATCAGGTGTTCTGAAACTATTTTCAATTAAAAAAACTTCCACTATCATGATTTTTGAAGAAAACCATTCTGTATTACAGGATCATCATAATCTTTCCTATATAAAAAATGTGATCAATTTTCACGGCGATAAATCTTTTATTCTTAATTCTTTACAGAAGATTAAGAACAATACAATCTGCAAAACAAAAAGAAAAACCATCAATAAGCTAATTAAAGAATATACGCATCATCTCAACCAATATATTGAGAATGAGGATATTGATTCTAAACCGGAGAATTACGAGCTTTCGCCTGTGTATGCGAGACAGTCGTACGATAAAGTATTAAAAGAAGATGAATACCTGCAGAAAGTTTTAACTTTTTTAATGAATCAGTGAGAGTCTCTCTTCTTCCAGATCAATTTTCACAAGATGTCTTCGGATCAGGTCTTCATCAAAATGCTGCTTTTTGTCATAGTTTTGTTCAATCAGCCATGCTCTTTGGGCATTGAGAATATCAAGATAAGCCTCTTTAATTTCGGAGGATAGTTTAATATCGTAGTCTTTTTCCACTTTTCCTTTCCATTTTTCATTGATCTGCTGCAAAAAGATACTTTTTTCCAGTAATCCGCTGTGATTTTTTTTGAGATGCTCTAAAGTCATTTTCGCCATTTCACGACGGATCAGCTCTTCCGCTTCGTCTTCAGGAAGATGATCGTTGTAGGAAGGGATTTCCATTTTTCTGATGAGATAAGGAAGCGTAAGTCCCTGAACCAGCAATGTCGTTAAAATAACAATAAAAGTAATGAACAAAATTAAATTCCGCTGAGGAAAATCCGGACCATCGGTATAGAGTTTTACGGGAATTGAAAGTGCTGCTGCCAAAGACACCACTCCCCTCATTCCGGTCCAGCCCAACAGAATCGGAGCTTTAAATCCGGGACTTCTGTTGTCTGCAACGGTAATGAAGTTTCTGGCAATTAAAGTAACTACTACCGCTCCGTAAGCCGACAGAATTCTTACCACGATTAAAACAGCCGTTACAAGCAAACCGTATCCTATCGCAGCGTAAATACTTACTCCTCCCAAACCTGAAGTAATTTCCGGAAGGTCCAGACCAATGAGGATAAAAACCAGACCATTAAGTACAAAAGACAGGCTTTCCCAGACATTCAGTCCGCGCAAACGTGATGAAGTACTGAGAAAATTATGGCGGTTATTGGAGAGCAGCAACCCGCCGCTTACCACAGCCAAAACTCCTGAACTGTGCGCTTCTTCTGCCGCAATATACATTAAATAAGGTGCAACAATGGTAAGAATTGTGTCCATATTGGCATCTGTAGGAAGCAGTTTATGTCCTTTCATGAACAGCCAGCCGATGATTAACCCGATTCCGATTCCGCCAATCAGCATCCATGAAAAGCTCAAAACCGCATCCTGCCAAATAAACTGACCGGTTGCAACGGCAATCATCGCAAAACGGAATATGATTAAGGAAGACGCGTCATTCAGCAAACTTTCTCCTTCAAGAATAGAAGACAGTCTTTTCTGAACCTTTACAAATTTAAGAATCGCTCCCGCACTTACCGCATCGGGCGGCGAGACAATTCCTCCTAAAAGAAATCCTAAAGCCAGTGAAAATCCGGGAATAAAATGATTGGCTACAAAAGCAACCGTCGTTGCGGTAAGAAATACAACAACAAAGGCAAAACTTCCTATAATCCGCCTCCATTTCCAGAGTTCTTTCCAGGAAATTGCCCATGCTGCTTCATACAGCAAAGGCGGAAGAAAGATAATGAAGATAAGTTCGGGATCTATTCTGATGACCGGAACATTTGGAATAAAACTGATTAACAATCCTGCTACAACCAACAGCACAGGATAGGCAACCCTTATTTTGTTGGCGATCATAATGATAAAGACAATGGCAAGAATCAGTGAGAGATAAAAAGGAAAGTTTTCGATCATTTTTAATTTTTTCTGAATTAAAGATACGTATTAAAGTGAAAAACTGCCGTAAAAATTTAACCGGAAAATGCTGAGTTAATTTAAAAATTCAATAGAAAATCAATTAAAAAAAGACATTTTAAGGATTTAAAAAATTTCATCAAATTAGCGGATGAAAATAACTCCATAATTTTTGCTTGATTTTTTAAGCACATCATGAATACTTCAGAAAAAGCAGACAGGAAAAGCAGACGGTTTTACTACATCAAACTGTGTATATTTTTATCGGGACTTTCGGTATTTGCGCAGCTTTATCTTTTTCAGCCGTTATTGCCAATGGTTGCGGAACATTTTCACAAAACGGTAGGCGACAGTTCCCTGCTTGTTTCTTCCTCCACAATCGGGATGGCTTTGGGACTTTTCTTTTTTGCGTTCCGCGCAGACAGTTTTTCGCGAAAGAAACTGATGGTTTTTTCTCTGATTGTATCGGCAATTTTAACCATCATTTCAACATGGATTCCGAGTCTACCACTCCTTATCATTATTGGAATGGTAAAAGGTTTTGTAATTTCCGGTGTTTCTTCGGTGGCTCTGGCTTATCTTACGGAGGAAGTTGAAATTTCTGTGGTGGCTTTGGCAATCAGTATGTATCTCAGTGGAAACACCATCGGAGGCATGAGCGGAAGGATTTTGACAACTCTTCTCGCCGGAGAATTCGGATGGAGAAATGCTGTTTTAATGATCGGGATTCAAAGTCTGATTTTGGGACTGGTGTTTTGGAAGCTTTTTCCGGATTCAAAATTTTTTAAGCCTCAGAAAACAGATTATCACCTCAAAATGAAGCAGATGAAAAGACTAATCCGTGATTCTTACATGTTGCGTTTGTATTTCATTGCCGCTTTATTAATGGGAACTTTTGTGAGTGTCTATAATTATATGACGTTCCGTTTAGAATCTGAACCTTTTTCTTTAAGTCATGTTTTTATTGCTTTTATTTTTCTGATGTATACTTTCGGAGTTTTGGGAACCATGATAACCAGCAGACTGTCTGCAAGATTTGAAAAGAAATATATTCTGAAGGGTTCGATTTTCTTTTTATTAGCGGGACTTGTTCTTCTTCTTTCTGAAAACATTTATATCGTTGTTTTCGGACTGGGATTGTTTACTTTATGCTTTTTTGCTGCCCATACCATGGCAAGCCAGATGACGGCGCTGCATGCGAAAGAAGGAAAATCTTCTGCAACTTCCATCTACTGGCTTTTCTATTATTTCGGATCGAGTTTTCTGGGAAGCGGAACCGGATATCTGCTCCACTCTACCTCATGGAATATTTTTATTGGTGTATTAATTTCAGTTATAATGATTGCTTTTGCATTAACTATTGAACATAAATCTCTGAAAACTGAATAATTAAATTTTTCGATTTAACATAATATACCACACAAGTACCACAAATTTAACTTTCCCGAATATTGTTTAAAATTTTTAATTTATTATAATCAACTGATTTACAATTATTTACAATAAAAATGAAAATCATTCTTAACAATAGTTTAATTATTATTCCAAACATAAGGCATAGTATTTGCAAAACTTCTTACACAAGGCATTCACTAACCTTAGAATAATAACATAAACACCCACAAAATATTATGAACGTTGCAGATTTAAAAATTAAAAATCTAGTGGAATATAAAAATCAGATCTATACGATTACTGAAATATTCCAGAATGATGAAAAAGATTATTTTGTACAGATTGAAAATGATTTTCACAGTTTTTCTGTTCCGGCAAAATCAATAAAGCCTATCCAGATTACTGAAGAATGGCTGGAAAAATTCGGATTTTCAAGAACTTACAGCTCTGAACAGCGTATTCGTTACGAAAGACCGGAAACTTTCATTAAATATGATTTTGATCTGAGTTCCAGAAAAATTGTTGAGGGACTGAAAATCTACGGAAATTCTATCAAATGTAAGTACATCCATGAATTTCAGAATATTTTTTCTTGTCTTTTCGGCAAAGAACCCACTTCCATAAGTTATGGACTGATGCACACCGAATCTTAATAATATATACTTTCATTAAAAACCACAACTTTCGGGTTGTGGTTTTGTCTTTTTATTCCTCTTCCAATACTTCTTCCAAAGCTACAGGATCTGCTTCTTCCTGATATTGCTCCCACTCTTTTTCGAGCTGCTTATTGGTTTTCATTTCCTCTTCAAGTTTTAATGTTTCGCGATATTGTCTGGCTTCTGCGGTAAGCGTCCATTTGCAGATAATTCCGGTATCTTCCAGATAATTTTTAATGTCGTTAATTCCGAGTCTGAAAAATTCTTTCCGCGGATTGATTTTATTAAGCTGGTTCTTTAAAAACTTTTTGTGAAGCTGTCTTTCCAAAGCCGGAGCATCATCAGAATAAATCATGGCGTGAACATCAAATTCAAACGGAACACTTGCGTCTCCAAGCTCACGAACACGATCCAGCGGTTCCAGACGTCTTGTCATTCCGATTTTGTAAACATCCTCTCCAAATGATCCAACATTTGAAATAATATAAACATTTCCGGAGCGCGTTTGCTGCGCCATCGAAATTGCTCTTTGATTTTTTTCTTCCGCAACCAGTAATTTCCCCTGAAGTTCTTCAAGTTTCTGCTGGAACATCATTCTTTGCTCTTCATTGGCTTTTGCAACCTGCGATTCGGCTTTTTCAATCAGTCTTTTCAACGTTAATTCTTCTTTTTCAGCATCTTTTATGGCTTTTTCGTACTCTCTTCTTGCTTTTTCTTCCTCCCGCATCTGTTCCCTGATCTGCCTTTGCTCTTCCTGTTCCTGCCATTTCAGTTCCTGAGCAATAACCGCCCATTTCAGTTCTTCAAGACGGGCTTCATGATATTCCACCGAAATTCTGGCTTTTCTGAATGCTTCTCCGTTGAAATTAACCAACTGAAAAGCATCATCTATTTTCTGTTTCAGAATTCCGTAATTGTCTTTTTTTACTGAATTTAAAATGGTTTCAACTTTTCCGTTGTAAGCATCGATTACAAAGTCTATGGCGATATTCCTTCTGAATTCATCCATATATTCGCAGATTCCGGCTTGTCGGCTTGTGATCATTAATTTGTTATTCTGTCGAAGTTTTTTAAGATTTTCTCCGGCTTCTTTGTGGCTGAATTCTTCGGCAAGATCATCCAGCAAAGTGTAAGAAGGCACAATGTATTCGTTTCCGTAGCCTTTTATTACATTTTTCATTGCTTTTATTCTGTCGGCAATTTCATTGGCTTCCCGTAAACTTCTGTAAGCATCACCTCCGATGGCAAGTGCCTTGTCTTCAGCATTATCGATAATTCTTTTGGATTCTCTTACTGCATTTTCATACAGCAGTTCAACTTCTCTGGTTCTTTTTTCTACAAGTTCCTTTGCCATTCTTTTCGACTCTTTCGCCTGAAGCTGCGCGTTATCCAGTTCCGCCTGTGCTCTTTCTTTTAATTTTAAACTGTCCCTTTCTGCTCTTTTCAGAAGATATTCACATTCTACCTGAACGTTAATAATATCCTGATATTTGCTTAAAGCATCATTTTGATTTCTCAATTGATTATTCTTTTCGTCCACCGAACGTTTCTCGATCTGCAGATTAGAAAAATCGGCTCTTAATCTCTGGATTTTGTCCTGTAAAGATCTTTTGTCTGAATTGAGGTTTGAAATCTCGGTTCTGAGCTGATTAATTTCCCTGTTAAGATTTGCAATCTGAGCTTCTTTCTCCGAAACCTGTTTTTTATTTTTACCTGATTTACTGAATGCAACAATCAGCAGAACCGATAAAATAATAATGATTAAAATTTCCATATAATTAAAGTCTTTTTTTAATGATGAGATGAGGCAATAATACAATTTTAGAACATCTGCTGATTATGGTTTTCCATAAGTTCATAAAAAAATTCGGCTTCAAATCTTCGATTTGAAGCCGAAACACACCTTCTAAAAAAATATTATGCCTCTGCATATTCCCATACTCCGGAAACGGAAAGCAATTCCAGTCCCGGTTGTTTTTCGCCATAACTGAAAATTACGATGTATTTTGCAGCGCAGGATTCGCAGTCTGTTCCAAAATATAACGTTGGTAAATTATTAACTGTAAATTCTCCGGCATAAAGCATATTCTTTTGCGTCTCTTTTATCATTGAATTTTTAAGCAACTCTTCAACAGATAGAATTTTATTTTCATGATAAAGTTGAAAAATAGGAAAACCAGATTCGTAAGGAGTAATTTTCAACAGATTTTCATGACTGCATTTACAACAGATGAATTTCAGTTCCGCAGAAGGACTGATTTCATCATTAATAAACGAATCTTTCCGAATAATTGCCTTATTTACAATCTGTATTTTCTTCGTTATTGCGTACATTTTCAGTTAAATTTATTGAATCACCATTCCAACCGCTGAAGGATAATTTCCGCTCGGACTTCTTTTTATCGTTACTTTAATATAACCTTCCTGCGCAAGCTTATTCCATGTTTTTGTATATCCGGTTGAAGGATCCAGAGGAATTTTCCACATCGTCTGTTTCCCTTTTCCAACCTGCCCGAACCACGGAATAATGTCTGCCGATTGTCCCTTGAAAGGTAGCAAATTATTCAAAACTTCTATTTCATAATAAAAATCATAAGCATTTTCCGGTTTGTTAAGGGCGCGTTGAGCGAAAGTGTAAACGTAGCCATTGATGATCGGACTGGTGAAATTTCCTCCCAGAGTCGGCGCTCCGGTTCCGCTGTACGTTCCGATTGCGCCGCTATAGCGGTCGTATTTTTGTCCGGCTGTGAAATCTGTATTATCTACAATATTATACCCTCCGTTTGCCGGCGGCCATCCTCCGTTCAGATTATTAACTTTAAAAACAGATTCCAGTTCGCTCCATTTCCCTTGTTTGTATAAATCGTAAATCTGATTTCTTAAGGTTTGATTTACTGTATTCGAAGGATCATAAGTTGCAGCGAGTTCATCGGCGTTTTTGTAAAATACCGTTGTGACTTCACTGGGTGCATTTTCATCTTCTATGGTGGAAGAAGTACATGCTACGGAAAACAGTACAACCGACAGAAACGAAATGTAATTGAGTAGTTTTTTCATATATTTCAATAATTATTAATTTTAAAAATGTAAAAGCAAAAAACAGCCTCACAGATCGTTATGAGGCTGCCATTACTAATTTAATTTCATATCCCAACCTCTTAAATCCTTTTTTTCCAAAACACAGCATCGCTCCAGCGTTGTTCTTTCTGATAAAAAAATGTCTTCGTTGTGAGATAATTATGATAAATTTTATTAATGTTTTCCTGATAGTTAACAAAAGTATTTTCGTGTCCTGAATTTGCATCAATAATTGCTTTTGCAGCGTGACAGGCAGAACTTATGGCAAAACCGATCCCCATGGATGAAATAGGATCAAATGAAGCGGCTGCATCTCCCACCGCCAGAAAATTTTTGCTAGAACTGATGTCTGCAATCTGAGAAAATGCATTTTTTACCCAAGGTTTTCCTTCGGAAGCCGCTTTTGATATTTTATGCTGAATGTGTTTTGTCTTTGATAATAACCTGCTCCAGTTTTCGGTATTTTCAAGCCTTTTTTCTTTAATAATCTGTGCATCGGAAAAAAAAGTAAGCGTCATCTTATGATTCGGCAGAGAAGCACAGTACCACCACCCGTCTTCAATAGATTCTATCATGATGTTCTGCTCAATGGTCTGAGATTCATCAAAATAAAAAAATCTTCCGATCGCGGCAAGTTCGTCATACCGTTTTGACTGAACTCCTATTTTCCGGCAGACACTTCCCATTCTTCCGGTTGCATCGATCAGATAATCTGCTTTTATCGTAAAGTCTCCTTTGGTTTCGTGTTTTACATCTACCGTCCATTGATTGTTTTCATCCTGATCAAAAGACAGGCATTTCGTTCTCGGAAAAATAATTCCTCCTTTTTCAGAAACATTTTTCAGAAGCAGATAATCGAATTCCTCCCGGTTCAGCTGAAAACTTTCGGTTTCGGTATTAAAGATAGAATCACGAACCATCAGTCTTTCGCTTCCCCAAGCTGCCGTGCTGCTGTGTCCCTGAATAAAATTATTCTGATCGAAAGCTGTTTTTTCGATTCCCATATAGCTGAGAAGATCAAAAATACTTGAGTTCACCTGTTCACCTATTTTTACAGATTCCAGACTGGTTTCTTCTACGATAACTACTTTCAGGTCAGAATATTTAAGCAGACTTAAAGCGGCGGAAGTCCCTGCTGGACCTCCACCGACAATTAATACATTAGTTTCTAACAAGTTTTGCATTTTATCTTCTGTTTCGCGTTCCGGAACGAGGTAACGGCATGCGGTCTGCTGCAACAGCAATTTCTTTAAAACCTACCTCTTCCAGATGTTCCATCATCATTCTTCCTTTTTCACTTCTTTCGGTAACCACCTGTGTTTTCTTTTCTATGTAGAAAACCGGAATTGTGGTTTCATCATCCTCTTCGTTTCCGCTGATCTCACTTACAGGAACATTTTCATATGTAAATATTTCGTTATTTCTTTCAGTTTCCACAAAGAATGGGAAACCTAAGCTGTGAGAATTTTTATCCCTGATAAATCCTAGCGCGTACCAGTACTGAACCATCTGCGTAAAACTGTTGATTCCACGTGCGTAGTTCATCTGCTGTCCTGCCGGAACATTGGTAGCCGACTGACCTTCAGCGGTAAATTCACCTACCAAAACATCCCATGGGCTTTGAGGCGGCCACCAGTAAGAATAATATGTTGGAGGAAGCGGTGCAGGTGGAGAACCCGCTTTATTCACAGACGGATCTGTAAAATTAATCAGCTGAATCGTACACTGGAAGAAATCCGCCTGCCAAGGACAAGCCATTCTTTTGGTAAGATCTCCCGGTTCGCAGCCTCCGCCTTCACATTCGTCGCGAGACGGCGTTAAGCCTCGTGCTGCATATTGCTGTTCGTTTCCGTATTGTAAAATTCTATAAGGATTTGCATAAATAATAGGATTCTGTAAATTCCAGGTTACTTCAATTCCCGGACACATCGGAAGTCCTACACAATTTCCTACACTTGCTGCATCCATTGCATTTACAGGATATTGTTCGTAATTCGGATCGCTTACAAAATTTCCGTTCGCCCACTGCTGCATCAGGAAAAGCTGAGTTTCATCCAATGCCATGAATTTCATGATATTCGTATTGCTCACCGAGTTGCTTCCTGAATTTAAAGGCATCATCGGGAAAATATCAGTTCCGTTTTCTTTCAGAAGCTGTTCCTGAGGTAAGTAAGGAGGAACCGGCGGCTGAGCATCATTTTGTCTGAAATATGAAAAATAATTCTGTCTATTCTGGCGGTTTGCCTCAGAATTGTCTGTAAAATCAAAAATATTGCTGGTAAAAGCCATCATCGACTGTACATTGGCAACCCATTGATATTTGCTGATTCTGTTGATAATCGGTAAAATATCTCTCTGGAAATTTGCCTGAAAGTTCGGATTATAATTTCCGTTGCTGTACATCTCAGGAACCAGATTGAAATTTCTTACCCCAACATCGAACATGGTGTCGCTTAAATTTGAAATATTCACAATTTCCGGTGCGAAATCCGGCGATCCGATCACAACCCATGCCGTGAGAGAAACCGAAGGCGTTCCGTCGTTAAAGTTTACCGTACAGTAAACAGGTCCGTCCGAGATATCGTCGTGCCATGTACTGGAACCTCCATAACTTGTTAAAGGTAAATTTCCGCCCGCATGACCAAAGCCTCCCAAAACAACCAGCCTTCCTGAATTATCTGTGAGAAGATCTCCCAACGTAACCACCGGAACACCATATAAAACTTTCTGTGGAGGATATTGCGCAGGATAACCGGCAGGAACATTGTTCTGATCAAATCCTATCGAACTTTGTTTACCGGAAATGGTTCTGGGTCCCGGATCTACGATTAAAGTTTGCCTGTCATTCTGCGGCACATCAGGATTTCTGAAAGGAATTTTCTGATTTTCGTAGCTGTTTTCCTGACCGTACAACAGATTTCCCTGAAGCTCGCTGTACTGATACCACGCTGCTTTTTTGTTTGCCAAATGCACCGTCCATTCGATAGAAGCTACATTCGGAGTGTCTAATGTGATTTCTTCTCCTGTGTCGGAAAGGATCTTAAAAGGCTGACCCTGTCTTTTAATAAGACCTGCAGCATCTTTAAAGGAGGTAATCGGTCCTAAGGAATTCCCATTGTTGTCGGCATCAAACGGCAGACCACCGATGGTGTCCGGAGACAGGCAGATTTCAGTTGTGCTATTCCCTAATCGGGCAACACCTACTGATGGGTGAATTGATAGATTCATGGTTTAATTATTTAGTTTTCCCTACTCTGTTATTGGCTTTTCGGTTCCGCCTTTTATAAATGGTTGTTCAGTTTTGTTTAAAATATCACTCCTAAAACGAGCAATTATTTCGATGATAAATTTAAAATATTTTTCTCATATATTGGTGAAATTATTATAAATAAATTGAAAACTTTAAATTAACTACAATCATAAACAATTTAATATTATTAATTAAACGTTTAATAAGCAAAAAACCTTCGGATATAAAATCTGAAGGTTTAAATTATTATAAATGAAAGTTTTAATTGATGTTTAAATAGTCTTTAATTACTTTCAGGACTCCAAAATGATCATTAGATCCGGCTTCAAAACTTGCCGCTTTTTTTACCAGAGGATGCGCATTCTGCATCGCATAAGAATATTTTGAATTTTCAAGCATCTGAATATCATTCATATAATCTCCAAAAGCCATAGTCTGCTGTGGAGTAATATCCAAAGCTTTCTGCAGTTTTTCCAGTGCCATTCCTTTATTGATATTCTTGTTCATGATATCCAGCCAATACTGACCGGAAACCACTACCTCCAAATCATATTTTTCAAAATCTTTTAATACAGGATAAACGTTTAATTCCGAACCGCCGGAATGATACACCGCAACCTTAAAAATACTGTCGTCTATTTCCTGCGTAAGATCTTCCTTTCTTTCATTATCTGTATAAAACTGGGAAACATAATCTATAAAATCCTGATTCTCGGTTTCAAAATATGCTTTTTTCTTGCCGGACAAAACAGCTATTGCTCCGGGAATTGTTCTGATCTCCGCGATAATTTCCGTAATGTATTTTGGATCAAGTTTATCCGCAAAAAGCTCCTCGTTCTTATAAATGACATAACCCCCATTTTCTGCTATGAAAGCCATTTCATTTTCAATTTCTCCAAAATATTTAGTAATTCCCAACATCTGTCTTCCGCTCGCAGGAACAAATAAAATATTTCTTTTCTTCAGTTCTTCATATATTTTCGGAAATTCCGGACTTACTTCATGGGAAGAATTCAGGAACGTTCCGTCCATATCTGTCACAATCATTTTAATATCTTTCATAAAATATTTTATGGTAATTCTAATTTATTTTACAAAGATATTGCTATTGTTTTAATTCAGAAGATCTCAATTTTAATAAATAGTTAAGAGAAAATGATATTAATAAATTATGCCGAATAAAAACGATTATTTTAAAACAATTATCAAAACAAAACATTTACTTTTGAAAGATTCTAAATAAACAACATTTATTCTAATCAATGTGAAAAATATATAACTTTATAGACGAAAATTAGATAACCCAATTTACCTGATAAATAAAATTATCTAAGCATAAAAACTAAAACTTTAACCATAATTCAACGAGATGATTATCAACAAAATCCTCAACGTCGACGATTACTATTACGACGTGTTCATGGCGATTTCAGAATCCCTCACCGGATTTTCCGTGAACGAGCTCCAATCTACAGGCTTAGCCGAGATTTATTACAAGTACATTCTCAACCAGATTGAAACTGCCACTTTTATTGAATTTCTGAATATTTCTAAAAATGTTCTGGAAAATTCGGCAAGTCAGGATCAGCTGAAAATTGCAATTACTGCAGAAATTATTGCCAATCCCGCAACTCAAGAAATCGCCCAGAGTGTAATAACACTTTGGTACATGGGAACCTGGGAAGGCGCTTATGTAAACGACAGATCTTACAAAGAAGGTCTTGTATGGACGGTAATGCATGCGCATCCGCCGGGAGCAAAACAGCCGGGCTTTAAATCTTGGGAAACAAAACCTGTAAACAGCAACTCATGAATCAGACAGAAAAACCTCAGCAAAAGAAAGATGTAATCATCGTAGGAACAGGAATCGCCGGATCTTTGATTGCCAAACTTTTAACAGACCACGTTTTTGATGCCGATGCAAAAAAAATGATCCACCTTTCCGAAACGGACGACTCCAAAACGTATAAAGAACTATCGATTCTAATGTATGAAGCGGGGCTTGAAGCCGGAATAGAACTCGATTCTGCCACTTCAATGGTTACTTACAACGATTACATCCGTAAGTTTTACATAGAAGAAGCCAAAGTTCCGAATTCCCCCTATCCGAATCTGAAACAGGCTCCCTCTCCGAATGTTCTGGATATAGAACCGATTGTTCCGCCGTTTCCGGATAAAAAAGGTTATCTGGTACAGTTTGGTCCTATGCCTTTTGCAAGTGATGCCATTCGTGTAGGAGGCGGAACCACACTTCACTGGCTCGGAACTACCCCAAGAATGCTTCCGAACGATTTCAGACTGAAGGAACAATACGGCAGAGCGATGGACTGGCCGATTGATTACGAGACATTAAAGCCTTATTATGAAATGGCTGAATTTGAGATCGGTGTTTCCGGAAACGTTGCAGCGCAGGAATATCCTATTAAGGAAAGTATGGAAGAATATTATGGTAAAAATTATGTTTTTCCGATGGAAGAAATTCCGCAGAGTTATATGGATCATCAGATTATTAACGGATTGGCAGGAACTTCGGTTCAGCTTAACTTTGAAAAATATCCGATAATGCTTGTTCCGTCTCCGCAGGGAAGAAATTCTACCCCGAATATTGCTTACGGAACATCCAAAATAGTGAAAGCTGAAGCATCAGAATCGGGATATACTTTAACTTTAAAAAATATTGAAAGCGAAGAATACAAAGCTTTAGGAGCCGTATGGAATCCTTATATGGGAGAACGCTGTGAAGGAAATGCATCCTGCGTTCCGATCTGTCCGGTTCAGGCAAAATACAACGCTCTGAAAACGCTGAAAAAAGCCTTGTATAAAGTTAATAAAAACCAGAATCTTCAGAGAAATCATAATATTCAGGTTCAGGCACAAAGCGTGGTGTACAAACTGAGTGTAGATGTGGCAGATCAGGAAAAAATCTCTAAAGTTCACATCCGAAGATATATTTCAAGAGAGAAAACAGAGTTTGTAGAAGAGGTTATCGATACGAACGAAACAATCGTTATTCTTGCTGCCAATGCTTTTGAAAACCCGAAAATTCTTTTAAATTCAAAATACACTGTTTTCGAAAACGGACAAAATGTTGAAAAAACGGTTGCCAACAGAAGCGATCAGGTGGGAAGAAACCTGATGGATCATATGGTAATGCTTACTTGGGGATTATTTCCGGATCCTGTTTATTCTTACAGAGGTCCCGGTTCCACCACCAATATTTCGTCTTTCCGAGATGGAAATTTCAGAAGCGAATTTTCTGCCTGGATCTCTCCTCTTGACAACTGGGGATGGAGCTGGCCGGCTTTTTCTCCGGGATCAGACCTTTCAGAGTTTTTAAATGACGGGCTTTTCGGAGAAGAACTGAAAGACGCATTAACGCACAGACTTTCCAGACAGGTGCTTTTCCATTTTGAAATAGAGCAGCTTCCGAATCCTGATAACCGTGTAACTATTAACGACCAATATCTGGATGTATTGGGAATTCCGCGTCCTGTTATTAATTACGGACTTACAGAATACGAAATGAGAGCAATGGAACAGGCAAAATTAGCTTCAGACCAAATGTTTGCAAGACTGGGTATTGAAGATTTCACCAAATACAATGCGACAGACAATAATACTTTTGTATACAATAATGTAAGATATTCTTATAACGGAGCCGGACATATTGTAGGAACCCACAGAATGGGCGACAATCCGGACGATTCTGTCACAAACAGCTATTGCAAATCGTGGGATCATCCGAATCTATACATTGTAGGAGCCGGAAATATGACGACTTTGGGAACTTCCAACCCTACTCTTACCTTATCCGCATTCACCATCCGTTCCGTAGAATCTATTCTGAAAGATCTGGAAAACATATTAAAATAGAAAACATGAGACAAAGACTAATCAATAAAACAGAACCTCAGGAAAACAGCAGTCTTCTAAGAAGTTCTTCAGAAAAAAATACCATCGTAGACGAAGCCATTTCTTTGCAGTCGTTATTATTTGACAACACAAACAGTAAAGAAAACTGGATTGAAGGAATAAAATACCACAGTAAAAACGTAACCAATCTTTTGCTTAACAACCAGATTGATGCGTTTAACGAATATCTGAGATCGCAGTTTGACGGCGAAGTTCCGGAAATTAATCCGACCGCAGATTTTTCCGGAGAAAAGGCGTTTCAGGTAAAAAAAGGATTAGAGAATCTGGATTACCGTCCGATTTTACAGGATTTGCTTCAGACTGCGATTTTAATCGAGCATTCTACAATCCCTCCGTATTTAACGGCTTTATATTCTATTAAAGACGGAACGAATATCCTTCCTTCACAGATCATCCGAAGTGTAGCGGTTGAAGAAATGCTTCACATGATTATGGTTTGCAACGTCATGAACGCAGTAAGCATTCAGCCTTCGGTAAACAGACCGCAGAATTATCCTAATTACCCGATGAAACTGCCATTGAATGTGGATTTCTACGTAGGTCTGGAAACATTCTCATCCAACAGTATTGCCACATTTATTGCTATCGAAAGCCCAAGTAATCCTTTGGTAAAAGCACCGAAGTACGATTACGATGCACAACCGGAAGCAATGTTTTCAAAAAGTGCAGTTCAGGAGGATAATTTCTGGACTCTGGAAAACATGAAGGATTTTATCATGAAAAATGTTCATACGATTGGAGAATATTATGATGTGGTGTTCTTTTACATTGTGGTGTTCCAGATTATTGCCTATTATAAAGCAAACGGAAAACTACCGCAGACTTTTGAAGAATTAAATAAAGGCGGAATTTTTACTGGAGATCCCGCAAAACAGATCCGTCCTGAACAATACTACGGAAGCGGGGGAAAACTGTATCCTGTTGATGCATTAGAAGGTGTTATTCTTGTTTTTCAGGAAATTAAAGGACAAGGAGAAGGCGCGGATGATTCTATTTTCGATGTAGATCCTTCACAGTTTGAGGAAGGTGCGGAACTGGCTCATTATTTCAGATTTAAGGAAATTTTCCATGAACATTTTTATTTAGGGGGAGATTACAGACCGTTCACCGACGAAAACGGAATGATGCCTGTAACCACTCCACCGGTTGGAAAACCGCTTCCTGTTGACTGGAACGCAGCGTATCCGATGAAACCGAATCCTAAAATGTCAGATTACCAGTCGAATCCGCAGTTATTCGAACAGGGAAAACAATTTAATATTACGTATAAAAAGTTATTGGATGCAATTCAGGCTGCCGTAGAAGGACATTCTGAAGAACTGGCAAAATCCATCATGTATATGTATGCATTAAAAGAGCAGGCAATCGGATTGATGAGTCAGCCATTGACTTCCCAATACAATGCAGGACCAACTTTTGAGTATCCTTCTAACTAAAAAATAAAACTAAAGCCCGTTTTTTTTAATTAATGGGCTTTACAATAAAACTTTAACAACTAATTTACCATGAGCAATCAATTACCTCCAATTCCGAAAGGATTCGGACTTCCCTTCTATTACGCGACACTTTTTAATTTCGAAATTGCCTTTCTTGTTGACCGCGAAAAAGTTTTAAAATACCTTGAAAATACAGGACTTACCGCTTCGAATTTTGACGGAAAAGCCATTGTGAGTTTTAATTTTCAGAACTATACAGGACAGTTTCCCAACGGAGCAAGCACAACTCAGGAAATAGAATTGAATATTGTCTGTTATCCTGAATCTCAAAAAGATACGGTTGCTTTTGTTACTGCAGAAGAATATCTGAGAGGGGAAGAACAGACAAAATTAATGGGACATAAACGCGTTCATGTTCCCTGCGATGCAGATATGGCGATACAAGCCGGAATAGAACTGTTCGGAGAGCCGAAATTCAAAACAACTTTTACCATCAATATTCCTTCCCTTAACGTTACGGGACAAAATACATGGACAGTAACCTGCAACGATCCTGAAAACAGCGAAGAAACTATTTTCACTTGTAAAGCAGATGTCGCAGATCTTATTCCTGAAATGTCGGCTTTTTCGCCCATCACAGAATACGGACAGAATGAAGGAAAACTGATTGGCTGCCGTTGGAATATTCTACAGCCTACCAATTTATATTTCTTAAATGCCGAAGAAAGCAGCAAACGTGTAAGCATGGAATACGGAAACTCCGAACATCCGATGAAAAAAGATATGGAAATCCTTATCGGAAATACTCCAGCTTTCGCGGTAAGAACCAGCATGTCGGCTCCGGCAGCCATTCAGACAAGAGCATATTATATTTAATGAAATTAAAAACTTTAACCATAAAAACCCATTATTATGAATTTAGAAAGTAAAGTAAGAGGCTTAACTTTGGGAGCACAGGTTCTCCCGTTACACAAAGTTGCATCATCAGATTTGGGAGCTCTGGCTCCTCTTGTAGGTGTCTGGGAAAATGTACAGATTCCGGGAAGTGAGGCTTCTTCGGGTTGGAACACCATTTCCGTACCGGGACAGGATACGGGCTTTGTTTTTGAGGTCATTCCTTATACAGAAACACTAACTTTTAATCCTGTTGTCGTACAGGCAGGAAACAGAGGTCCCGTTGTAAAAGGACAACAGGTTGAACAGCTCATTTTCGGGTTATTGTACGAACAGCAGATCGTAAGTGCATGCGAAACAAGCTTTTGTAACGACAAAGGTTTTCCGAAAGGTTCTACCATACACGTAGAAACAGGTTTGTTTTTAAATATAGGACAGCCGAACGGAGGTTATACGATTGCAAGAATGTCTACTATTCCTCACGGAAATTCTTTATTAGCTTTAGGAAGTTCTTTCGATGCAGAAAATCCGGGAACTGGCTTTTTCGATCCTGCTTCGTCTATTCCTACGATGCTGAACGGAGGACCAATTACTCAACTGGGATATTCGGATCCCATCATTGGAAATCCTCAGTTTGCGGAATTTAATCAGGTAAATCCAAACGCTTTTCTTCAGTCTACTCTGGAAAGTCTGGTAGGTTCTACAGGAGGAGTAACCAACATGACGGTAATCGAGATGTCTACAAGCACTCCGGACGCGAATGGCGGAATTTTAAATATTCCTTTCATCCAGACGAATGTAAATGCAACCAAAATGGATGCGACTTTCTGGATCGAAGATATTACGGACAGCGATGGAAACGCAGATCAGATTCTTCAGTATTCGCAAACCATCAATCTTGTTTTTCCGGCAACAGGTTCTGCACAGCCTATTAACTGGCCTCACGTAACGGTTAATACGATGAGAAAAAGACCGGAAACAGAGATGCAGTTCAGAAGCATGGACGAAAATGAAGCTTTTGATCCTACGGCAGGACTTACTCCAAGCGAAATTTAAATTTTGTCATTCCATAAAAAAAAACCTCCGGAGAAATCCGGAGGTTTTATTTTACGGTGAAACAGCTTAAGAATTAAATGGTTAATCCATGGGTGTTTTTCACCTGAGCCATCACAAAAGTACTGTGCGTGCTTCCGATGGACGGAACGGCTCCGAGAATATTAAAAACAAAATTCTGGTATTGCTTCATATCTTTCACGTATACTTTAAGCAGAAAGTCAAAATCTCCGGAAATACTGTAACATTCTGCCACTTCTTCGATTTCCATAATTTCTCTTTCAAATTCTACCGCCAGATAACTGTCGTTGCTTTTTAGTTTTAACTGGCAATATACAGTGAATCCCAAATTAAGTTTTTCAGCATCCAAAACGGCGGCATATTTTTTTACATACCCTTCCTGTTCCAGTCGCTTTACCCGTTCAAAAACAGGAGAAGGAGAAAGATTAACTTCTTTTGCCAGTTCTTTTACGGTTAGTTTTGCATCACTTTGGAGTAATCTGAGTAACTGTAAATCTTTACTATCAAGATGTTCCATAGAATATTATTCTTTTAGAGGTTATTATTTCTCCAAATATAAAGAATTATATTCTACATAATGACAATTTTAAAGTTTATTTTACTTAATTATATGACATTGATTATTGTTTTATTCTTAATCTCTATTTTTACTAAAACTAAAACACCAAGAATGAAGATGCTGTTACAAAATATAATTACAAAGACATACAAGTAAAAGGGAATATTTTATAGCAAGATCACTCTAATTATGGGGTGGTCTTGTTTTGTAACCCTTACTTTTTACAGTTTAAATCAATAAATATACATTTATCTGATAATATTAAAAAAAATATTTCAATTAAAAATACACATTTTTAGTTTAAATAATCTTAGGGACTACAGTTGCACAGGTTGTGCAACTGTTTTTTTTGCTCTTTTAATAAATTTCAGGTATTGTATAGCCCTCCACTGTGGTATACGAAGATTATCAAAACCATTACGATACCTAAAAAAGACTAAAAATAAACCATTAAAAAGAATATTATTCTATGAATAATTAATTTTCATTAACATTAAAGAAATTTTCACTTTTTATAAATAAAATTAAAGATTAATTTACTTATTTATCTTAAAAATATCAAAAACATATCCATTATACATACATTTATGCGAAAATTATAATTTTATTTTCTATTGATTTTTAATCAGACATTAAAATCATCTTCGGAAACTGTACACAAAAATGAAATAAGGTTATCTCTGTAATGATTATTCACAGATTATATAAACTTTTAACGCATGAAACAAAGCTATTCTTTTTTGTTATTTACTATTTTATCTTCTTTCTCTAATCTTCTCTTTTCACAGACTTATCAACTTACAGGAAATCCGGTTAATACTACCGGATGGACAATGGTAGCTCCGACTTCTGTAAATACAGATTTCATCCAGTTAACTCAAGATATTAATCATCAATCAGGCTCTATCAGATTAAATCAACCTATTAACCTGAAATACTGCGATAAATGGAGGATAGAATTCGATTTCAGAATGGATTCTAATCAGAACTCAAACGGAGACGGTATTGCTTTCTGGTATCTTGCCAATCCTCCTAGTGCAAGTGTACTGGGTTCAGGTCTTGGTGTTTCATTGAACGCGATAGGATTTGTGGTAGGATTTGATACCTATAACAATACCACCACTGCGGTAATGAGCAAAGTTCACGTTGGTTACGGACAGATCGTCAACACAACAGACACCAACAATGTTGAGTTTTTCAATGTTCCGGGAAGCTCTTTTCATTCTCCGGATATGAATACCACGCTTCCGTTTCAGGGAACGGCTTACAAACACGTAGAAGTGACCGCACAGGTAGATCCGGCAGCTCCGGCAAACTGGATTGTGAAAATTACCATCAACGGAAACCTCATCTGTAACCAGTCTTTTGCTCCTTCCGGAACTGCTGCTGCAATGACAGTCGGATATTTTGGTTTTTCGGCTTCCACAGGAGGAAACAGATCCAGACATTCCATTAAAAATGTAAAGGTGTATGTAGACAAAATCCCTTTATTACAGGGAGCCATTACAAAAAATATATGTCCGGATGTTACCGGAATGGCAACCGTGGATTTAACTTCTTTAAATTCTCAGCTTACTACCAATCCGAATAACTATACTTTTGCCTATTATACAGGTGGCTCTCCTATCACCAATCCTACCAATTTTCAATACAGTGCAGATACCAATGTATCGGTGATAATTAAAGATCCTTCACAGGTTCTTTGCGATAACAACGATGCTACGATTACTTTAAAAGTTGCTCCTACCGTTACCACCAACGATGCATCTTTAAGAACCTGCTTTCTGGAAAACAATCCGGCAACAGGGTTATTCAATTTAACAACCGCTTCGGTAATCAGTACATCGGGTGTTGTTAAAAATTACTATCCGTCGTTAACCGACGCTGAAAATCAGACCAATGAAATTTCAGATCCTGTAAATTATATTGCGCCAAACGGAGTTGTATTCATCAGAGTAAGCAATTCTTTCGGCTGTTATGACATCGCAAAGGTTACTCTTGAAGTCATTCCGCCTGTATTTTCCAATGTTCTGGAAGATAAAATTATTTGCATGGAAGATAAAACAAACTTGGATGCAGGACCCGGATTTACAGGCTATTTATGGAGTACTGGAGCAACTACCCAGTCCATCAGTAATGTAGGCGTGGGAACATATTGGGTAAAACTTAAAACAGGACAGTGCGTGGCATTGCAGGAAGTAAAAGTATATGCATCGGAACAGCCCGTGATTTCCAGTATTGATATTAATAATAATAATGAAGTTACGGTTCATGCAATCGGCGGAACGATTCCTTATCAGTATTCATTAGACGGAATCAAATGGCAGGATTCTAACGAGTTTAAAAATATACCGAGAGGCGACATTAAAATTTTTGTAAAAGATGCTTATGACTGCGATCCTATTACTGTAAATATATTGGTTCCTAATCTCATCAACGTAATAACTCCCAACGGAGATGGTGTGAATGATTTTATTGATTATTCTGCACTCGCCGGAAAACAAAATCTTGTTTTCAATATTTTTGACAGATATGGTGCGCAGATTCATAAAGCCGACAAATCCAATAAATACAAATGGGACGGAACCGCAAACGGAAGAAAAATATCTACCGGAAACTACTGGTACTCCGTATCATGGAATGAAAATGATAAGAAAAATACTCCTGTAAAATATTCGGGATGGATTCTTGTAAAAAACCGTGACTAAACAATTTCAAACAAATAATACCTTATAATTTTTTAGCATGAATTTAAAATTACTTTCAAGAGCGATGTATACGGGAGCTGTCTTGGCAGCTTCTACAGCAGCAGCTCAAAATTTCCAGCCAATGCTTATTTCTTCGGGGCTTAATTCCGATGTTATTGCAAACGGAGTCGGATCTTCCGCAGTAACTACCTCAACCGATGTAGACGGCGTATCATTCGCTTTTGTATCGAGAGATTTTCAGCTGACCTCTTCCAGTACTCCCCTTACTTACGGTTTACCGAATGACGGCATCGTTAACAGTGTAGTTTCCACAACTCCGGGATTATCTTATAAATTAGCCAGTTACAGTGCAAACAATTCTCTGAAACTGGCTAACCAGAACGATTCCGGAACAATAACTTTTTCAACACCGACAGCAGCATTTAAATTATATATGCTCGCAACCAGCGGAAGCGGTGCTTCTACCGTTACGGTAACCGTTAATTTTACCGACAACACTTCCCAGACCTTTACGGGAGTTGCGGTTTCAGACTGGTATAACGGAACCGGATTCGCAATACAGGGATTCGGAAGAATCAACAGAACAAACGACACTCTGGAATCAGGGAGCGGAACCAATCCGAGATTGTACCAGACATTGCTGACGTTAGATGCAGCCAATCAGACAAAGCCCATCCAAAGCATTACAATTACCAAAACATCAACCGCACAGGGTTATACCAATATTTTTGCCTTTTCAGCAGATGCTTATTCCACTTGTGCGCCTCCTACATTGAATGCGGTAGGAACTCTTACGGCAAATTCCGCAGCAGTTTCATGGACACCTGCAACGGGAACGACGGCTACCACGTATGATATTTATTACAGCACAACCAATACACCTCCAGCTGCGGCAGCAACGCCTAATCTTCCGGGAGTTTCGGGAACCTCAACTACAATTCCGGGTTTAAATCCTAATACCACCTATTATTATTGGGTAAGAGCAAACTGCAGCGGTGCAACAAGTCAGAGCGCGTGGTCTTTTTCAGGTACATTCAAGACGTTATGCGGAGCCATGACTTCCATGTTTGAAGATTTTGAGTCTTATGCCACAGGAAATATCGTACCGGATTGCTGGGCAAGAATTATTGATACGAATGGAAGCCAGACAATCACCTCTACAACACCGGCTTCGGGCGTAAGAAATATTTACCAGTACAGCTCAACGACTCAAAATCCAACAACCGTTGTTCTTCCTCAGTTCAGCAATATCAATGCAGGAACACATTGGTTAAGATTAAAAGCAAGAGTAAGCACAGCGACAGGAACGCTGAATGTAGGATACGTTACGGATCCGGTAAACAGCTCAACATTTGTATTGTTACAGACTTTAAGCATCAGCAACACCAGCTACGGTTCAACAAGCGAATATTCAGTGATCGTTCCTTCTTCTGTTCCTTCCAACGCAAGACTAGCGATCAGAAATACAGCAGACGGAAAATCTTATTATTACGATGATGTCTACTGGGAACCTCTTCCGTCATGTTTTGCTCCTTCTGCATTAACTTCGTCTAATGTTTTGGCAAACAGTGCAGGAATTTCCTGGACGGCTCCGGCTTCTGCTCCGGCAGGAGGATATGAATATTATTATTCTACAAACACCACGGCACCAACTGCTGCAACCACAGCTTCAGGAAGCAGTACTGCAACTTCAACAACCATCAACGGACTTGCTCCGGCTACAACATACAACTTCTGGATAAGATCTGCATGCAGCAGTTCAGATAAAAGTACCTGGTGGGGACCTGTTTCGGTTACAACAGCATGCGCCACATTATCTGCGCCATTTACCCAGACTTTTGATAATGCAACTGTACCGAATTGCTGGACGAATACCAATCCGGGAAGTACAACCGCGAATCTTTTATGGAAATTTTCAGGAAGTGCCGATTATGGAGCCAACCTTGCCAATAACGGAAGAGCAGCAGGAACTTACGCTTGGGTAGACGCGAGTTCTCCGTACAGCGGAGCGGGAGTTAATACGGTACAACTGATTACTCCTTACATAAGTTTAGCAGGATTAACATCTCCTTATATTTCGTTTGAATGGTTTAAAAACCACTCTACCTCTACAAGTACTACAGTGAGTCCTTCAACCTATGATAACAACAAACTTACAGTAGAAGTAAATAGCGGAAGCGGATGGGTTTCTCTATGGAGCGATACCTCCAATTCCAACCAATGGAGACCTGTAGGAATTCCTTTGCCTTCATCTTACATCGGAACAACCATTCAGGTGAGATTTACGGTAGATAAAAATGTAAACGGCAACGGTTATTTTTATGATGATGTTTTACTGGACAATGTTGAGGTAAAACAGAACCCTGTTTTGGCTACAGGCGAAGTTTCAGGGGCTAAAAATACAGTTAAAGTATATCCGAATCCTTTCAAAGATACTGTGAGCATTTCAGATATTGAAAAAGTAAAATCCGTGAGCATCAGCGATGTTTCGGGAAGAATTATTAAAACTATTGAAAATCCTTCAAAAGAAATTAATGTAAGTACATTAAATTCAGGATTATACTTATTCATTATCCGATTGAAAGATGGTTCTCAGTATACCGTAAAAGCAATAAAAAATTAATTATTAATATTTACTTTCGCAGAGGTATGTAAAAATGCATCTGCTTCCAGAACCTTCGGAATTTCCGGAGGTTTTATTTTGGAAGTTCAGGCAGTGTTATTTTTTCCGTTTTGGAGGATAAAGTTCTTAAAAATGCTTCCAACTGTGAAATTTCTTCATCCGATAGTTCAAGCATTCTCACCATACCCGATTTTTGAGAATGCAAAGTAATTCCTTCATATATAGTAGATCTTTTCTGGGTATATTCAGGATTTCCCTTGCTGTAAAATTCAATAACTTCTTTTAAACTTGTCATAGAACCGTTGTGCAAATAAGGTGCAGTTTTGGAAACCTCTCTTAAACCCGGAACCCTGAATTTCCCTGCATCATCCGCAACCTTTGTCACTGCATACCTTCCAAGATCCTCTCCTTTTTCGCCAAGTAAAGAAGTTCCCACATTTTCAAAACGGTTATTTGAAAAATATCCCGAATTGTGGCAGTTGATACACTGCGCTTTTGTTCTGAAAAGATGAAGCCCCATCAATTCGTCATTGGTATATACTTCCGGCTTTCCGTCGATAAACGCATCAAACTTGCTTGGAGAACTTTTTATCGTTCTTTCAAACGTGGCAATGGCTTTGGAAATGCGGTCTTTGGTAACAGTTTTATCGCCAAAAGCTTTTTCGAATAAAATCTCATAGCCTTTTATTTTTGCAATTTTTCCTGCCGCAATATCAATATGTTCACTCATTTCTCTCTGATCCTGAATCGGCATCTGCGACTGTTCTTCCAGAGATTTTGCTCTTCCGTCCCAAAATAGAGATTTTGCAAAAGCAGCATTCAGAATGGTCATTGCATTTCGGGTTCCGAGCTGTCGGTCGTGCCCGAAAGAAACCGTTCTGCTGTCGCCCCATCCCAATTCCGGATCGTGACAGGAAGCACACGCAATCTGATTGGATTTTGAAAGTCTGGGATCGAAAAAAAGCGTTTTTCCCAAGAGTTCTTTTTCGGAAGAATAGGGATTATCTTTTGGAAATTCCACCTCCGGCAAATGTCCGATTTCCACAAAAGTCGGGGCAGATTCAGGATCAAGAACAGGTTTTGGCCATTGTGAAGAATCGCCCGAAGAATAAAGTTTTCTAAGATTATCCAAAAAAGCATTTTTCTGGTTGATTTCTTTCTGAACCTTACTGCTTAAGCAATTGTTCAAAACTGAAACCAAAAGAAATAAGATCAAAATCCAACTTAAACTATTCTTCACGATTATCCGGAGTTTTAGCAAAAATAGGATATTTAATTGTTTTTTAGAATACTTTAAATTCATCTACAAAACAAACTTGTTTACCTTAATAGAAATAATCATAGCAACGACGAAAAATATTCATTAAATACGGTATTGTCTTAAGGTACAAAGATTTGAGACTAATAAAAATCCTGCGCGTTTGCGTTTTCCAATAAGACTATTTTTATTTTAAAAAGTTTAAACAAACTCAACATTTAAAATTTTGTATTTGTTATTTTAAAATATATAATTGTTTATTTAGTTTTAGAAAAAGCAACTTTAAAGAGTTTTCCAGCATAAACTGCTTTTTAGAGTAACATTTTGTTTTCCTTTTGAATCTCGCTAAATAATGCCTTATTCTGGAATTATAGCTCTCAACTGTGAATGTTTCCGCTTTTGATTCGCAATGTTTCTCCTTAGGAATTAATTCTGAATAACTTTTCCAATAGTCACTGCAAAAACCATTAATTTCCCTGTCTTTTAAATTGTTCCAGAGCTTTTTGAAAGTGGAAGTATTTCTTTTCCCACAAACAAAATCGATGTAGCGCTTTCCAAATCTATCA
>NZ_JACLCU010000019.1:0-5244 GCF_014218905.1 Chryseobacterium sp. C3 | reverse complement strand
TTAATCTATGAGACTTTTAAATAAAAACTGGCGGCGACCTACTCTCCCGCTTGTCGCAGTACCATCGGCGCTGGTGGGCTTAACTTCTGTGTTCGGAATGGGAACAGGTGAGCCCCACCGCTAAAACCACCCTAAAGGTTGTATATAATTTAAGGTTTTGTGTTCCGGGTTTGATGTTTATTGCTGTTGCACTTTAAACCTTGAACCCTAAACTTTAAACATTAAATGTTTTTATCGGTAAATTTCATCACAAAGGCAAAACCAGTGTTGCACTTATAAATACTTAAGCTAAGTTATGATAAGAATGATTGCTCATTACCTTACTCATTACTTATGAATAGGCTATAAATCTACGGGTAATTAGTACTACTCGGCTATGCTGTTACCAACTTTACACCTGTAGCCTATCAACGTGGTCATCTCCCACGACCCTTAAAAGATGTCTCATCTTGAGGCGAGTTTCGCACTTATATGCTTTCAGTGCTTATCTCTTCCAAACATAGCTACTCAGCGGTGCACCTGGCGGTACAACTGATACACCAGAGGTTTGTTCAATTCGGTCCTCTCGTACTAGAATCAAGCCCTCTCAAACATCTAACGCCCGCAATAGATAGAGACCGAACTGTCTCACGACGTTCTGAACCCAGCTCGCGTGCCACTTTAATGGGCGAACAGCCCAACCCTTGGGACCTTCTCCAGCCCCAGGATGTGACGAGCCGACATCGAGGTGCCGAACCTCCCCGTCGATGTGAGCTCTTGGGGGAGACTAGCCTGTTATCCCCGGAGTACCTTTTATCCTATGAGCGATGGCCCTTCCATACGGAACCACCGGATCACTATGTCCTGCTTTCGCACCTGATCGACTTGTAGGTCTCACAGTCAAGCACCCTTATGCCATTACACTCTACGCACGGTTACCAAGCGTGCTGAGGGTACCTTTGAAAGCCTCCGTTACTCTTTTGGAGGCGACCACCCCAGTCAAACTACCCACCACGCAATGTCCTTCTGAAAGAAGTTAGGCTCCAAGTAAGTAAAGGGTGGTATTTCAACGGCGGCTCCACAAACACTAGCGTGCCTGCTTCAAAGCCTCCCACCTATCCTACACATTACTTACTCAAAGTCAATACGAAGTTATAGTAAAGGTTCACAGGGTCTTTTCGTCCCATTGCGGGTAATCGGCATCTTCACCGATACTACAATTTCACCGAGCTCGTGGCTGAGACAGTGCCCAGATCGTTACACCATTCGTGCAGGTCGGAACTTACCCGACAAGGAATTTCGCTACCTTAGGACCGTTATAGTTACGGCCGCCGTTTACTGGGGCTTCAGTCAAACGCTTCGCTTACGCTAACGCCCTTCCTTAACCTTCCAGCACCGGGCAGGTGTCAGACCCTATACAGCATCTTTCGATTTAGCAGAGTCCTGTGTTTTTGATAAACAGTCGCCTGGGCCTCTTCACTGCGGCCAGCATTGCTGCTGGCGTCTCTTCTTCCGAAGTTACGAGACTATTTTGCCTAGTTCCTTAGCCACGACTCACTCGAGCACCTTAGGATTCTCTCCTCGACCACCTGTGTCGGTTTTGGTACGGGTTGCTTCACTTCGGCTTTTCTTGGATCCGATTACACTATAACAGCTTCGCCCGAAGGCTAAGCCTTGACACTTCCGTCCGTCTTCAATAGCTACATCGAACCGTCCCCTTTTTAGTGTGAGCAAGTATGGGAATATTAACCCATTGTCCATCCACTACCCCTTTCGGGTTCGCGTTAGGTCCCGACTAACCCTCAGCTGATTAGCATGGCTGAGGAAACCTTAGTCTTTCGGTGAGGGGGTTTCTCGCCCCCTTTATCGTTACTTATGCCTACATTTTCTTTTCTATAAGCTCCACCAAGCCTCACGACTCAGCTTCTACGCCGATAGAATGCTCTCCTACCAGATATAATTAATTATAAATCCATAGCTTCGGTATTCTGTTTATGCCCGATTATTATCCATGCCGGACCGCTCGACTAGTGAGCTGTTACGCACTCTTTAAATGAATGGCTGCTTCCAAGCCAACATCCTAGCTGTCAATGCAGTCCAACCGCGTTGCTTCAACTTAACAGAAATTTGGGGACCTTAGCTGTTGGTCTGGGTTCTTTCCCTCTCGGACATGGACCTTAGCACCCATGCCCTCACTGCCGTAGAACATTTATTAGCATTCGGAGTTTGTCAGGAATTGGTAGGCGGTGAAACCCCCGCATCCAATCAGTAGCTCTACCTCTAATAAACTTATATACGACGCTGCACCTAAATGCATTTCGGAGAGTACGAGCTATCTCCCAGTTTGATTGGCCTTTCACCCCTACCCACAGGTCATCCGAAGACTTTTCAACGTCAACCGGTTCGGTCCTCCACTTTGTGTTACCAAAGCTTCAACCTGCCCATGGGTAGATCACAAGGTTTCGCGTCTAATCCTACTAACTATTCGCCCTATTCAGACTCGCTTTCGCTCCGGCTCCGGTACTTAATACCTTAACCTCGCTAGTAAAATTAACTCGTAGGCTCATTATGCAAAAGGCACGCCGTCACAGAATTAATCTGCTCCGACCGCTTGTAGGCGTACGGTTTCAGGTTCTATTTCACCCTTCTATTCGAAGTGCTTTTCACCTTTCCTTCACAGTACTTGTTCACTATCGGTCTTTCAGGAGTATTTAGCCTTGGAGGATGGTCCCCCCATATTCAGACAGGATTTCACGTGTCCCGCCCTACTCATTTATCATCCAAATATGCCTTTCAAATACGGGGCTATCACCCTCTATGGCTGTTCTTTCCAGAACATTCTTTTAAACATATAAAGACTTTTGGGCTAATCCGCTTTCGCTCGCCACTACTTACGGAATCTCTTCGATTTCTTTTCCTCCGGGTACTTAGATGTTTCAGTTCTCCGGGTTTGCTCCTCTTACGAGGTAATACATCTTCAATGTATTGGGTTGCCCCATTCGGACATCTGCGGATCAATTCGTGTGTGCCAATCCCCGCAGCTTTTCGCAGCTTACCACGTCCTTCGTCGCCTCTGAAAGCCTAGGCATCCGCCATACGCCCTTAACGATTTCTTTCCTATTTTTAGGTTACTCAAGCACTTATAAGTGCTCGGTTTTCTCTTTGTGATGTCTTTACCGTTAATGTCAATGATCTTATTTCTGGTTCATAGTTTAAGGTTCTTGGTTCATGGAAAATGGCTCTCATCTTCCGTTATTGGAACTTTGAATATTAAACTTGAAACCCAATTGGTGGAGAATAAGGGAGTCGAACCCTTGACCTCCTGCGTGCAAGGCAGGCGCTCTAGCCAGCTGAGCTAATTCCCCCTCTAGGTGCTGTTGGCTTCTTGCTAATTGCTTTTGGATTTTTTGCCATAAGCTATAAGCTATTTGCCAGCCGCCTTAATTAGTAGTCTCGGGCAGGCTCGAACTGCCGACCTCTACATTATCAGTGTAGCGCTCTAACCAGCTGAGCTACGAGACTTTGTATGAGTAATGGGTGATGAGTAATAAGTAATATACTTTTCCCCTTCTTCATTTCTCAATCTCTTTCCCTTTTACTAATTTCTAGTGGGTTTTGTATTTTTTATATATATCAACCAAATAAAAAACTAAAGCTTTTCTTTAAGTAAGTGCTTTGTGTATTGCTACACTAATTTTGTTTATCGTCTAATGACGCTCTAAAATGAGATGTTCCAGCCGCACCTTCCGGTACGGCTACCTTGTTACGACTTAGCCCTAGTTACCTGTTTTACCCTAGGCAGCTCCTGTTACGGTCACCGACTTCAGGTACCCCAGACTTCCATGGCTTGACGGGCGGTGTGTACAAGGCCCGGGAACGTATTCACCGCGCCATGGCTGATGCGCGATTACTAGCGATTCCAGCTTCATAGAGTCGAGTTGCAGACTCCAATCCGAACTGAGACCGGCTTTCGAGATTTGCATCACATCGCTGTGTAGCTGCCCTCTGTACCGGCCATTGTATTACGTGTGTGGCCCAAGACGTAAGGGCCGTGATGATTTGACGTCATCCCCACCTTCCTCTCTACTTGCGTAGGCAGTCTCACTAGAGTCCCCAACTGAATGATGGCAACTAGTGACAGGGGTTGCGCTCGTTGCAGGACTTAACCTAACACCTCACGGCACGAGCTGACGACAACCATGCAGCACCTTGAAAATTGCCCGAAGGAAGGTCTATTTCTAAACCGATCAATTCCCATTTAAGTCTTGGTAAGGTTCCTCGCGTATCATCGAATTAAACCACATAATCCACCGCTTGTGCGGGCCCCCGTCAATTCCTTTGAGTTTCAAACTTGCGTTCGTACTCCCCAGGTGGCTAACTTATCACTTTCGCTTAGTCTCTGAACCCGAAAGCCCAAAAACGAGTTAGCATCGTTTACGGCGTGGACTACCAGGGTATCTAATCCTGTTCGCTCCCCACGCTTTCGTCCATCAGCGTCAGTTAAGACATAGTAACCTGCCTTCGCAATTGGTGTTCTAAGTAATATCTATGCATTTCACCGCTACACTACTTATTCCAGCTACTTCTACCTTACTCAAGACCCGCAGTATCAATGGCAGTTTCATAGTTAAGCTATGAGATTTCACCACTGACTTACGGATCCGCCTACGGACCCTTTAAACCCAATAAATCCGGATAACGCTTGCACCCTCCGTATTACCGCGGCTGCTGGCACGGAGTTAGCCGGTGCTTATTCGTACAGTACCTTCAGCTTTCCACACGTGGAAAGGTTTATCCCTGTACAAAAGAAGTTTACAACCCATAGGGCCGTCGTCCTTCACGCGGGATGGCTGGATCAGGCTCTCACCCATTGTCCAATATTCCTCACTGCTGCCTCCCGTAGGAGTCTGGTCCGTGTCTCAGTACCAGTGTGGGGGATCACCCTCTCAGGCCCCCTAAAGATCATTGACTTGGTAGGCCGTTACCCTACCAACTATCTAATCTTGCGCGTGCCCATCTCTATCCACCGGAGTTTTCAATTTTAAATGATGCCATCCAAAATATTATGGGGTATTAATCTTCCTTTCGAAAGGCTATCCCCCAGATAAAGGCAGGTTGCACACGTGTTCCGCACCCGTGCGCCGCTCTCAAGATTCCGAAGAATCTCTACCGCTCGGCTTGCATGTGTTAGGCCTCCCGCTAGCGTTCATCCTGAGCCAGGATCAAACTCTCCATTGTATGTTTGTCTGACTCACTCAAAGTTTT
>NZ_JACLCU010000018.1:0-8303 GCF_014218905.1 Chryseobacterium sp. C3 | reverse complement strand
GGAAGCATGACCCTGCTTTCGGTTAATTATTACGACACCTACCCTCCCGAAGCTCCGGCGGTTCCGGCAACGGTTCTCGGGCAGCATACGATGAAACAGACCCTGGGAAGCAGTGAAGATGCTTCCACGATGGGAATTTTAACCGCTGCCTACGTTAAAAACATTGAGGACAACAACTGGACGAAAACATACAGCTATTACGATTCGACGGGAAGAGCAATTGCCACCAAAAGCACCAACCATCTCGGAGGATACACCAACACCGAAACCGAGCTGGATTTTGCGGGGGTTCCTTTAAAAACCAATACCTATCACCTCAGAAAGCAGGGCGAAGTCGGGGTAACGGTACAGGAAAGGTTTGAGTACGATTCCCAAAACAGGTTGGTAAAACATTACCATCAGGTAGACAATAATCCTGAAGAACTGCTTGCCGAAAACACCTACAACGATCTGTCCCAGCTTGTGAACAAGAAAGTAGGGAATAATCTTCAAAGCATCGATTACACCTACAACATCCGCGGATGGATGACAGACATCAACAAAAACCAGATGGCGGCAACGGATCTTGGAGGAAAACTGTTTTCCTACAAAATAAAATATACCAGTCGCGAGGGGATCGAAAATCCGGATACAGCTCAGTTTTCAGGAAAGAATGTTGTCCCGAAATACAACGGGAATATTGCCGAAGTAGACTGGAGAGCCGTAGAATCTATTGGTGCCAATCCATCAACAACCCCGAAAAGATACGGGTATGCTTATGACAAAATTAACAGGTTAACGGCAGGGTTTTACCAGAATCCCCAAAACCCGAACAGTAAAGAGAATACGGAATCTTTAGCGTATGATCTGAACGGGAATATCACCAGTCTTTACAGAACCTCGGTTCTGGAATATGGGAATACAACGCCGACCATGATTGACAACCTGCAATACATCTATGCTTCCGGCAATACCGGCAACAGGCTTACCAACATCAATGATTATGCACAGAATGCAACAGGATACGAAGGCGGCGGACAAACCATCGGATATGATGTGAACGGAAACATGATCAGTATGCCGGATAAGGGAATCAGTGTGATCAAATACAATCATTTAAATCTTCCCCATCATCTGGAATACAGCAGGGACGGCATTGAAATGGTGAAACTGGATACGAAATACCGCGCCGACGGGACAAAGCTCCGTAAGGTAAACACCACAACGATTTCCGGAATTAACGGCTACACAACCTCTGTAAAGACCATTGATTACCTTGACGGCTTCCAGTATCAGAACATCACTAATTCAGGTGGCGGAGGCGGTGGAAGCTCTTCTTTTTCGGCTTCCAATCTTGAGAGTTTCAGAGCGATGGAAACCCAGGCGTTCAGTCTTGTGGACATCGGAGGTCTGGAACCTGTCGGAATGCTGAAGAATTCTGAACTACAGTTTTTGCCGACTTCAGAAGGATTTTACGATTACATAAAAAATCAATATATTTACCAGTATAAAGATCACTTGAGAAATACAAGGGTAAGTTTTGGGAAAAACAGCGCAGGAGTTCTAGAAATTGTGGATGCTAATGATTATTATCCTTTCGGAATGAATCACCTAAAAAGTGGAAATTCATTCTTTGGATCAAGTTCGTATAAGAATTATAAATACAACGGAAAAGAGTTGCAGGAGTCCGGCATGTATGATTACGGAGCAAGATTTTATATGCCAGATATAGGACGATGGATCGTAGTAGATCCTTTAGCGGAGAAAATGAGACGACATAGTCCTTATAACTATGCATTTAATAATCCAATTAGGTTTATTGATTCCGATGGAATGCAAAATGAGGATTGGAGAGATAAAAATGGGAAAGAATTATCTTCAGATCAATTAAAGAATGTTAAAGTTTATATTTTCTATAATCCCGATAAATCTGGGGAAGATGGTGGGTTTAGTGAACAAACTATGCAACAGTATGCTGAGTATGAAAAAAAATATGGAAAAGGAAGTGTAGCCTTAAGTGATGCAATGACAGAAAAAGATTTTGCGCAGGATTGGGGCGATATGGAAGGGAAACCATCTGAAATTGTTTTAAATCATCATGGTACAAATCAAGCTCTTCATTTAAATATAGATCCTGACAATAACTCTAAAACTAAAGATGGAGAATATATAGTTTCAACAGATAGCGGTAAAACAAGTGGCTCTAAAACACAAGGAACAAAAATTGCTGATTTGCCTGATCCAAAAGCTAACATTTCTGAAGCTACGCTATTGTTAAATACCTGTAATTCAAACAATCCAAATGCTACTCCAATGACTGCGGGTACTACACTGGCAAAAGGTTTTAGTAAAGATACATCAATAGGACAGGTTAGAGGAACCAACAAGAAAGTAAACTTTAATGGTTCAGGTCAGGCTACACCTCAGTGGTATTATGGAGGAACTTGGCAGTTTTTTAAAGGTGGTCAACAAATACCACAAAAAATGAATGTTCCATCAGGAAACTATAGAGTTTATCCTTAATAATAACTATTTATCATGAGCAAAAAAATAATTTTAGGAATAATATTTTCTCTCTCAATTATATCTTTACTATTTTATTTTGTTAATAAAAAAAGTAAAGTAGAAATACAGTTTGTTGATGAGTGTAATTTTAAAATTTTTAATGATACTCTTTTCAAAAACTCTTATTTATATGACAGTTATGGTTATATTATATCTGATTCTAACTTAGAAAGTATAGGTATAGAGATATCATCCAATAATAAACTGAACAAAGAGGATGATTATATTTTTACAATCTATCATCCTATAAAGGATATAGAAGAAATTGATGATGGCATTAATCATAAAAACAAGATAGCTTTAAAAGTGACGCTTGATAGTTTAAAAACTACTAAAAAAATATATGTCTATCAATTAAAGCAAAAAAATAGGTACAGACTTATGCTACCTTAACTGCCACACAAAGTCGGTCATATACTAAACATGTGGGTTTTCTAAATTATAAATAAAGTTTTTAATTCAAAAAAAACCCGATGATGCGGATTTATAATCCGTGAGCAACAATAAAGAACCCACTGCAATTGCGGTGGGTTTTGTGTTATAATAAAACTACATTTTTATTAAAGAAGTCTTTAAATTTTAGTAGTGAGTATTATTTTTTATGTTAATAAATTTTGCGGAAATAATCAATATATTTACCAGTATAAAGATCACTTGGGAAATACAAGGGTAAGTTTTGGAAAAAACAGCGCAGGCGCTCTAGAAATTGTGGATGCTAATGATTATTATCCTTTTGGAATGAATCATTTGAAGAGCGGAAATTCTTTCTTCGGAGCGAGTTCGTATAAGAATTATAAGTACAATGGGAAGGAATTGCAGGAGACGGGCATGTATGATTACGGAGCAAGGTTTTATATGCCGGACATCGGACGTTGGGGCGTAGCTGATCCGCTCGCGGAAAAGTATAGAAGACACTCACCATATAATTACGCCGTGAATAATCCTGTAATTTTTACAGATCCAGACGGAAGAGAAATAAGAATTGGAGATAATGTATATTCTTATAAGAAAGATAGAGATTATAATAAAATTGAGAATGAATTTGAAAGAAATGCTTATCAAGCATTAGATCAATTATACTCTTCGGATGCAATGAATATTACTATAGGAGAAGGAGATGATGCTAAAACAGTTAATATTTTAGATAATTTAATTAATGATAGAGATAACGTATTAGGCATTATTGAAAAAGACCCAAATAGTGAAGCTAATGGTTTTAATCCCTTTTCTCGTACAATTACCTTTGATCCTTCTGAAGGTTTATCATTTACAAAAGATTTAAATAAACCCAATAGTGAAGAAAATACTGGTTATAACAGTCCTACATCAAGACTAGGACACGAATTGATACATGGCTACAATATGTTCAATGATGATAAATATTGGGATAGAAGAGCCGACAAATCTACTAATGAAGGAGGTAATAAACTGTTTGATAAGTCAGGTAAAAATGTATCATTTACAAATGTTGAAGAAAAATATACCACGGCATTATCCAATCAGGTAAATGCAAAATTAGGAGAGGATAAAAGGACTAATTATGGTGGTAAAAGTTATAAAGTAGTTAATGTAAAATCTACAAAAAGGAAATAAATGTGCTATGAAAAATATATTATTCTCAATCTTAACTTTTTTAGCAATAACTTCTTGCTCTTCTTCAAAAATAATAATGTATCATTATGATAATTCAAGATATGATGATGCGGAAATTGACGATACTAAATTGCATTATTTTTTTAATAAAAAAAATACAAGTATTAAATCTTTTTCTTTAGTATCTAACAATTTGAGTAGGGAATTAAATAAAATAGATATAAAAATAGGTTCATTAAAAGATAAAGACGAATTTGATTTTGGACATTACTATTACACATTTATTTCAAAGAAAGATACATTATATTCGGACTATGATTTAAATTACTGGAGAAATAAAGATAAGGGGGTTGTGTATAAATTAAATTCAAAAGTAAAAGAAGAAATAAAAGCATTATTGATAAAAAATAAAGAAGTAAAATAGAAAAAACCAATCTCGCGGATTTTTAATTCAGATGGAGCAGATGGTAATATTCCATATAATCAGAATAAAAAGCCACAAAATGGTGCACCTACTAGATATATATTAACAGAAGTAAGAGATAATCAATAATGAAAGTAGCAATAAAATTTATATTAATTTTTGTAATATTTTTTTCTTTTTTTGCGTGTAATAAAGTTTCAAAAAAAGATGTGGTAGGTGTATATAAAGGTGATAAGGTTCCTACAGAATTTTCAGATAATGACTATCGTTATCTCGTTTTAAAAGAAGACAATATTTTCTATTTAAAGTATACAGATATTAAAAAGCCAGGTATTGTAGGTTCTTGGAAAATATTGGACAGGGACAAGGATGCTTTAAGCATACAGTTTAGCTTTCCTAATCAACATATTATAGGAAAATTGGACGGAAATACTTTTTTATTTGAGAAACCTAATATTTTTGATCCACGTTTTCCTTCTTGGTTATACGTAAAAACGGATTTAGAAACTAGTAGAATAATTGATAAAAAATAAAACCGATATCCAAGGTTTGTAATCCATGACCCCGATCTCGCGGATTTGTAATCCGTGAGCAATAATAGATAACCCACCGCAATTGCGGTGGGTTTTGTATTTTATAGCGTAGTTGCGTTTTTGGCAAAAAAATCTTTAAACTTTTTATTGGTAAGCATTTTTTCCACGAGCCGGAAAATGGTTTGCTTGTCTTCCTCTTCGAGCTGTTGTATCAATCGAATTTGTTCGAGTTCTGTTTTGTCTTCCAAGATAACTTCTTTAGGAATAGAATCCAGAACAGGCTGAAAAAACATTACCATCAGGTAGACAATAATCCTGAAGAACTGCTTGCCGAAAACACCTACAACGACCTGTCCCAGCTTGTGAACAAGAAAGTAGGAAACAATCTTCAGAGCATCGATTACACCTACAACATCCGCGGATGGATGACCAAAATTAATGATCCTGCAAACCTTAACGGAAAACTGTTCGGGTATAAAGTAAAATACAGTGAAGTGGAAGGGCTTGAAACGCCCAATACAGACTTTTCTACTCTGAAAGTAAAACCGAAATACAACGGTAATATTGCGGAAGTAGACTGGAGAACAGGAACAACCACAGGAGACAACCTGAGAAGATACGGCTATGTTTATGATGGAGTGAACAGACTACTGGCAGGATTTTACCAGAAAGATACCAATCCTTCTGCAAAGGAATACTTCGAAAAGATGGAATATGATCTTAACGGAAATATTTCAAACCTGAAAAGATCGGCGCAATCTCAGCAAGGTGCTTCTGCATTTAATATTGATGATCTTGGATATATTTATACCGGAAACAGGCTGACTTCCGTTACCGATTCCTCAACAGATTACAGAGGTTATCCGGATACCTCAGGAAATCCAATTCGTTATGATAGCAACGGAAATATGATTTCTCACAGAGATAAGGGAATTTTGCAAATTGATTATAATTTTTTAAATCTTCCGAAATACATTAAGTTCGACAATTTTATAACAACTCGTGCCGGAAAAATATACGTTAATACAGCATATACTTACAGGGCAGATGGAGTAAAAGTTGGAAAACAATATTCCTATAAAAATTCCAGTAATATAACCCATCTTTTCAACGAAAGGACGGATTATCTGGATGGTTTTCAATATACCAATGAGTTGCTTAAATTTGTTCCAACTTCCGAAGGGTATTATAATTTCGAAAATAATAAGTATATTTACAACTACACAGACCATTTGGGAAATATCCGTTTAAGTTATTTCAACAATGGAAGCGGCGCAGAAGTTCTTGAAGAAAATAACTATTATCCTTTTGGGATGAAGCATGAAGCCTATAATGTTTTACCGGGAAATCCTGCGTACAAATACAGTTACAATGGAAAAGAATTGCAGACGGAATCAGGATTGTATGATTATGGCGCAAGATTTTATATGGCAGACATCGGTAGATGGGGTGTTGTTGATCCGTTGGCAGAGAAAACTATGGATATTTATGGTTACGTATGGAATAATCCAATAAAATTTATTGATCCCGATGGGCAAAGTGGTGAGCCCACACTAGATAAAAAAAATAAAACCATCACAATAAATCAACATTTGATATTTTATGGAGGAAAAGCAACTTCTAAATTATCCGATAAAATAGCAACAGGAATATCTTCTCAATGGAATGGTGCTAATGGAAGGGTAAAAGTTGGTGGAGTGGAATATAAAGTTAAATTTAAAGTTACTTATGAAACAGTATCTGAAGTTGACGCTAAAAAAATGGCTTCTGGAAATACGGATATAAAAAATAACTTTATTCGTGTAGAAGATGGTAAAAATGGAGAAAGTAGTTTCACTCAAGAATTAGGTGCAAATTCATATTATTTTAATACTGATGATGACTTAGCTGGTTCAACAACACCTGCTCATGAAATAGGCCATGGTTTAGGGCTTGATCATACTAATAAAGGAGGACAAAATGAAAACGATGTACCTGACATTATGGAGGCGAGAGGTACACAAGTACATCCTAAATGGTCAAAAAAAGGGCCTAGTAATTCTATAGATCCGAATTTTAGAAGAGTAGATAAAACAGAAGTATATGATGTTCTTAAAGGAGTAAGATTTGATAAAAATGGGAAAGGTAAAATTGGAAAAACAACAAATAAAATTTATGATAAAAATGGGAATTAACTTTATAATAATATTACTTTTCTTTTCTTGTAAATTCAATGAAAATAATGTTGCATCCAAAGAAAATGTTATTGTTATAAAAAATGATAGCTTAAAAAATTTATCATCAGAATGGAAGAAAGATAATATAGGTTGCTTAAAGTACAGAAATGTTAAAAACTTTAATAAACTATTAAGTGGTTACAAATTATTAAATAAAAAAAGTAAGAAAGAATTTATTAATGTTTTGGGTATTCCTAATCAGGAATTAGTGTATGATAATTTTTCTGTAATAATATATTACTATAATAGTATATGTGTAAATAATAAATTGTTGATAGATTCTGATAAATCAAATATTAGGATAAAATTTGATAAAAAAAATGAATATCTGAATTTTGATACAAGAATTGAATAAGTTTTATTATTTTAACCCCAATCTCGCGGATTTATAATCCGTGAGCAACAATAAATAACCCACCGCAAAGCGGTGGGTTTTGTGTTATAAAGAGCAGCACAAAATAAAATGCTTTTCATTTTTAACCTCAGAAAGCAGGGCGAAGTCGGGGTAACGGTGCAGGAAAGATTTGAGTACGATTCCCAAAACAGGTTGGTAAAACATTACCATCAGGTAGACAATAATCCTGAAGAACTGCTTGCCGAAAACACCTACAACGATCTGTCCCAGCTTGTGAACAAGAAAGTAGGGAATAATCTTCAAAGCATCGATTACACCTACAACATCCGCGGATGGATGACAGACATCAACAAAAACCAGATGGCGGCAACGGATCTTGGAGGAAAACTGTTTTCCTACAAAATAAAATATACCAGTCGCGAGGGGATCGAAAATCCGGATACAGCTCAGTTTTCAGGAAAGAATGTTATCCCGAAATATAACGGGAATATTGCCGAGGTAGACTGGAGAGCCGTAGAATCTATTGGTGCAAATCCATCAACAACCCCGAAAAGATACGGATATGCCTATGATAAAATTAACAGGTTAACGGCAGGGTTTTACCAGAATCCCCAAAACCCCAACAGTAAAGAGAATAC
>NZ_JACLCU010000017.1:15701-16835 GCF_014218905.1 Chryseobacterium sp. C3 | reverse complement strand
CTCAGCGGGTTTAAAGACTGGAAGCAGAAATCTCATGCAGAAGATTGGATTATTTATCCCGAAAACTGTTCTCACCGTCTATCGTTAGATGAAGTGGCTCTCTCTGACGGAGAACTCTACACCGTGCTTACCTCCAAGACTGCACGAGGCAGGAAAGGAAGTCTTGTTGCCATGATCAAAGGAACAAAAAGTGAGGAAGTAACCGACAGGCTTTTGAAAATCAGCAGAAAAATAAGACAGAAAGTAAAAGAAATTACTCTGGATATGGCGGGTTCTATGAAGTTTATCGCGAAACAATGTTTTCCTAATGCCATGCAGGTGGTCGATAGATTTCATGTCCAGAAACTCGCTGCAGAAGCTGTTCAGGAGCTCAGAATTCAGTATCGGTGGGAAGCCATTGATTTGGAAAATGAAATTATAAAACAATCCAGAGACAAGAAAGTAAAACCCGACATTCATATTTTTGAAAACGGAGATACCCGAAAACAACTTCTGGCAAGAAGCCGGTATTTACTTTACAAAAGCAGGGAAAAATGGACAGAAAATCAAAGTAAACGAGTAAAGATCCTGTTTAGAGAATATCCCGATTTAGAAAAAATCTACCATTTATCGGATAGTTTAAGAAAAATATACAATCAAAATATAACAAAATCCGTTGCCATGTTGAAGTTGGCTCATTGGTTTAAGGATGTTGAAGAGTCAGGTTTTAAATCATTTTCTACACTAAAGAACACCATTATAAATCATTACAACGATATTCTCAATTATTTTCAAGCAAGAAGCACCAATGCTGCTGCGGAATCTTTTAATGCGAAAATTAAAAACTTCAGACTACAACTTCGAGGGGTAAAAGACAGAACTTTCTTCCTATTCAGATTAACTAAACTTTTTGCATAGTCCCCAAGTTTTGAGATTGATCCAGATTAACTAAACTTTTTGCATAGTCCCCAAGTTTTGCGCTTGATCCTTTTTGCATAGCCCCCCAAGTTTTGGCTATGATCCGAAATTACTCTGAAAATATAAAATAAAAAAGTCTCCTAAAATTTAGAAGACTTTTTGCGATCCGGACGGGACTCGAACCCGCGACCTCCGCCGTGACAGGGCGGCATTCTAACCAGCTGAACTACCGGATCA
>NZ_JACLCU010000017.1:0-15691 GCF_014218905.1 Chryseobacterium sp. C3 | reverse complement strand
TGCGATCCGGACGGGACTCGAACCCGCGACCTCCGCCGTGACAGGGCGGCATTCTAACCAGCTGAACTACCGGATCATGTTTTTGTTTCTAAAGAACTTCGTTTCTTTTTTGTGATGGCAAAAGTACAACTTTTTTCGTTACCTGCAAATTTATTTCAAAAAAAATGCCTTCCAAAAACGGAAGGCGTTCATTATCAAATTTATTTTTTTACAAGTGAGCGCTTAATTTCTCTGCGATCACTTCTTTTGGAGCTACTCCTACTAATTTGTCAACCACTTCTCCGTTCTTAAAAATAAGAACTGTAGGAATATTTCTGATCCCGTATTGCATAGAAATATCCTGGTTGTTATCTACGTCTACTTTCCCAACTATTGCTTTTCCTTCGAAATCGTTTGCTACTTCTTCGATGATTGGTCCCAACGTTCTGCAAGGTCCGCACCATACTGCCCAAAAGTCTACTAATACCGGCTTATCTGATTTTAAAACCGTTTCCTGAAATGAGCTATCTGTAATTTCTAAAGCCATTTTTGTTTCTTTTATTTAAATTAATATTATTCTTTTATAATTTCCTTAATTGGATAATCAAAATTACGCTTTTTGAGTAATAAGACTATCTATGCTCAACATTTGTATTTTCTATAACGAAATCTTTAGAAATTTCTTTCAGCGCTGTTGCCAGTGCATCAATATCTTCTTTAGTGGTTAAATGGCTGAAAGAAATACGAAGCGGCGTACAATGATCCATTTCATCTTCAGATAAAACCATCATCATGACCATAGAAGGTTTTGACGCTCCGGAAGAACACGCACTTCCCTGAGAAATCGCGATTCCTTTCATATCTAACTGAAGCCCGATAAGAGGGTTTTTATACGGTAATAAAGCGCTTAAAACGGTGTAAAGACTGTTCTCCTTCTCAGAACTTCTTCCGTTGAATTTAATGCCCGGAATTTCCGCTGTGAGCCTTTCTACGGCGTAGCTTTTAATTTCCTGCATATGATGGGTATATGCTTCAAGGTTTTTAAGAGAGATTTCCAGAGCTTTTCCTAATCCTACAATTCCTGCTACATTTTCTGTTCCCGCTCTTAAGCTTCTTTCCTGTGGTCCTCCCGTAATAATTCCCTTCAAACCGCTTGATTTTCTGATGAACGCAAATCCAACGCCTTTCGGTCCGTGAAATTTATGGGCACTGCAAGAAGCAAAATCTACCTGAATATCGGAAAAATCCAGATTCATGTGAGCCATTGTCTGAACGGTATCTGAATGGAAAAGCGCATTATTTGCCTTGCAGAGTTCTGCCACTTTTTTAATATCAATAAGATTTCCGATCTCATTATTGGCGTGCATTAAGCTTACCAGAGTTTTCTTGTCAGAAGCTTTTAACAGTTCTTCCAGTTTATGAAGATCAATATCTCCTTTTTCATTGGGACGGATGTAGTTTACCTCTACTCCTTTTCTGCTTTTCATATCCAGAACACTCTCAGAAACACATTTATGCTCAAGGGGTGAGCTGATGATTCTTTCTATTCCAAGATGCTCGACAGCAGATTTTATAATCATATTGTTCGATTCTGTACCGCAAGAGGTGAAGATAATTTCAGCGGGCGTTACATGAAGATAGTCTGCAACCTGTCTCCTTACGTTTTCGATAAGAATTTTCGCTTCCTGCCCAAAACTGTGTGTAGAGGACGGATTTCCGAAATTCATTTTCATGGTATCAACCATTGCATCGATAACTTCTTCCGAAAGTGGAGTTGTTGCAGCGTTATCAAGGTATACTTTATTCATTTTTACTTTGAAAATATTAGTTTCTGTGGAATATGTACAATCTGTAAAACCTACAAAATCAGTAGAGTTTATCGTTTTAAAAGGCTCTGCTTCATCTGTATATTTTACCGCCCAAAATTAGTGAAAAAATTGGTAATGTCCTTCATTCGCCCACTTCAACATCGGCTTATCTCCGGAAGTATCTCCAAAAGCGATAATTTTATCGTATTTATGATTGCTGATTTCCTGCTGAATTCTTACCAGTTTTTCGTTTCCGTTGCAGTTTTTTCCCACAAAGTTTCCTGTAAAAACTCCGTTTCTGAACTCGGCTTTAGTGGAAATAAGCTGCATTTTAAAAGCTTCGGCAAATGGTTTTGTCCAGATGTCTAATGATGCGGTAACCAATAGACTCTGCGTATTATTACGATCCATATTTTGAATAAAATCCAAGGCATTTTCCCTTACGATTTTAGGATAATAATGTTCAAAAAATTGTCTGGATTTTTTTTCAATTTTTTCCTGAGTCTGCCCTTTCAGAATGGAACCGATAAAGCTTTTTTTCACTTTTTCCGTATCGGCAAGTTTCAGTTTTAAAAGAACAAAAAGCGGAACATGCTTCAAAAACTGCAGACGAAATCTTGTAGGATCATAGAATTTCAGATACATAAACATAGTATCTTTATAAGTAAGCGTTCCGTCGAAATCGAAGCAGTACAGTTTTTTCATTGAAGTAAGTCAATTTTAGAATATTTATCTTGTAACGTAAAGATCGAAAGTATATTTTAAATAAAATAATTTTAAAGCTTTAATTTTTTAAAAATAAATTCAGGAATATTTCGGATAATCATCATGATAATTCCCCAGACCGGCAAAACATAGGCTACGTTTTTCTGTTTTTTATAAGCTTTGAAAATAGATTCTGCTGCCTGTTTCGGGGTTGCCGTAAGTTTTGGATTCAAAGGCAGACCTTCAGTCATTTTCGTTTCCATAAAGCCGGGCTTTACCGTCATTACGTGAACTTTTTTATCGAAAAGATAGTTTCTTAAACCGCTTAAATATGCTGTGAAAGCCGCTTTTGCACTTCCGTAAATAAAATTACTCTGTCTTCCGCGATCTCCGGCAACAGAAGAAAGACCGATGATTGTTCCGGATCTTCTGCTTTCAAATTTCTGCGCAAAATAATTCATCACAGGAACCAGTTTAGCGTAATTGATATCAATAATCCGTTGTGTATTTTTATTGTCATACAATCCTTCTTCTGTTCCCTCTCCTAAATATCCTGTTGCACAGAACAGCAAATTTGAGTTGACATCATCAAACTGATTGTAATCTATCCCTTTCAGGAGATCGAGCTCTATCACTTCGGACTGCTGAAGAAATTTCACATCAATATGCCTTGCAAATCTTTCGGTCGTTTCTTTACTGGAGGTAAAAAGATAGATTTTTTCAAATTTCTCTCCTTCCTGCAATGCTTTTTCTACAAAAGCCTGTGCTACTTCCGATGTACTTCCTAAAACGATCATGTCTGCTAAATATTATTTAAAATTCTTTTATGCTGCAGAGACACAAATTTTGAGCTCTGTACATTTTTCAGATAGTTGGTAAGCGAAGATCTGCTCATGCTGTCTTTGGTAAGATAAATTTTACCGTTGTACTGCTCTACAATATCATCAAGTTGATCAATCAGTTTTTTCAGTTTGGAATTGACTTTGAAATCCAATGCTAAAGAATATCCTTCAAACGGAAAGGAATTGTAAGCTTCCGGATTTTCTTTTCCGTACAGCTTTAAAACAGCTAAAAAAGAACCGTTTCCGCTGTTGGCAATGGTTTCCAGAATTTTTTTCATTCCTTCTTTTCCGGATTCTTTGGGAATCATCATCTGATACTGGATAAAGCCTGATTTTCCGTAAATCTTATTCCAGTCGTGAACGAAATCAAGAGGATAAAAGAAAGTTTCATAATCAATAAAATTTTTAACTTCCTTTTTGGACTGTTTTTTATAATAAAGATAATTGAAAATCTTTACCGTTAAACTATTTAGAACAAATCCCGGAAAATAAAACGGAACGGTAGGTTCAAATTTCTTCTTTAAACGTAAAGGTTTTTCTTTGAATTTCTGAGGAAGTTCATGCTGAAAAGCGTGTTCTCCTCTCATCAGGATACTTCTTCCGATATTTTTACCTTTCTGAAGACAATCGATCCATGCAACGGTGTACGTCCAGCTTTCACTTTCTTCAAACAAGTTAAAGATTTCATCCAGATTTTCCGCTTTAATACTTTCCTGACGGATGTATGCGGATTCAATATTTTTAAGCTTGAATTTCGCCGTTAAAATAATCCCGGTTAATCCCATTCCTCCAATAGTCGCCCAGAATTTATCTGAATTTTCTTCTCTTGAACAGTTGATGATATCACCGTTTTCGATCATCAGTTTAAATTCAATCACATATTCGGAAAAACATCCTTCAGCATGATGATTTTTACCATGAACATCGGAAGCAATGGCACCTCCCACAGAAACAAACTTCGTTCCCGGCGTTACATATAAAAAATATCCCTGCGGAACAGCAATTTCCAGCACATCGGAAAGCAGAACCCCCGATTCGCATTCAATAATTCCGTTCAGACGGTCGAAACTGATGAATTTATTTAATTTTTTGGTTGAAAATATATGCTCTCCCAATGAAGAATCTCCATAACATCTTCCGTTTCCTCTAGCGATCACTTCGTTATGATTCAGAACAAATTCTTTTATTTTTCTGAAGCTGTCATCAGACCTCATTTCTTTTTCCACTATGGGAAAATTGCCCCAGTTGGTTACTTTTTGTACAAAATTCGGCTTCATTTTTTAAAATAGATTTGAATTAAAAATGCAGCAACCCACAATATTAAGGTGATCTGAATGTATCTGTCTCTGTAAACAATTTTCGTGGGAGATTCGGTTCTGTTGTATACCAAAGTCTGCTGTAAATATCTTAAGAAAGCAAAAACAACAAAAATTACGGTGTAAAATACTCTTGAATGAAATCTTGCCTGAACTTCAGGAGACAGGGTAAACATCAGATAACAGACAATAGCGAGGGTAACGGAAATGGAGAGTGCAATGTCTGCAAACTGTACATTGTAGCCGTCCAAAGCTCTTCTCGTTTTTCCTGAAACCTGTGCATTAATGAGTTCTCCGCGTCTTTTTCCTATGGCTAAAACCAGCGCAAGTACAAAAGTGAGTAAAATTGCCCATTGTGAAATGCTTATTCCCGTAATGTAACCTCCTGATAAAACTCTTAATACAAACCCTACCGCAATGATGGAAATATCAATAATCGGAACGTGTTTCAGTTTAAAAGTGTAAGCAAGATTCATCACGAAATAAAATCCTACAATGGTTGCAAATTTCCACAAACTTTCCTGAAAATACATTTGGGCAAAGAAAACCAGTGCGATGTCCAGAATAATAAGTCCTGTAAAAATTCCTACTGCCTGAGATTTTGAAATGGCTCCGCTCGCTAAAGGTCTTCTCCTTTTTTCGGGATGTTTCTTATCTGCTTCAATATCGTTGTAATCGTTTAAAATATAAACGACACTTGCTGCCAAAGAAAAAATGATAAAAGCAAAGATGCTTTTTGCGAGTAAATCGAGGTTTTTTATATTACCCGAGAAAAAAAGAGGAACAAAAACAAACAGGTTCTTCACCCATTGCTCAACACGGAGCAGCTTTAAATATTTCTTCATTTATGTTGTTTCAAATGCAAAAATAGTAATTTCAAAAAATATCACCATAAAAATACAAAAATAACCGCTATTGCGGTTATTCACGAAAATATTTATATGTTAAATAATTATTGACCGTTCTGTGCGTCGTTAATCATTTTTTCATTGGCAGTAATAGCGAATTCTACTCTTCTGTTTTTAGCTCTACCTTCTTCTGTATCGTTTGTTGCAACCGGCATACTTTCTCCTTCACCTAAAGCAAATAATCTGTTTGAAGCAATTCCTTTACCTGCTAAATACGCTTTTACAGAGTTTGCTCTTCTTTCGGAAAGACTCATATTGTAAGAATCTGAACCTTTGCTGTCTGTATGTCCGTAGATATTAATATTGGTATCCGGATTGTTCGTTAAAACCTGAGCCAGTTTATCTAAGTTTGTTTTTGCAGTACTTGTTAAAGCTGAAGAATCGAAATCAAAGTTAACGATGCTTTCATTCAACGTAATTTTGATACCGTCTCCTACTCTTTCTACCTGAGCTCCCGGTAAAGTTTCTTTAATTTCTCTAGCCTGCTTGTCCATTTTAGAACCGATAACGTTACCAGCAACACCACCGATTATACCTCCTAAGACAGCTCCTAAAGCAGCATTTTTACCTTTTCCTACGTTATTTCCCAAAATACCGCCTATCACAGCTCCTGAAGCAACACCTACTGCTGTTCCTCTTTGCTGGTGATTAGAATTCTGTACCGCCTCACAGCTTGTAAGCAATAAAGCTGATGATAAAAATAACGCTCCGATATATGTTTTTGTAAATTTCATCTTTTTATATTTTTATGTTAAGTTATTTCATTCCTGTTCTCTCGAAGTTGTAAACAACTCTTACGTTTTCTCCGTCGAAAGGAATATTCTGTTCCAATGAGAATTGGTCTGTATTCTGATTAATCAGCGTTAAAGTATAACCTGCCGTATTTTGTTTTGCTTTTGTACCGTCAGCAATTTTTTTGAAATTAAAAGTATTTCCGCTTACCACATCAATCTTAATTGGCTGTGTAAATCCTGTTCCGCAGGTTCCTCCTCCGTTTAATGTATACGCTCCTGTCCAGTTATTTGGAATCAATCTCCAGTGGCTTCCTACGAAACACTGTGCATCTACTCCGTCATCGAATGGCTTTACTTTAAAATTTTTATCGTAATTCACACTGACGATCTGCCAGTCTCCTTTCATTTTCAAAAATTCTGATCTTTGAGTTTGGGCTGTTTTAGCATTATTCACCGCGGAACAAGACACTGCAAAAAGCGCTGTTCCCAACATCCCTGCAAGTAGTAACTTTTTCATTTTGTTGTTTATTATTTTGTTACAATAAAGTTACAAAAAACCGTGCCAAAATTAAATATTACCAATAAAAAAAGTCCGAAAATTTCGGACTTTATATGTTTCTTTCTTAAATACAGGAAGATATACTATTTTTTAACAGTCTTTTTTACGGATTTTTCAGCCTTCTTTGAAGCACCTCCTTTTCCGTTATAGAAGTTTGTATATGCATATTCCGCTGCTTTTTTAAGATCAATTACACCTCCTGCTTCAGAGAAATCCCCAAATTGGTTTGCAGTACTTGGGTTGCTGGATTTCACCAAAGATTCTATGATCTGTGCCGGAGTTAAATTAGGCATATAGGCTAATAAAACCGCTGCAGCTCCTGCTACAACCGGAGAAGCCATGGAAGTTCCCTGTAAATATTTATATTCATTGTGAGGAACGGTAGAATAAATTTCTTCACCCGGAGCAAAAACATTTACCATTTTCTTATTGAAGTTGGAGAAACTCGCTCTTAAAGCATCATTTTTATTGGTACTTGCTCCTACAACCAAAACGTTGTTTACAAATGGTTTTTCATCTGTTACATTTTTAAAATTGGTAGGATAAGCTAAATGTTCTGCCACATCTTCGTTTTCGTTTCCTGCAGCTTTTACCAGAAGAACTCCTTTATCCTGAGCATATTTAAATGCATCCCAAACTACATTTTTACCCGGAGAAACTGGTTTTCCGAAACTCATGTTTAAAACTTTCGCTCCGTTATCTACTGCGTATCTGATTGCGTTGGCAACGTCTTTATCTCTTTCGTCACCATTCGGAACGGTTCTTACAGACATAATTTTCGCTACTTTTGAAGCGACACCATACTGTATTTCTTTTCCGTTGGGAAGACCAGCGATGATTCCTGCAACGTGAGTTCCGTGTTCTGCATCCGGACCTTCGTAATGGTTGTTTCCGTAGTTTTTCTCAGAATAGTCGTCATAGTTATCTCCTACGATTTCTTTTCTCGGATCGTAATCCAGATTGTATTGTTTTTCCTGAGGACCAAAATAGTCTAAAGCTTCTTTAATCTGGCCGCTCATTGCTTTTTCAAATTCAGCAGCCGATTTTCCTTTAAATTCAGGACTTTGAGCAACCTGTGTTAAAACCTGTACCGCCATTGCTTCTCTCTGATCTGCCGGTTTTATAGCGGCAACATTTTCAGGAGTAAGAGGTTTTCCGTTCAGTAGTTTTACCATTACGGGAATTGCCTCATTAATCATGGAATAGGTTTTGAAACCCTGTTTTGCCTCCACACTTTTCTTGGTGAAAAGATCTTTGGCTTTCATATACATGGCAAATTCTTCAGGCATTTTAGCTTGATTTGCTTTGTTTTTTGTAGAATCGTCTCCTTCAAAAACAGGCTTATATTTAGCAACAACTCTGGTTACCTCCATGTTATCGATATCAATATCTCCGTTTTTTCCACCGATGAAATTCCATCCGTGAATATCGTCGATATATCCGTTTCCGTCATCATCTTTTCCGTTGTTCGGCACTTCATTAGGATTTGTCCAGATGTTTTTTACCAATCCGGGATGATCTACCTGAACTCCGCTATCCAAAACTCCCACCAAAACTGTTTTAGGTTTAAGACCTTTAGATTCTAAAAACTTATAGGCATTTTCTGTATTTACACCATAAACTTTCGTTGTAGCGAAATCTTTATGATACCATGTCATAAGATCTTTATCCTGCATCGGATCTGTCCCCGCTTTCACTTCCTGTGCGTTAGAGAAACCAAATCCCACTAAAAAAACAGCTGCTAATAATACCTTTTTCATTTTACTATGAATATTTAATATTTTTAATATAAGTCATAGATTCCGGTCCTTTGTTACAAATTAAGTCCAAAACTGATAAATCTTTCAAAAAACCACGTTTATCAGAGAACGTTTGATAATATTCGTCCATTTCGTATTCTGAAGGTAGTTTTGCCGAAAATTGATCTCTGAAATTAATTTCTTCCGGAAATTTGATATATTCTTCATTCAAAGAGTGTGCCTTTTCCGTTTTAAGGATCTGCTGAACGATTTCAAGAGTTTTCAGGTTAAAATCCAACAGATATTTTTCTTTCAGATCATAAATTTTTCTGAATTTATCTTCATAAAATTCAAAATAAGGCGAACTCTGATATGCCGTTTTAATGGATTTCCAATGCAGATTCCTCCAGTCTTCACGGTGAGAAATTTCAATATCCTTAAATGCTCTGCATCCGTTATGAGCAATAGGAATGATTAATGATAATTTTCCGTTTGCTCCGAAAATATTGGCTCTGTTTCTGTAGGTTTGTTTGGGAAAACTTTCAAACTGTTCAAATATAATTTCATTTTCAGGATCTAAAAACACTGAAAACCATGAAATTGGCGGTAAATAAAACGCCGGTAATAATACATTCTTCATATTCATAATGCAAAAATGAAGTATTTTTTCAAATACTTCATTCTATTTATAATTTATTTTTTCAATTAAATAATTGATTTTGAAACTTTGTCAAAGATTTAAACTTTGACAAAGTGAATTACACATCGTCTTCCGTCTTTTTCTTTCTGAATAATTTCACGAAGTATTCCCACCCGAAGAACAGAATAAGAATCATCGCTGCAATCCACCAGTAAGACGTTTTGTTGGCTTCTCCTGTATTGGTTGCTTTAAACATTCTTTCCCAACGAACTTTTTTAGGAGCCTGATAAGTAGAACTTGCATCCGCAAACACTCCCTGAACACTCATCCAGGTAAACATTGGTTTTCCAACGATATTTTCTTCAGGAACAAAACCAAAGAATCTTGCATCCAAAGAAGCGTCTCTGTTATCTCCGACCATCATATAATAATCCTGCTGAATGGTATACTGATTGGTTTCTTTTCCATTGATGAAAATTTTACCGTTTTTATTCTCCAGCTTATTATGTTCATATTGTGAAATAATCCATTGATATTCCGGTAATGTTTCCTGATTGATGGTAACGACATCTCCTTTTTTAGGAATCTTTAAAGGTCCATACCAATCCTGATTCCATGGTTTATTGATTGGGAAAATAGACTGGGTGGTATCAATACTTTTGGTGTATGCTGTTTTATCAGCATTTAATTTATAAGAAATCGTGGCAGAATCTTTAGGATAGATATTTTCTTCCATACTGATAACGTTGGGCAAAGCTTTAATCTCTTTAGCCGTTTTATCAGTAAGTCCCTGAAACATATAAACAAATCCTCCGCTTTTCTCGTTTTGAATTTCTCTAACAGGCAAAAATCCATAAGTATTATAAAGTCCCGGAATATCTAACTGTGTTCCTGTGCTTACTGTGTATGCATGCTGAACTTCCTGATCTCCTAAAAATGTTTCAGCTTTTCCGTTAACGAAAAGTCTTCCGGCTCTCATTTCGAAAGTGTCTCCTGCAACAGCAACACATCTCTTTACGTAAGGATCTTTTCTGTCGATCGCGGTATGCACAGAATCCTGCGGATAATTGAAAACAACGATGTCTTTTTTCTGAGGCTTATTGAACTGAAAAATTCTTTCATAAGGTAATTTTACAGCATCCACATAAGATTTAGGATCATCTTTCGGGTTTCCTTTTTCTCCTGTATCCATGATGGTTCCCTGAAGGAAAGGAATTGCAAGGGGACGCATCGGAAGTCTGTATCCGTAGCTCCATTTGTTAACGAAAAGGAAATCACCTACCAATAAAGTTCTTTCCATAGATCCTGTCGGAATTCCGAAAGGCTGCGTTACAAAAACGTGAATTATTGTTGCGAAAACTACGGCAAACGTAACAGACCCAACAAATGAATCTTTCTTTTTTGCGTTTTTTTCTTCGTCGGTAAGGAATATTGCATTTTCGTCTTCCAATTCAACATCTTTTCCATAATTTACCGTTGCCATATAGATAAACGGAAGAATTACGGTAAGAAGCTGATCCTTAAAGAGCGTTTTCCCGAATTTTTTCATTAAATACAAATGAAAAACAGACATCATAATAGGTCCCACGATTGGCAGATACGATAAAATTGCCCACCATTTCGGATGTTTTGTCTCTTTTAAAATAATGAAATAGTTGTAAAAAGGAATAAACGCGAAAAGCGGATTATATCCTAATTTTTTGAACAGTTTCCATGTGGAAATTCCCATCAATACAGATAAAATGAGAACATAAACTGCGTACGTTAAAAAATAATTCATAAATTTTTGTGCCTAATCTATAATATAATTGATGAATGATGTCTGATAATAATGACAAATTCACTATTAACGTTTCATCATTCATTCTTATTAGTTTGCAATGTAAGAATTTTGTTACAATATTAAAGTCCCAAAACGTCCTTCATCGTGAAATTTCCTTTTTTGTCTTTAATCCATTCTGCCGCAACTACAGCACCCAATGCAAAACCGTTTCTGTTGAATGCGGTATGCTTGATTTCGATTTCATCCACTTCGCTTCTGTAAAAAACACTGTGTGTTCCCGGAACCTCATCTTCACGGATGGCAAAAATGCCCAGTTGTTTTCCCTGCGTTTCTTCCAGTTTCCAGGAATCGAATTTCGGATTGTTTTTAAAAATTCCTTCGGCAATGGAAATTGCCGTTCCGCTTGGAGCATCCAATTTGTGAATGTGATGAATTTCTTCTAACTGACAAGAATATTCGTCCACATTTTTCATTAAATCTGCCAGTTTTTCGTTTAAGGCAAAGAATAAATTAACGCCAAGACTAAAATTTGAACCATATAAAAAAGCGGTTTCTTTTTCTACAGCCAATTTTTCAATTTCGGATTTTTTTTCCAGCCAGCCAGTTGTTCCGCAGATCACAGGAATTTTGTTTTCCAGACAGGCTTTGATGTTTTCGTAAGCAACTTCGGGTAACGAAAATTCAATTACGACATCAGGATTATTCAGATTTTCAGCAGTTGGAGTTTCTTTTAACCGGGCAACGATTTCGTGTCCTCTTTTCGTGGCAATTTCATCAATGATCTTGCCCATTTTACCGTATCCAACTAATGCTATTTTCATGTACTTCTTTATTTAATTTTATAATCTAACGCAAAGCCCGCAAAGATTTCTTTAAAATTCTTCTGCATATTTTTCATTCGCAAAGGCGTTTGACTTCGTCGAATCTTTGATTTCAATAAGCTAAGACTGCTTTACTTAATTTTTAAAATCTATAACTTAAACTTAAGCCGGTTTTAGGAGGTGCAATTCCGTACTGATCCTGAATCATTGCCGGATTCAGCGTAAGATCCGGATCGTGCCTTGCTTCGTATAAATGTGCATCTACTACCGCATCTACGATGTTCAGAATGTAAATTAATCCTGTAATTGCAATGGCGTAATCTCTCTGTCTCTTCGATCTGTCCTGTGCATTTCCGAGAGCCACTTTATCGAGCCATGGATGGGTATCGACAAATTCATTCGGTGTTCCGTTGAGTTTGGCGATGTAATATTCGCGGTATTTTCTGTACTGGTTGTCATTCCATACTGCAATTCCTACTCCCGCTCCTACTGCTCCTAAAACAATAGGAACCTTCCAGTATTTTTTATTATACACCTGTCCCAATCCCGGAAGTACAGCAGAATACAATCCTGCTTTTGTAGGATTCAGTTTCAGTGTTTTTTTGGTAGGTCCGTTTGCTTTTTCCAGATCTGCAACTACCCTGCTTTCTGTTTTGGTGTTGTTCTTTTCCACGGCAACACTGTCTTTCGGACGATAGTCTACCCGAATGGTGTCGTTAGGATTTACCTGTGAATACGCAACTGCAAACAGACACAGAAAAAATGTGAAAAGTATTTTCTTCATTTATTTAATATGGGATAAAATATATTCCAGCTCATCTTCATTTTTGAAGTCCAGAACAATTTTACCTTTTTTACCGTTTGGAGAGGCTTTGATTTCAACTTTTACATCTAAAATATCTGCAATTGTTTTCTGCGCTCTTTTATAATTATTGGAAAGCTCGGCTTTTGCTTTTTTTGCCGCCGGAGATTTCGGGTTTTTAATGGCTGTAGCTGCCTGTTCAGCCTGACGAACGTTCAGTTTTTCTTTAATGATGAGATCAAACAAAATCTGTTGATGTTCTTCGCTTTCAAGGCTGATGATGGCTCTTCCGTGTCCCGCAGAAATTTCTCCGCTTCGGATCGCATTCTGAATATCCGGATGTAATCTCAGTAATCTGATGGAATTTGTAATGGTACTTCTGTCTTTCCCAACTCTGTGGCTGAGATTTTCCTGAGTAAGACCGATTTCTTCCATCAATCTCTGATACGTTAATGCAATTTCTATCGCATCAAGATCTTCTCTCTGGATGTTTTCAACAAGTGCCATTTCAAGCAATTCCTGATCATTAACCAGACGGATGTATGCCGGAATAGACTCCAAACCTGCAATTTTACTTGCGCGGTAACGTCTTTCCCCGGAAATAATTTCAAACTTTTCGCCGTCTTTTCTTAAAGTAATCGGCTGAATAACGCCTAAATTTTTAATTGACTGTGCGAGTTCGTTCAATGCTTTTTCGTCAAAATAAGTTCTTGGCTGAGACGCATTGGGATAAATATCTTCTAATGCAATTTCTACGATATTCCCTACAAACTTATCTGCTCCCTCATCGGTGGCAGAATTGATCGTTGCTTTGGATTCGGCACTAAGAATTGCGCCCAAACCACGCCCCATCGCTCTTTTTTTATCCTTCATATTTTGTTTTTAGCGTTTAGCTTAGCTAGCTGCTTTTAATTCTTTACTAATTTCTCGTTTTTCAATAAAACTTCTTCTGCCAACTGAATGTACTGTATTGCTCCTTTGCTTTCCGCATCGTAATTCAGGATACTTTCTCCAAAGCTTGGCGCTTCGCTTAATCGTACGTTTCTGCTGATGATGGTTTCGAATACCATTTCAGGGAAATGAGAGTTTACTTCTTCCACGACCTGATTGGATAGTCTCAAACGGCTGTCGTACATGGTAAGAAGCAGACCTTCGATATCAAGATCTTTATTGTGGATTTTCTGAACGTTTTTAATGGTATTCAGTAATTTTCCAAGACCTTCCAACGCAAAATATTCGCACTGAATAGGGATAATTACAGAATCTGCTGCTGTAAGTGCATTTACGGTAATAAGACCTAAACTCGGCGCACAATCGATAATAATATAATCATAATCGTCTCTTACGCTCTGCAAAGCTTTTTTCAGCATATACTCACGCTCTTCTTTGTCGACAAGCTCAATTTCCGCTGCTACCAAATCGATGTGAGAAGGTACAATATCCAGATTCGGAGTTGCTGTCTGCTTGATGCATTTTGCCGTATCTACACTGTGCTCCAAAAGATTGTATGTAGAATATCTTACGTCTTCCACGCCTAAACCTGAAGTTGCATTCGCCTGAGGGTCTGCATCGATGATTAATATTTTTTTCTCTAATACCCCTAATGCTGCGGCTAAATTAACAGCTGTTGTTGTTTTCCCAACTCCTCCTTTCTGATTAGCGATACCTATGATTTTTGCCATTGTTAGAACTTTAAGTTTCAAAAATACACATTTTTCCCTGCTCTTAATAAAGGGATAAAACGAAATTTGAGTTAAAATATTGTTAATAAGCAATTTAGCAATAAAAAAAATTATCCACAAAAAAAATTCTTTGTGGATAACTGTTCAAGATTTGTTTTTTATGTCTTATTGATCAAATTTCATCGTGATCGGAAATTTGAAATAACTTCTTACGGATTCACCCTGTTTGTTTTTTGCAGGTGTCCATTTTCCTTTAATCGATCTGATTGTTCTTACCGCCTCACTATTGAAGTCTGCATCTGAACCCGCAGCCTTTATTCCAGAAATGGTACCGTCTTTTTCTACAATGAAAGTAATGGTGGTTTTCATTAATTCACCAGAATCAAAGCCTGATCCGTCAAAATTACTCATTACTTTATTTCTGAACGAGTCTATTCCACCATCAAAATTTGCTTCTTTTCCCAAATCTACACTATTGAAAATCTTATTGGGATCCTCTTTAGGTACTACTGGTGGAGCGGTAGTAATTACAGGACCAGTTCCGATAGTTGGAGTTGTTGGTATATAAGTATTCGGTGGAGCAGTTTCTCCATCAGGATTATTTCTTGTTCCTGCAACAGCTCCTTCAATTTTCTCTACAACTTTTTCATTGGTTACATGAGAAGTAGGTGTCGGAACCGTATCATCGAATGTTTTTACAGGAGCAGATGGTGCTTTTGGAGGCAGAACTGCTACTGGAGGTGGAGTATCATCATAATCATTAATAAGAATTGGTGGAGGTAATTCATACCCTCCTTCGTCAGTCACTTCGGGATTCTTAAATGCATTAATCGCAAGCGGAGTTAAAGAAACGGCAGCCAATACACTGACTCCTATAAAAAATGCTTTTGTTAAGATTCTGTCTGATTCTCTTCTTAATACATAAGCTCCGTATTCTTTGTTACGGTGTTCGAAAAGAACTTCGTTAAAACGAAATTCCTGATTTTGATTTGTGTGTTTCATCACTAAAATATTTAAACTGTTAAAAAAAAATTGATTATTAGTTTTTATGATCTTACCAATAAGCATTGATTCAATATCAAATTTTTTGCCAAATATTTGTTAAAATGATAACGTTTTTAAAATTTTCATGCCAAGTAAGAAATTTAACTATATTGTAAATAATAAATTCCTGAGTTTAAATATTTTACGGAGAAAGTTAAAATTGCAGACCTGTATTTTAGCCCAGATTGAGCGGCATGTGTGAGCTCTTTTTGAGGTTTCGGAGGGGGCTTTTTCGCCCCCCGAAACCCCAAAAAACGGGGAGCGGAAACGAGAAAAAAAACCCTGAAAAAAAAATGGTTGGTTGTTGGTGGTCGGAATTTACGAAATAA
>NZ_JACLCU010000016.1:0-32901 GCF_014218905.1 Chryseobacterium sp. C3 | reverse complement strand
TTTTTTCCGGGATAAAAAATATAATGCCCACAAAAAATATTTAAAATAGAGGCCTTCTATATTACCTGTGGTGGAGGGGTCGGTCTGACCCCTTTTCGTTTTTTTGGGGGGCGGCTTTCCCCCCCCCGAAACCTCAAAAAAGCGAGTAGCGAAAGCTAGAAAAAGCTCCTGAAAAAGGAATTGGTTGATAGTTGATGATCGAAATTTACGAAATAAACAGAAAGTAGAAATTTAGTTTTTAAATTTATTCATAAAAAAAGAGACCATCGCTTGATGATCTCTTTCTGTATGTTGGAAAAAATATTCTTAGAATAATTCTTTCCTGATGATATTCTGGCTTCTTTCCGGTCCAACAGAAACCAAGTAAACGTTGATTCCTAAATATTTTTCGATAAACTCGATGTATTCCTGAGCCGTTTGCGGAAGCTCGTCGTAGCTTCTGGCTTTCGTGATATCTTCGTTCCAACCCGGCAAATCCTGATAGATTGGTTCGTAGTTGTATAATTTTTCGGTGGATGATGTGAAATAATCGATGATTTTTCCGTCTTCAGTTTTGTAATGCGTAACTACTTTCAGATTTTCAATCCCTGTAAGAACGTCTAATTTTGTAATCACTAAATTATTGATTCCGTTGATCATACAAGCGTGCTTCAAAGAAACAAGGTCTAACCAGCCTGTTCTTCTCGGTCTTCCTGTTGTTGCTCCGAATTCTCCTCCGATCTGTCTGATTTTCTCACCCAGTTCGTTATCCAGTTCTGAAGGGAAAGGTCCGTTTCCAACTCTTGTACAGTATGCTTTGGCAACACCAATTAAGTTCTGCAGCGAAGTTGGCGGAACTCCCGCTCCTGTACAAACTCCTCCCGTAGACGGAGAAGATGAAGTTACGTATGGATACGTTCCGAAGTCGATATCCAACATTAAAGCCTGCGCTCCTTCGAATAGAACATTTTTACCGTCTCTGATCGCTTCATTCAGTTCAAGTTCCGTATCTACGATTCTGTCCTGAAGCTGTTTTCCGATTTCTAAATATTCGTTGTAAATTTCTTCAACGTCCAATGTAGGTTTTCCGAAGTATTTTTCAAAAAGAGAATTCTTGATTTTTAAGTTTTTCTCGATTTTGTCTCTTAAAATTTCAGGATTCAAAAGGTCGATCATTCTGATTCCCACCCTTGCAATTTTATCTTCATAGCAAGGTCCGATTCCTTTTTTTGTTGTCCCGATCTGCGTTCCTCCGTGCTCTTCTTCACGGTACGTATCCAAAAGAATGTGATAAGGCATGATAACATGCGCTCTTCTGCTGATGAAAATGTGATCTGTCTTTAAGCCTTTGCTTTCGATCTGATTCACCTCCTTAATGAAAGATTTAGGATTTACCACTACTCCGTTCGCAATGATACATTTCCCTTTGCACTGAAGAACTCCCGATGGAAGAAGGTGCAAAACGAATTTCTCTTCACCTACATAAACCGTGTGACCCGCGTTGTCTCCCCCTTGGAAACGTACAACGTAATCTGATTTTGCCGATAAAACATCCGTGATTTTTCCTTTACCTTCATCTCCATACTGAAGACCTACAACTACGTAAGTTGACATATTTTACTTTTATTTTAGATTCATGCAAAATTACTTTTAAAAAATTGGGTGGGCAAATTTGTGGCGGATTTTATTTTTTGGGTGGGTGGGAATCACGTGGTTGTATATTGAAAATTTATTTTATATTTGAGTAAAACTAACAATCTTGAAATAACAAAAACTAATAAATTGAATTTAGAAGATTTTAAACAAGAAGTACTTAATTTAAGTAACGAAGATGAAAAAAAAGTTTTCACACAAAAAGTTTTCTTTCATGGTATTCCCAAAGTATTCGAAAATAGAGAAAATGATTATTATACTTTTAGAAAACGAATTTCAGACCATTTTGAAATTGAGTTTTTTGAAATATTAATTGTTGGTTCGTCAAAATTTGGATTCAGTCCTTATAAATTTACAGATTTTAGCTATGATTCAGATATTGATGTTGTCATATTTAATGAAAGACTTTTTGATAAGTTCTTTGAATTAATATGTGACTATCAATATCAGATAAAATCCAATGAAATAACCTTGACATTAGCTCAGAATAGAAGATTTATAAGATTTCTGAAATATTTCACACGTGGTTGGATGAGACCAGATTTATTACCTCAAAATACTAACTCCTTTAAAGAACTCAAAACTGTGTGGGATGATTTTTTCAAAAGTATATCACATTCTAAGTCAGAAGTAGGAAATTACATAGTAAAAGGAGGTTTATTTAAGAATCATAAATATGCAGAAAAATATTATCGATTTTCATTAGAAGAAATTAAGTACAAATTTGAAACAATTTAAAGATGGCAAAACAGATACCAGCTCAACCAGATAAAAAAACAATTTCCGACCTAATTGGAAAAATTAAAAGAGAAGAATTAATTTTACAACCCGAATTTCAGAGAGAGTTTGTTTGGACTCCATCTCATATGGAAAATTTTATCCGTACTATATTAGATGGATTTCCTTTTCCAGAAATTTATATTTCACAGAAAGGTATAGACTTAAATACTTTAACAACACAAAATGTTGTTGTTGATGGGCAACAACGCTTAACTACAATATTGAAATACATCGATGGAAACTCTAGTTTTGAGAAATCAATTCCGAAATATGCTGATTTAGATCCTGATGAACAGCGTGAATTCTTAAATTATGATGTAATAATACGTGATTTAAAAGATGTTGAACCTGATGTTATAATTGAGGTTTTCAAAAGAATCAACTCAACCAATTTTACATTAAATGCAATAGAAATCAATAATGCAATTTATGATGGTGAATTTATTTCATGCGCAAAAGAGATTTTAAAAATTATTGATTTAGAAGATTTAAAAGTTCCTATCTTTAGTGAAAGCGAACTTACTCGTATGGCAGATTTACATTTCATTCTTTTAGTATTATCAACTTTAGAAGAAGGAGGTTACTTTACTTACGATAATAAAGTTGAAGAATATATTTCTAAATATAACGATGAATATCCTAATTATGAAATATCCAAAAATCTAACAAGTGAGAAAATATTAAATATTATTAGATCACCACTAGAATCTGATTCTATTTGGTACAGAAAATCAAATTTTTTCACATTAGTATGTGAACTTTGCTTTAGTAATCAAACCGTTGAAAATATTATAATTAAATTGAAAGAAACAGAAAGTTTGATAATAGAAAATAAAAATCAAAATAAAGCCAGTAATATTTATGCTAATTACTATTCAAATATGTACACAGGAACAAATTCAAGAAGTGCAAGAGTAATTAGAAGCGAATTTTTTAGAGAACAAATATTATCTTAACCTTTAAAATAAGATATAAAGAGGGTTTTAGAATTATCTAAAACCCTCTTTATTATTATTATGAATTCAGTAAAATCTCACTCCTCTCCCCAATCTCCTCCAAAAACACACCCCATCATGTGAAATCACCACCAAAGTTCCATAATAATCTTTAATAGAATTCGTCATAATTTCATTATTGAATATTTTTTAATCTTCCCATTTTGAAAAAATACCAACAATTGGTATCTTTGATTTAAAATCAAAATAATGGCAAAAAACACATCCATCTTATTAGGCGATTATTTCGAGAACTTTATCAGTCAACAGATTAAATCTGGGAAATTCTCTTCTGCAAGTGAAGTTGTGAGAGCTGCGTTACGAATGTTTGAGAATGAGGAATCTAAAAAATCAGAATTAATCAATGAATTAAAAAAAGGTGAAAAATCCGGATTCGTGGAGAATTTTGACCGTAAAGAATTTCTGAAAAATATTCATCAGAAATATTCTGCTGAATAATGAAATACAAAATCAGCAAAGAAGCATCAATTGATTTAGAAAAAATTTGGCTGTACACATCCGAAATCTGCTCAAAAGAACAGGCAGATCATTATTTCGACTTACTGATGGATGAAATTGAATATCTATCTGAAAATCCAAAATCAGGAAAAGATTATAATGAAGTATGAAAAGGGTATTTTCGTTCAAGAGTGAAATCGCACTTTATCTTTTATAAAATCAATCTTAAAAACGAAGAAATTGAAATCATAAGAATTCTTCATCAACAGATGGACATTTCTTCAAGATTGGAAGAATAAATCAACCCTCACAGATTTTGAAAACCTGTGAGGGTTGAACAAATTCACCTACAAAAAAGGCGTATTCAGAAAATCATTCAAAGGCATCATCACTTTAAAGATTTTGGCAAGATTTTTCACGGCATTTTTATCGAAAACTTCTTCATCTTTCAGGTTATAAACCACGATAAAACTTTTCAGTTTGAGATACTCTCCCATCGGATCTTCCTTTTCAAAACCCTGCGGAATTTTTTTCAGCTTATCATCCTGATCAAGATCCTGAAAATACTTTTTGAATTCTTTGTTGTTGATGACTTTAAGAAAATCTTCTCCATACAAAGAAATTTCTTTTCTCAACTCTTTTAAAACTGAAGATTCCGGCATATAAATTCCTCCGGCAATGAACGATTTCCCCGGTTCCAGATGCAGATAATATCCGCCTTTCTGACTTCCTTTTCCCATTCCCAGTGAAGCTCCGAAATTCGTTTTGTAAGGAATTTTATCCTTTGAAAATCGTGTATCTCTGTAAATTCTGAACAGAGATTTCTTGGCATCAATTTTTCCCAGTTCTTCATCAAAACCAGACATTTCTTTAATGAGATCTTCAAGGAAAGCAATCACATTTTCCTGAGATTCCGTGTAAAGGTTTTTATTTTCCGTAAACCATTCGCGGTTATTGTTAACGGTAAGTTGATTAAGAAAATCGAATACTTTTGGAGAAATTGTTGCGGACATCATTCTGTAAAGTTTTTTATTTTAAATTGTAAAACTGATAAATTGTAATGATTCAAATGTACAAAAACCGAACTGTTTTCAATTATACTTTTTCCACACAAATAACCAAATAAAGAATTTAAATCGATCTGAAAGTTCAAAATTTTTGAAAATTCATAAATTACAGAGAAAAAATAAAACACATCTAATAAAAAAAAACAATGGTTAACATCTTTATAATTTGCACCCTGTTTTTTTGCATTTAATTTTCAAAATAAAAGTAAAAGATTAAAGGATTCTGAATTTAAGTTTGATTATTTAAAAATAATTCAAAAACAAATCAAATATTTATTGTATATTTGCAGAAATTTTATAATATTTAATGAATTTATTTACGGAGACCAATTTAAGTCCTGATATTCTTAAGGCAATTGGCGAACTGGGCTACGAAAGCCCGACAGAAATCCAAAAACAGACTATCCCTTTTATTCTTTCAGATATTCGCGACTTGATCGCACTTGCGCAGACGGGGACAGGCAAAACAGCAGCGTTTTCGCTTCCGATTTTGGATATGATTGACGAAACGAGTCGCAAAATCCAGCTTTTGGTGCTTTGTCCGACACGGGAATTATGTCTTCAGATTGCTAAAGACATAAAAAATTATTCTAAGTACATGGCGAACATCAAAACTACTGCAGTTTATGGTGGAAGCAGCATTATGGAACAAATGAGATCTCTGAAGGACAAACCGCAGATTATTGTGGGAACTCCGGGAAGAGTAATCGATTTGATTAACAGAAAAGCGTTAGACTTTTCTGCCATTCATTGGTTGGTTTTGGATGAAGCAGACGAAATGCTTTCCATGGGTTTCAAAGACGAGTTGGAAACAATTTTAAGCGAAACACCGGAAACAAAACAGACTTTCCTTTTCTCGGCTACGATGAACAAGGAAGTGGAAAGAATTTCCAAAAATTATTTAACGAAGCCTCACAGAATTTCGGTAGGTTCTATTAACGAAGTTAAGAAGAACATTAAGCACGAATTTTACGTAGCAGGATATCGTCAGAAAAAAGAAGCTTTAAAGAGATTAATTGATTCTAACCCGAATCAGTACTCCATTATTTTCTGCAGAACAAGAATGGAAACTCAGGAAGTTGCCGATTTCTTAATGCAGAACGGTTATGCAGCAGATGCACTTCACGGAGACCTTTCTCAGGCGCAGAGAGATACGGTAATGAAGAAGTTCAGACTGAAAAATATTGATATTCTTGTAGCAACAGACGTTGCAGCTAGAGGTCTGGATGTAAATTCTCTTACCCACGTTATCCACTATTCTTTACCGGACGATCCTGAAGTTTTCGTACACAGAAGCGGAAGAACAGGAAGAGCAGGAAAAGACGGAATTTCAATGTCTTTAATCAAGCCTGAAGAAAGCAGAAAATTAAAGCAGATCAAATCGGCTACGAAAATTGAAATCACGGAAGGTAAAATTCCTACCGGTGACGATATTATCAAAGCTCAGGTTGGTGGAGTTTTCGAAAGTCTATTCGAAATTCACGAAGATTTCTTTGAATTTGATGATTCTCTGATTCCTGATTTATCGGCATTCACCAAAGAAGAACTGGCTCACAAACTGCTTCAGTTCCAACTGAAAGATCTTGCAATGTACTACAAAGACAGACATGATCTTGTGGAACAGAAACTGAGCAGCAGAGATGACGACAGAGGTTCAAGAAGAGACCGTGACAGAGGAAGAGACCGCGACAGAGGGGAACGTGGAGAAAGAAGCGACAGAAGAGAACGTGGTGCAAAACCAAGAAGAAAGAACGAAAATATGGTTCGATTTTTCTTCAACCTTGGTAAAAAAGACCAGTTGAAAAAACTTGACGTTTTAGACATCATCAACAAAGCGACATCTTCAGGAAAAAGCAAAAAAAGAGCCGAGATCGGAGACATCGAAATTTTAGAGAAATTCTCTTTCTTCGAGGTTGAAAAATCTTTCAAAGGAGATCTTTTGAGCAATATTTCTACAATGAAATTCAGAGGTAAGGAAATGAGAGCTGAAGAGGCTAATTAATCTTACTGAAAATATACCTAAAACCGGCTGTAAAGTCGGTTTTTTTATTTGATAATCAGGCGTTCATCCAATGTTAACAAAACTTAATGTTATACTCTTTCAGGTAAGGTGGTTTTTTAAGAAATTTGCACTCGAATTATAAAAACTTTACAATGGGAATTGGTAATATTTTCCACGCTTTTCAACCGAAAGATAAAATCTTCTTTGTGCTTTTCGAAAAAGTAACAGAAAACCTTGTAGCAATGTCTGAGGAATTCAACCACGGAATCAAAGATTTCGATCTGAACGACGATTCTATGTTGAAAAAGATGAGCGATTACGAACACAAAAATGATGAGCTTACTCACGAGATCTTCGTAGAACTGGGGAAAAACTTCATCACTCCTTTCGACAGGGAAGATATCCACACTCTAGCAACAGGATTAGACGATATCGCAGATTACATCTACGCTTCCACAAAATATATTTTCCTTTACAAATCGCCTGAAATGAAGGCTTATTCAGACTTTTCATTACTGATTCACAAAGCTTGTCTTGAGATCCAGAATGCGATGAAAAACCTGAAAGGATTCAAAAATATGGAGCAGGTAAAAGAAGCTTGTATCAAAGTAAACTCTATCGAAAACATTGCAGACGATTTGTTATCCAATTCTATGGTAGAATTATTTGAAACAAACGATGCGATCAACATTATCAAAGTTTCATCTGTACTTAATTATCTTGAAGTCGTAACTGACAAAGCAGAAGATGTTGCCAACACGATTGAAAACATCATGATTAAATACGCTTAATTAATAATTATAATTAAACAATGGAATTTCCGATTTTACTTATAGTTATTATTGCATTGGCTTTAATATTCGATTACATCAATGGTTTTCATGATGCAGCCAACTCAATTGCGACTATTGTTTCTACAAAAGTTTTAACTCCGTTCCAGGCGGTTCTTTGGGCAGCACTCTGGAATTTTGCAGCTTTCTTCATCGCTGCTTACATCATCGGAGAATTTAAAATTGGTAATACAATTGCCAAAACAGTTAATGAGAATTTTATCACCCTCGAAGTTATCTTTTCAGGTCTTGTTGCGGCAATCGCGTGGAACCTTTTAACATGGTGGTTTGGTATTCCTTCTTCCTCTTCACACACACTGATCGGAGGATTTTTAGGAGCAGCTTTAATGCACGCTTTTATGATGGATTACCACAATGTTGCAGCAGCACAGCCGGAATTGGGAACTTGGGAAACCGTAAAAGCAGCCGCTTCGCAGGTAACACACCAGAGCGTTGTGAAATTTGATAAAGTAATCCCTATTTTCCTTTTCATTTTCATGGCTCCGATTATCGGGATGATTATCTCAATTATCATTACTTTAATTATTGTTCACCTTTATAAAAGATCAAACCCGCACAAAGCAGACCAGTCTTTCAAAAAACTGCAGCTTGCTTCTTCGGCACTTTTCAGTTTAGGACACGGTCTTAACGATGCGCAGAAAGTAATGGGAATCATTGGTGCGGCATTAATTTACTATCACGTTGAAATGCTTCACGATCCGATTTATCTAAATCTTAAATCTGGAGAGCGTTTCGATTACTTTGCACAGCACTACATCTGGGTTCCTCTGGTTTCGTTTATCGCGATCGCTTTAGGTACAATGAGCGGTGGATGGAAGATCATCAAAACCATGGGTACAAAAATTACAAAAGTAACTTCTCTGGAAGGAGTAAGTGCTGAAACAGCAGGTGCTATTACGTTATTCATTACAGATCACTTCGGGATTCCTGTTTCTACCACCCATACGATTACAGGTTCAATTATCGGGGTTGGTCTTACGAAAAGAGTTTCTGCCGTAAGATGGGGAATCACTGTAAGCCTTCTTTGGGCATGGGTTCTTACCATTCCGATCTCTGCAATTGTTGCCGGAATTACTTACCTTGCAGTAACTGCATTATCTTAAACAACTGAGATTACTAAAAATAATAAAACTTTGCTCTTTAGGGCAAAGTTTTTTGTTTTAATAAATTTACTTTTTTAATAAATTTTCTATCAATTTATTTTGTAACTCAATAAGTTTAATAATTTGATTCTGATTTTGAGCTAAATTTTCCAGAATTTCCGAAGAAACTGTATTTACTGTTGAATTTCCATAAACAGTGATTGCAGAGGCTTTATTTTCTGTATTATTTTGAATAATCTGATCATCCAAAAAGTAATTAGGATCAATTTCAAAATAATCACAAACTTTTTGCATAAAAAGAAAATCAATTTTCTCCACCGCTCCATTTTCAATTTTACTAAGAGTTCCTTGCGAGATATCCAGCTTGTAAGCAAATTCCTCTTGAGATATATTTTTTCTTTCTCTAAGTCTTTTTATTTTAAAACCTACGCTATTCATTAAATCAAAATTAGAACATAAAGATAAATCTTTTTTTAAAAACCTCTGTTATTTCATTTTATTCGATTTCGAATAAATTTTATTCCTTTTCGAATTGTTTTAAACAATACTTCTTTACATTTTTGATAAAAGTTTTCGCGAAGTACTTTAATCATATCATTAACTAAAATTAAACAAATGAAAAAATTATTATTAGCATTAAGTATTGTAACTGTCGGATTTGCAAACGCAAAGAATATTGACAAGGAAAAGAAAGAAGAGAAAAAAACTGAAAAACTTCCGGATAATAAAAAAGCAGACAAAAAATTCAGAATGCAATGTTACGAATGGTCTTTGTATATTTGGTGTCTGGATGTATTTGTCGCAGATACAGTTTGTTGGGGTGAAGGCTCTGGAACTGCCACTCATGCACAGGCAGTTGCAGACGAAATTCACAACTCGCAATTACTAACAGAATATCATTGCGGTTTAGGAACACAACATGGTTGGGGAACAGGAAATGGAGGACATTAATTTGTTTTAAAATGAAATTTTATTTATTAGTTTTTGTAGTATTAAGTAGTATTTTATACTCACAGTCAGACAGTCCTAAATCTGAATACGAAGTTATTTACAGAATTAGAAGTTTTGCAGATACATTAACAAAGAAAGATCCTATGGAAGAGGATTTATCTTTACTAATCAACGGACAGAAATCTTTATTCAGAAGTACTCAAAAAGCATTAAGTGACTCCATCGCTATGTCAATTGGAAACAAAGCTGTAGCAAATGCAGTTAATGGAAAAGTAGTTGTAGATATGAGAGGTGTTCCTCCTGTAAATTTCAAATCTGAAGTATATCTTGAAGATGGAAAGCAGACTATATACAAGGAATTAATGAAAAATAAACTTTCGTACCTTTTAGAAGATCCAATTGCATGGAAAGTTCAATCTGAAACAAAAACTGTCGAATCTTATCTTTGTAAAAAAGCGACAGGAAAATATAAAGGAAGGCATTATACAGCCTGGTTCACAGAATCAATACCTATTCCTGATGGACCTTATGTTTTCAAAGGACTTCCTGGTCTTGTATTAGAAGTTTATGATACTAATGAAAATGTTTACTTTAAAATGGTAAGCTTTAGGAAAACTAATAAACCTATGGTTTTAATGAAAAACGTTTTTGCAACGAAATATTCATCATATTACAAAGCGAAACAAAATATGATAGAAAATCCAGCAGGAATGCTTTCAAGCCAAACAGGCATTACTCTTAAACCTGACCAAATAAGTAGAATTAATAGTAATTCTAAGCTATTTAATAATCACATTGACTGAATACATAAATAATCACTAAATAAACTTTGCTCTTTCGGGCAAAGTTTTTGTTTTTTTAAAGTTTAAAATTTTTATTAATTTTATATGGATTAAATTATAAGCTATGAGCACTGCAGAATTACAGATAGACCTGATTAATCAGATCACAGGCATTACCAACAAGGCAAGACTAAAAGAGCTATTGCAGCTTCTTCAATTTCAAAACGATGAAGAAATCTACGTAACCAATGAAGAAGAAAAAAAAGCAGTTTCGGAAGCAAGAATAGAAATAAAAGAAGGAAGTGTTTTATCTGATGAAGATTTTCAGAAAGAAATCAATGCATGGCTAAACAAATAATCTGGACAAAAAGAGCCAGCAATGAATGGCTAGATATTCTTCAGTATTGGATTAACAGAAACCAATCAAACTCATTCAGTATAAAGCTTAATAATTTAATCAAAAATAATTTAGAATTACTTTCTGAATTTCCGGATATTGGAAGAAAGACAGATATACCAAACGTTTCTGTAAAGATTGTTCATAAATACCTTCTTTATTACGAATGTGTAGATCATAAAATTTATATTCTCACCATTCGACATGGAAGTAAAAATCCGGATACGGTTCAATTAAAATAATTTTTGACTTAATAATAAATCTTCACTCTTAAAACGGTGAGGATTTTGTTTTATAAAGCCCTGAAAAATTGTATTTTTGCTTAAACTATTAGAATTTATGGAATTTTTAGACAGATATCAGCAGATTGTTGCGGATGCCATTACCAAATATACTTTCAAAGATAAGCCAACAGAACTTTACGAACCCATGAACTATATTATTTCGCACGGAGGAAAGCGTCTTCGTCCGATCATGGTTCTAATGGCCTGCGATTTATTTGGCGGCGATCTTAAAGAGGCAATAAAGCCGGCTCTGGCAATTGAATTTTTCCATAATTTCACGCTGATCCATGATGACATTATGGATGAAGCACCATTAAGAAGAAACAAACCAACGATTCATACCTTACACGGAATTAACGTAGGAATTCTTTCAGGAGACGGACTGATGCTGAAAGCCTATAAATTTTTCGAAGATCTTGAGCCTGAGATTTTCAAAGCGTGCATCAGGATTTTTACCCATACAGGACTACTTTTATGCGAAGGACAGCAATATGATATCAATTTTGAAACTCAGGAAAATGTAACGTTTGACGATTACATCAGAATGATTACCTACAAAACAGGAGTTTTAAGCGCTTCTTCCTTTGAAATCGGAGCATTGATTGCTAAAGCAAACTTCAAGGATGCAAAAGCCATTTTTAACTTCGGAAAACATATCGGAATTGCATTCCAGATCATGGACGATTATCTGGATGTTTTCGGAGATCAGGCGCAGTTCGGTAAAAAACACGCCGGAGATATTTACGAAAACAAAAAAACCGTTCTTTACCTGATGGCGAGAGAACACGCTACAGAAGAAGAAAGAAAAGAGCTGGATTACTGGTACTCTAAAAAGACCGATAATATCGACAAAGTATACGGTGTAGAAAAGATTTTCAGAAGAACGAAAGTAGATGAAAAAGCATTACGTCTTATTGAAAAACATAACGAAATCGGACAAAGCTATCTTCAGAAAATCGATATTCCGGAAGAAAAGAAAAAGCCGTTTGCAGAACTTGCCAATTATTTATTGAGAAGAGAATCATAATTTGAAATTAGTCAATTTGAAAATGAGTAAGCATAAACCTTAAATTTTCAAATTGACACATTCTCAAATTTTCAAATTGATTAAATGAAATTCAGAACCGAAGTTGATATCAAAGAATCGCAGAAGAAGATTGAAGTTGAAGATAGAATATTTTCGATTGGTTCCTGTTTTGCCTCTGAAATGTCGGATCTTTTTCAGCAGGGGCAATTACAGACCATCAATAATCCTTTCGGAACGATTTTCAACCCTTTTTCAATCAATAACGCGGTTAAAAGACTTCATGATGCCGAATTTTATCATGAAGATGAACTGATTACCTTCAACGATGAATTCATTTCTCTGGATCATCACTCAAATTTTGACACAAGATATGTTCATCAGACGTTACAGAAAATAAATTCCGGTCTTGAAGAAGGAAATTCCTTTCTGCAAAAATCCAATTGGGTGATCATCACTTACGGAAGTTCATTTATTTACGAATTTACGCCTAAAAACAAACTTGTTGCTAATTGTCATAAAATTCCACAAAAATTCTTTGAAAAAAGACTTCTGACCTTTCAGGAACTTACAGATTCTGTGTACAATACAATTTTAAACCTCAAAGACATCTGTCCGGACGATGTTCAGATCTTATTTACTGTTTCTCCGGTTCGCCATACAAAAGACGGAATGATTGAAAATCAGCTGAGTAAATCTAAACTGATCACTGCAATTCATGAGATGATTGATGAACTGGATTACTGTCATTATCTTCCGGTTTATGAAATTTTAATGGACGATCTCCGCGATTACCGTTTTTACAAAGAAGATATGATTCATCCTAACAATCAGGCAATTAATTACATTTTCGAAAAATTCGGAAATGCTTATTTTTCGGATGAGACAAAAGATTTTATTAAAGAAAATTTTAAAATCCACAAAGCGTTGGAGCATAAAACCAACGACGAAAAAGATCCGAAATACATCGAATTTAAAGAAAAATTAAACCTAAGAATCGAAGCTCAGCGAAAAAAAGTAAAGCATAAAATATTTTAAAAACTAATGGCTATTATTAAAAACACAGAAGGATTATCAACCGATCAATTAAATGATGAATTACAGAAAGGTGCTAAATTCGTAGTTTTTTCATACACAATTTCAATTATTTTCCTATCATCAAAAAGACCAAGTGATATTTATTTTATAAAATCTGATGAGTCTTCCTCAAAATACAGTTGGAAATATTCGCTGTTGACTTTATTTTTTGGGTGGTGGGGAATTCCTTTCGGACCTATTTTCAGTATTGCCTCTTTTTACAGAAACTTTACCGGAGGAAAAGACATCACAAATGAAGTTTTACATCAGATAAATACCTATCATGTTGAATCTTCAAACTCAATAGAATCAAAATGATTGATTTCACAAAGATCGACTATCTGAAAAACGGAAATGAAAGGCAAAAAATAGCTTATGAAGTTTTGACGAGATATCAGATTTTTGAAAAGCTGAAGAATTATTCTCCCATTTTGGCAGGAACTATTCCCATAGAAATTGATATTGAAGATAGTGATCTGGATATCATCTGCGAAGCAAAAGATTTCACTGAATTTGAGAAAACTCTTTCTGAAATGTTTTCTGAATTTGATTTAAAAATTGAAAAAATCATGGTAAATAATGAACAAGCCACTGTTTTAAATTTCAAACTGGAAGAATTTCCTGTTGAAATTTTCGGACAAAACAAACCTGCAACCGAACAGAACGCTTACCAACACATGATCGCTGAATACAAAATATTACAGGGAAAAGGTGAAAATTTTAAGCAGAAAATAATAAAATTAAAAAAACAGGGCATCAAAACGGAACCCGCTTTCGGAATTTTACTGAATTTAGAAAATCCTTACGAAGACCTGTTAAAAATGATATAAAAAAAATGATTGATACACATACGCACTTATACGCAGAAGAATTTGATGAAGACAGAAAAGAAGCTATTCAGAGAGCTTTAAATAAGGGAATTACAGCATTTTATCTTCCGGCAATCGATTCGGAATCTCATGAAAAAATGCTGCAACTGGAGGCAGAATATCCGCAACATATCTTTTCGATGATGGGACTGCATCCCTGTTATGTAAAACCGGAATCCTGGCAAAAAGAGCTCGAAATTGTTAAGAATTATCTTGATCAAAGGTCTTTTCCTGCCATCGGAGAAATCGGAATCGATCTGTACTGGGATAAAACCACTCTTGATATTCAGGTGAAAGCTTTTGAACAGCAAATCGACTGGGCAATTGAAAAAGATCTTCCCATCGTAATCCATACCAGAGAAAGCTTTGATGAAACTTTTGAAGTACTGGAAAGAAAAAAACATCCGAAACTTAGAGGGATTTTCCATTGTTTTTCAGGGAATTTAGAACAGGCAAAACGAGCAATTGACCTGAATTTCATTTTAGGGATCGGAGGAGTTGTGACCTTTAAAAATGGTAAAATAGATCAGTTTCTGCATGAAATTCCTTTGGATAAAATCGTTCTGGAAACAGATTCTCCTTATCTCGCTCCGGTTCCTTACAGAGGAAAACGAAATGAAAGCTCCTATCTTGATCTGGTTGCCGGAAAACTGGTTGATCTCTATAAAACAGACTTTTCTGAGATTGACAGCATTACAACTGAGAATGCGAAGAAAATCTTCGTTCAGATTTAAAAATAAAAGCCTTCCGGATTTGGAAGGCTTTCGCATTATTTCTTTCTAGTGAAATTTTTATTCTTAGGCTTTTTAAAACCAACCGGTGCCGCTCCGTTATCCGGCTTTGCCTTATTTCGGCTGAATTTTGAAGAATTTCCTCTTGCCTGTTTCGGTTTTTCCCCTCCTGCAGGAACTGGCTTGTTGTTCGAATCTCTTTTCTGAGCAACCAGATCGTCTGTATGAAACGGATGATTTTTTACCACAGGAATTTTCATTCCGATCAGTTTCTCCGTATTGCGCAGATTCAGAAGATCCAGACCGTCTACAAATGAAATAGACGTTCCTTCCGCTCCTGCTCTACCCGTTCTTCCGATTCTGTGAACATACGTTTCGGAAACATCAGACAACTCAAAATTAACAACGTATTTAAGCTCATCAATATCAATTCCTCTCGCTGCAATGTCTGTCGCAACCAGAACCCTTGTTTTTCCGGATTTAAAATTGTTTAAAGCATTCTGACGCGCATTCTGGGATTTATTCCCGTGGATAGCCTCGGTTGTAATATTATCTTTCTGAAGTTTTCTCGCAATTTTATCCGCACCGTGCTTCGTCCTTGCAAAAACCAAGACAGAATCTGAAATGTCATTCTTTAAAATGTGCGTTAAAAGATTCAGTTTGTTATCTTTTTCTACAAAGTACACCGACTGTTTGATGGTTTCTGCGGTAGATGAAACCGGAGTTACCTCTACCTTTACCGGATTATTAAGAATAGAATCTGCCAGTTTCTGTATTTCTGAAGGCATGGTTGCAGAGAAAAACAAAGTCTGTCTTTTCTGAGGCAAAAGTTTAATAATTCTTTTCACATCGTGCACAAAACCCATATCCAGCATTCTGTCGGCTTCATCCAGTACAAAAATTTCAAGATTTTTTAAGCTGATGATTCCCTGAGCAATAAAATCCAGAAGTCTTCCCGGTGTCGCAACCAGAATATCAACTCCTTTTTTCAGCGCGGCTTCCTGATTTCCCTGCTTTACACCTCCAAAAATTACGAGATGCTTTAATGGTAAATATTTTCCGTACGCCTGAATATTTTCTTCAATCTGAATCGCCAGTTCTCTGGTAGGCGTTAAAATCAAAGCTTTAATATTTCTGTTGGGGAATTTGTTCTGAGCAAGATTCTGAAGGATAGGAATGGCAAAAGCTGCCGTTTTTCCTGTTCCTGTCTGAGCGCAACCCAAAAAATCTTTACCTTTTATAATTTCCGGAATGGATTTTTCCTGAATAGGAGTCGGGTTGGTATATCCTTGTTCCTGAATTGCTTTTGCAATAGGATCAATTAAATGTAAGTCTGTAAAATTCAAATAAATTGTATTTAATAATTAAAACAAAATTCCTTCAAAATGAAGGAATTATATTTTGCAAAGGTAGCTTAAATATTTTTAATATATTAATCGACTTTTGTCCACTGCTGACTGAATCTTAAGTCATCAAAAAATTTATACAGTTGTTCAAGCTTTTCGGTTCCTCTTTTCCCGTAATCTTCAACATATTTTGAGGTTCCGTCGGCAAAATTAATTCTTAAATGGGAAGTTGGGAGATCCGTAATATTTCTTTCACCATATTTTTCATTCAGTTTTTTCACCTCCAAACCGTCCAGTAAAGCAATCAGTTTATTATAGTCTTCCTGCTTTATTGTTCCTTTGAAAGTTCCTTCACGGGGTTTATTGAAATCTCCTTTAGAAAATCCGTTCGTAAAATTAAAATGTTCTGCCTCAAACACCGCTGTTCTGTCAGGATTAACGGTTATTTTAAAAATAGGACAAGATCCGAAACAGGCTCCCGCTTCATATTCGATTTTTGAATATTTAGAACTGTTTTTTTGCGGGGTACAAGAGAACAGAAAAATAAAAGCAAAAAGACTGAATATATATTTCATAGCTTACATTTGAGTGGTGTGTTTCAATAATTGTTCCAAAATATTATTGTAGTAACTACAACTTTGAAAAGAATTTTCAAGCAGAAAATAGTTTCAAATGTATTAATTTTTGATACAGCATTATTTTTAGAATAAAAAAACAGAACTCTGACGAATTCTGTTTATAATAAACCGTTAAGTATATTTTAACCCTCTTGTGGAAGACATACCGGTAAATCTGGAGCACAAGGACTGTTCAATGTTCCTGCTGCATAGTAAATTCTACGTTCACAGGTAACTTCATCATAACATCTTTTCATCCCGGGCAAAGCTCCTCCTTTAATTTCTTTTAATTTTTCTCTTTTAATTTTTTTCAAATTTTTCATAGTAATTAATTTAAGTTTTCAAAAATAATTAAAATATCATTAAGTAGTGATTTTTATTTTAAAAAATAAGAAATTTGTCACATTATCTTTACTCTGTATTAATAATCAATATCATATAAAAGGTGAGAATTTTATCAAGCTTTAAGTTAAATAAAGCTTTATTCCGAAATAAATTTAAGCCTATTTTTTTAATTCATAATGACTTGTATAATCTCTAACAATAATTGTTCTAAATATAAAAAGGTATTCGGATAAATTTTTGTTATTTTGACAATTGTAATTTTCTGATATGTATAATTTCCTCAAATCCATCATTAAAAGTTTTATTCCTCAAAATGTTCTTGTAAAAAATGAAGAAAATTTTAGAAAAATCTTAAAACCTTTATATAAAGGGAAAAACCATCAGTGTAATGTATGTGAAACCCTGCTTAAAAGTTTTGCAAAACTTAATAATGGAGATTTGATTTGCCCTGTATGCGGGAGCATTTCCAGAACCAGAAGACTTTATAAGCTTTTAAATGAGGAATTTATTGTTCCTGATATTGCGATATTAGATTTTTCACCTTTCAGAATATTATACAGAAAATGGAAAAAGAAAACCAACATACAATATTTTGCTACAGATTTCGGAACCGATTTTATAGCTGACTACCGCTACGATATTACCAATATTGACTGTAAAGATGAAACTTTTGATCTCATTATCTGTTATCATATTTTAGAACATATTGTAGATGATAAAAAAGCAATGAGTGAACTTTACCGGGTTTTGAAGAAAAATGGAACAGTCTTAATTCAGACACCATTTAAAGAGGGAGAAATTTATGAAGATTATTCTATCGTTACGGAGAAAGAGAGATTAAAACATTTCGGGCAGGAGGATCATGTGAGGATTTATTCCGTTAAAGGATTGAAAGAGAGATTGCAACACTCCGGTTTTTTCGTAAATGTCAAAATTTTTGAGAAAGATAATTATTACGGATTTTCACAGGGAGAGAAAATACTAATATGCAAAAAGTAAAACTTAGAGCAGTTTGACAAAAAAATTAATAATTTAAATCAAGATTCATATTTTTTATTAAATTCTAAAAATTTAACCATGAAAAAAACAATCATTCTACTTTCTGCTGTATTAAGTTTTACAGCAAACGCTCAATGGAGTTTAACCGGGAATTCAGGAACTAATCCTTCAAATAACTTTATTGGAACTACAGACAACACTTCTTTGGTTTTTAAAACTAATAATCAAGAAAAACTGAGAATTAATCCTGATGGCAGATTCATCTTCTTAAATCTTTCTTCAACCAGTCAGATTTGGGACAAAAATTTATTTTTTGGAGGTGGTGTAAACAATGCTACAAGTATACTTAATACAGTTTTTGGACTTGGGGCTTTTACTCAAAATATAACAGGAGGTGGAAATACTGCTATTGGAAGTAATGCAATGTCTATAACATCAAATGGAAATTCTAATACAGCAGTTGGTTCGGGGGCTATGAATAATGCGCAATCCGGTTCAGATAATGTTGCAATTGGAACAAATGCTTTGGAATCTTTTATTTCCAGTTCCGGAAATACTGCTATTGGTTCTCATGCAATGGCTTATGGATCAACTGGAACTAATAATACCGCTATAGGTGTAAGTGGTTTAAGATATCTTAAAAGTGGTACCGCCAATGTATCAGTAGGCAGCGAATCGTTTAGATCATTAGACAATGGCTCCAATAACATCAATCTAGGCTACTCTAATGCAAGAAATATTTTATCAGGAAACAACAATATATTTATAGGAACCAATATTGTGCCCTACAACGCAACGTCGCCAAACAATGAGTTAAATATAGGCAATTGGATTGTTGGAAATAACGGGACAATCGGAATTGGGCAGTTTACCAATCAATTACCCGCAAATGGAATTGCAAACGATGGTGAAAAATACAAACTTTTTGTAAAAGATGGGATTAAAACAGAAAAAGTAAAAGTAGATATTGCTGCAAATAATGGATGGGCTGATTATGTCTTTGAGAAAGGTTATAAACTAATGCCATTAAATAGTGTTGAAAAATTTATCAAAGAAAACGGACATCTTCCGGAAGTTCCCACAACTGAGGAAGCAATCAAAAATGGTATTGAACTTAAGGAAATGAATATTCTACTTCTGAAAAAGATTGAAGAACTTACGCTTTATACAATAGAGCAACAAAAAAGAATTGAAGCACTTGAGAAAAAAGTAAAATAATTAATTATATAAAATTAAGAACATGAAAAAGTTTTATATAACAATTATAATGGCTTTATTCCCGATACTGATGTTTTCACAGGGAGAAAATGATAACTGGTATTTTGGGAATTATGCCGCAATTAATTTTTCCTCTCCGTCACCAATAGTACTTACCAACAGCCAAATGACTACAAATGGAGCCTCCGCTTCTGTAAGTGACAGTAATGGGAAATTACTATTTTACACTAACGGGATTTCCGTATGGACCAGAGAGCATACTATAATGCCAAATGGAGGTAACATAATGCAGGAAACTCCTATGCAAATAGCAATTGTGAAACATCCTTCCAATCCTAATCTATACTATATTTTCAGTGGTGGGGTGGTCTCATCATCAAACACCTTTGTAGCGAGATATTCGGTTGTAGACATGTCTTTAGGAAATCTTGGACTTGATGGATTTTCTCTTGGTGATGTTGTACAAAGCCTTACAAATATTCCTATTTTAGATGAATTTGGAAATGATTTTACAACAGCAAAAGGAGTTACTATTGTTCCACAAATAGATAATGCTTCTTTTTGGGTATTAATTCCTACAATGACAAAATTATATAGTTATCCCTTAAAAAATACAGGCTTTGTAAATAATCCGGTAACCAGTAGTCTAAATATTGAAAATGTTTATCCTTCTCCTTTTCAGCATTATGCCTATATCAAGGCTTCTCCAAAATTAAGATCATTGTGTAAAAGTTTTTCACATTATCTGAGCTTTAGCTCTGAAGATTTTGTAAACTCTTATAATGAAGGTAGAGTATACTCTTTTGATGACAGTACAGGACAAATAACAAATGCATATGAACTAACAATTGCCAGTCTTACTCCCATCTTGACGGAATTCAACAAAGATGGTTCTATTTTATATGTAGGAACACACCTCTCGACTGATATATATGCTGTTAATATGTTGGCGTCTACAAATAACAATATTATATACAATAGCATAGCAAACACCATTACTGGAAGTGTAGATTTTCAAGGAATTCAAAGAAATAAATACGGTGATATTTATTTCAAATATGCCTATATTCAAAATACCTACATTGGTAAAATTAATAATCCTGATGTTTTTGGCGGAGCCAGTTTAGATTTGTACAATCTAAATATAGCTCCCGGCTATTCCAGTACAAATCCTAATTTGTTTCCTCAATTAGTTCCCACTCTTAATACCAACAATACAAGTAATAATTGTGTCCCCAATATTGTAAAAAATTCACAGGAAACAAATAATATCCATACCTATAATGCGAGTAATACTATTATTACAAATACAGCCTATGTTATAGATGCAGGAAAAAATATTACAATGAAAGCAGGAGAAAGTATTACATTGCTACCCAATACTTACATTAAAAACGGTGCTAAATATTTGGCCAAAATTGAAGGATGCGGAGAACCTTGTGAAGGAGAAATTGAAGGCAAAAAGCAAAATATGAAATTATTTATGGATTTAAGGAAGAAACTACCTGATGTACATGGAATTGATATTAATTTATATCCTAATCCCGCTTCTGATTTTTTAACGATTCAATCCACTTTGAAAGTTGAAAATGTAAATGTTTATGATATTTCGGGGAAGAAAATTAATACCGTATTGAATGGAAATACAATTGATATTAAACATATTCCTTCCGGATCGTATCTCATTATTATCGAAACTAAAGAAGGGAAAACAACGAAAAAGTTTATAAAAAAATAATTACGAACACTAAAAAAGGAGAAACAAAGCGTTTCTCCTTTTATATTTTAGTATCAGTTAAATCCTATCCATGTAATTTCTTCCAGATCACATCTTTCAGTTCCATAAGACCTTCTCCGGTAACGCCTGAGAAAAATAAAGGCTGTCTGTTTTCGGGAAATTCTGCGGAAATTTCTTTCCTCAGCTCTTCATCCAGAAGATCGGATTTTGAGATGGAAATAATAAAATCTTTATCCAGCAATTCAGGATTGTATTCCTTTAATTCATTTTCAAGAATCTTAAATTCCTGAAAATGATCTTCAGAATCAGCCGGAATTAAAAACAACAGGATAGAATTCCTTTCAATATGTCTTAAAAAACGGTGTCCCAAACCTTTTCCTTCAGCCGCTCCTTCAATAATCCCTGGAATATCTGCCATTACAAAAGATTTATAATTTCTGTAATCCACAATTCCTAAATTAGGGGTTAAAGTGGTAAAAGCATAATCTGCAATTTTAGGTTTAGCCGCAGAAACGGAGGATAACAACGTAGACTTTCCTGCGTTCGGAAACCCTACAAGACCTACATCAGCAAGAATTTTAAGCTCAAAAACAACGTATCCTTCCTGTCCGTCCATTCCTGGTTGCGCAAATCTTGGAGTCTGGTTGGTAGAAGATTTGAAGTGCTCATTTCCTTTTCCTCCCATTCCTCCTTCCATCAGGATTATTTCCTGACCGTCTTCCAGAATTTCACCGATGATCTCGCCATCTTCATTTTTAGCAATCGTTCCGATAGGAACTTCAATATAAACATCGGCTCCGTAAGCTCCTGTTAACTGATTTTTCCCTCCGTTTTCACCACGCTCTGCTTTTACGTGACGAGTGTAACGCAAAGGAAGTAAAGTCCATTCATTAGCATTTCCTTTCATAATGACGTGGCCTCCTCTTCCTCCGTCTCCTCCATCCGGACCGCCCTTAGGAATATATTTTTCACGGCGGAGATGCGCAGAACCTGCTCCTCCATGACCGCTTTTACAATGAATCTTTACGTAATCTACAAAATTTGACATAATTTTAATTCAAGGTTTTATGTTGAAGGTTCAAAGTTTTAACCTTGAATTTGGAACTTTGAACCTTGAATCAAAAATTTTTACTTTTGAAACTTCTCTACTTCAGCGAAAAGTTTTTCAGAGATTTCATTAATGTCTCCGACACCATTGATCTCAACATATTTGCCCTGCTGCTTGTACAGCTCGGCTACTTCTGCTGTTTTTGCGTAGTACTCTTTTATTCTGTTTTGGATGATCTCTACATTGCTGTCGTCTGATCTTCCACTGATTTCTCCTCTTTTCAGCAATCGGTCTACCAAAATTGAATCTTCAACCACCAAAGAAAGGCATACATCAATTTCATCATTCAGTTCTTCTTTCACTATTTTTTCCAATGCTTCTGTCTGAACAGCCGTTCTCGGATAACCGTCGAAAATAAATCCTGCTGCATCGGTAGGTTTTCTGATCTCATCGATCAGCATATCCGTTGTTACCTGATCCGGAACCAATTCTCCCTTATCAATGTAAGATTTTGCCAATTTTCCAAGCTCGGTATCATTTTTCATGTTGAATCTGAAAAGATCACCTGTTGAGATTTGTTTTAAATTGAATTTCTCGATCAGGTTTTGTGCTTGTGTTCCTTTTCCACTTCCTGGAGGACCGAACAGAACGATGTTTATCATAATGTTGTTTTGCTTCCGGCAATCGGCACTGCTTTTTTTGGCCTGCTTCCTGCTTTTAGCTGTTTTTAAGTTATTATTAAATTTATTTCTTTATTTTACTTTTAAGCTAAAAGCTATCAGCTAATAGCCAACAGCGTTTTAATGATTGATTTGTCCGTCTTCTAACTGGTACAAATTGGGTAAGTTTCTTCCTAATTCATCATAATCCAGACCGTACCCTAAAACAAATTTGTTTGGAATTTCTTTCCCGATATAATCCAGCTTAAAATCCTTCTTATATACTTCAGGTTTCAGTAAGAATGAAGCTATTTTTACAGATTTCGGACGCTGCGTCTCGTTAAAATACTTGAAAAGACTTTCTACGGTATTTCCGGTATCTACAATATCTTCTACCAGAATGATGTGACGGTCTTTTACATCCTTCGTAAGTTCCATTTTCTGGTAAACAATTCCTGTAGATTCTGTTCCCACGTAAGAACTCATCTGGATGAAAGCAATTTCGCATGGTCCCGGATAATGCTTCAAAAGGTCTGAGAAGAACATAATCACCCCATTCAAAACACCTATAAAAACAGGAACTTCATCTTTATAATCTTCATAAATCTTTAAAGCCGTAGCTTTTACAATCTCCTGAATCTCGGCATCCTCCAGATAAGGAACAAAAGTTTTGTCGTGAACTTTAATACTCTCCATAAAAAATTTTAGTAGTTGGCAAAGTTACGGATTTTTGACGAAAGTTTTTAATGGATAAAGATGAAGAGTTTTTAAAATCATTGGGCTTTATATTTTCAATGCCCTATTACAGAATGCCTTAGAAACATTTAAAATCATCTTACCGAAAGACAAAAGAATTCACTTAAAATTAAAACTAAATTTTAAAATTACCCAAAATGTTAAAAATCAAATATTTACAATCGCATTATTTTAACATTGTTTTAACCTTTTTTCTTATATTTGCTGATTAGTCCAAAAACCTTACAATGTCTCTGTACCAAAGAATTGCTGAGAAGCTGCAATATATAAGCCCGAATTTTTATAAAAAAAGATATTTTAAAACCTTAAACAATCTTACCAAAGATAATTTTTCGTCGCGAAATGTAGAACCGGAATTGGTTTGGATTAAAGAATTCTTACCTAAAAATGCAGTAATCTTTGATATCGGAGCCAATGTAGGAAGCTTCCTTTATCAGCTTGAAAATAAGCTGGATCATGAGAACATTTATGCTTTTGAGCCCAATAAAAAACTGTATCACCGTCTGAAAAGATTATTTCCGGCAATGCGGATTTTTCCTTTGGCACTGTCTGACGAAAATACAACGGCTGAATTTAAAGTTCCGATCATCAACGGAAAAATGGTTGCTTCAAGAGGAACCCTGAATACAGATTACAAGGAAAAAGGCGAAGAACAAAGCTACACCGAAAGAGTAAAAGTAATAAAACTCGACGAATGGGCGGCAATTGAACATTTCAGCAGGCTCGATTTTATTAAAATTGATGTGGAAGGCAATGAAATGAAAACACTTCACGGTGCGAAACAAATCATTCAACAGTTTTTTCCTACTCTAATGGTGGAAATGGAACAGAGACATCACCAGACTCCGATCTGGGAAGAGATCTCAGAAGTTGAATCGTGGGGTTATGATGCAAACTATCTGAACAGGCACACTTTTGAGCTTAAAAAATTAACGGAAGAAATTCTTTTAAAAAACATCAGCGACGAAAAAAATAAAACAGAATACATCAACAACATTATTTTTATTCCGAAAAACTAATAAAAGATGAGTGTAGTAGCAAGGCAGGGCTTTAAATATTCCATCATTGGGTATATTGGTTTTTTACTGGGAACCGTTTCAATATTTATTTTCATGAATAATCTTGAGTTCTACGGAACTTTAAGATATATCATGCCAACCGCAGAAATGTTCGTTCCTTTCGTTGTGTTCGGGATTTCTTATGCTAATGTAAAATTTTTCCATAAAGTAGATAAAGACGGAAAAAAGCAAAACATGCTTTCATTATCTCTGCTTGCTGTGGTCATTAATTTTGCTATATTTCTGTGTATCTTCTTTCTGATTCCCTATTTTTTTCCGGAATTTAAGAATACCAAAGCATGGAAAATTAAAAACATCATTCTGCCACTTACTTTAACTCTTTCTTTTTGTGCAATTTTTAATAAATATATTTCAAATTACAAAAGAATAGTCGTTTCTAATATTTTTGACAATCTTTTTCCAAAAATTGCCAATCTGGGTGCTTTTCTTATTTTTATATATTTAGCATCACGGTACGCAGAGCCTTCAACTATTCCTGAAAAAATCGCATTGATTTTCTTTTTCGGAATGTTTGCCCTGATGTTTTTTGGATATATTTTTTACACCAATAAACTGGAAAAAATAAATCTGGATTTCAGTACAGATTATTTCAAAAAAGATAACTTTTACAAAGAGTTTACCGCTTATAGTTTTTTCGGGTTTTTAGGAACTTTTGGAAATTATTTAGCCATCAATAACTTTATGATTGGGGAATTTCTGGGAATGGAAGAAAACGGAATTTACTCTACACTGTATGCTTTAATTTCACTAATATCGATACCCCAATTAGGTTTATTTAATATTTCAGCACCTATCATCAGTAAAAACCTTGCAGACGGAGATATGGAAGGTCTGGATAAATTTCATAAGAAAACATCCCTCACTTTGTATTTTCTGGGAGCGGTTCTGTTTTCATGCATCATCATCGGGTTTCCTTATCTTACTTATTTTATGCCTAAAAACGGGATTCTTTTAAGGGAATATCAACCGGTTGTGTGGATTTGGGGATCTGCGGTTCTGGTCGATTTAGCAACAGGCTTCAACGGAAATATTATTTCCCTTTCAAAATATTATAAATTTAATATTGTTGTAATGCTTTTATTAGCAGGACTCACCATACTGTTAAATCTTTACTTTTTACAAAACACAGATCTTAAATTAAGCGGAATTGCCCTGTCTACAGCTATTTCTCTTACCACCTACAATGTCATCAAGATTATTTTCAACTATGTGATGTTTAAAGTTTCTCCTTTAACGATTGAAATGATTTTTGTATCCATTATCTGTACTTTAGCGGTTACGGTTGCGATTGTTTTGCCGAATTTCGAAAGTAATTTCGTCAACATGATTTACAAACCCGCCGTTGTGCTGATCCTGATTTTTATCGGAAATTATTTTACCAAGATTTTTCCTGTTGAAGACTATCTGAACAAAAATTTCATCAAAAGTATTTTTAAATTTAAATAGAAATCAACTCGTTTAAAAGTTTTTCGAGTTTTTGCTGAACAGATTTTTTATCGAAATCTTTTTGAAAGTCGAACTGACTGTTTTTGAGTGATTTAAACTGCTTCAGAATATCTTTTTGCTCAGGAACAATAAAATCTAATTTTGAAGCATAATTTGAAGGAAAAACAGCTTGTTTTCCAAATTTGATGGCATCTCCAAGATTTCCCGTCATTTTTGTTTTGCCATAAATTTCTTCCTGACTGAAAAACGTAGTTTTCTGCTGAATAGGACACCACAAAACGTCTGCTTTCTGCATCCAGTCTTCGAAATCGGCTTGAGAAACTCTCTCTGAAAAATAGGTAATATTGATATATTTCAATGAACGTTCCAGATCTATAATCTCTTTTAATTCTTCATTTTTTGCTTTTCCTAAAAAGACAAATTCAATGAATTTATTTTCAGAATCTGAATGTTTATTTAACTTTTCAAGATTATTTATCGTTGAAAAAACGCTTTTATAATCTCTTCTTTGCTGGGAAACTCCACCCGGAATTACAATGGTTAACACTTTATTTTCCGGTCTTTTTAAATTTTTAGTGTAAAAAAGAGGTGAAAATTTCAATTTATCAGAACTCAGTTCTTCATCCAAAACCAGAAGTTTTTCTGCTTTTTGATAAACTTTCGATGCATTTAACAAACCTTCTTTCCACAACAATTTCAGTCTGTATATCTGATCTTCTTTGAAAATACTTTTGATAAGGCTGAACTTTGAAGATTTCATAAAGTTCATGTTGTGAACGATCACGGAAGCATTATATTTTTTTACAATCGCAAGAAAGGTGTTGAAATAACGGTGAACCGTTCCGATGATAATTACATCATATTTTTTTAATTTCAACTGGTCTAAAATCATTGAACTGTCCGACAGAAAAATATTCTCTCCGGATTCAATGATCTGATCTTTTATCTTTTTTGAAAAATAATAATCTACGGTAAATTCTCCGGAACCGCTCATTACATTGATAAAATCCTGAGCAATTTCCGCATGGGTATCAATTTCTATGTAGGCTATTTTTTTCAAAATTCTAACGTTTAGGCTAATTTTATATTTTGTTAAACGGACTAAAATCCGTTTCTATTGAATAGATTCTATTTTTGCTTATACTTAATTAATCATAATGCTTAATTTTAACGCAAAGTTCGCAAGAGTTTTTAAACATTAACTGCTTTTAAGCTCGCAAAGGCGTTTCACTCAGCAGAGAACCCAAAGTTTTTTAATAATGACGAATCGCGGACAACCACATTTTATTTAATTAATTATATTTTCAGCCATTTTTTCTTCAGCATATTCCAGCGCTGATTGTTGATGACTCTTTGTTCCCCTTTTGAAATTTTCAGTTCCAATTTCTGAGAACGGCAGTTTTCATACGATTTAATGATTGAAAAGAAAAACGCAGCCGATTTGCTTTTCGCTGCTTCTTTTGAGGAAGCGATGTAGGCTAAAAACCGGTTCAGTCCTAAAAAATAAAAATATCTCCCGTAGTAATCTGCCGGTTTTATGGTATAATCTGCTCCTTTTACTTTAATTAATTTCACGTGAAGTTCCGGCAGAACAACTTCTTTCCAACCAAGATTTTCCAGTAAAATGGCATCGATATTGTCCCATCCCAATGTTTCACGAATGCCTTTCATCTGGATAAAACTTTCTTTTCGGTATGCTTTCATCGGACCTCGAACATGATGTTTGTTGGAATTTCCTTCGTAAATCCATTCTCCGTCTTTTTCAACATACAGTAAACCACCAACCAATCCATATTTCGGATTATTTCTGAATGCATTTTCTACCGTTTCAAGATAATCTTCCGATAAAATGATATCCGCATCAAATTTACAGATGATTTCAAAATCCTCTATATTCTGAGTATTCAAGCCGTTTTTAAAAGCATTGATTACTTTTGAACCGGGTTGGTGCGCAGATTTCTGAAGATCAATCGTTTCAAACCTTGAATCATGATCTGTATATTTTCTGATGACTTCCGAAGTTCCGTCTGTAGAACCGTCATTAACGACAACGACTTTAAAATCCTTAAAACTCTGCTGTTGTAAAGAATCTAATGTAAAAGGAAGATTGTTTTCTTCGTTATGTGCAGGAATGATGATTAAAAATCTCAAAAGAAAAATATAAATGATGAATAATAAGCGATAACTGATAAAATCGGGTTAGATTTTAATCATTTATCGCTTACCGTTACTATTATTTGTTGTGGGGTTTCAGCATATTTTTAGGATCAAGAATTTCATCCAGTTTTTCCTGAGAAAGAAGTCCTTTTTCCAATACTAAATTGTAGACACTTTTTCCTGTTTCCAAAGCTTCTTTGGCAATCGCTGTGGATTGTTTGTAGCCGATGTAAGGATTTAAGGCGGTTACGATTCCGATGCTGTGTTTCACCATATTCAGGCAGACTTCTTTATTTGCCGTAATTCCGACGATACATTTTTCGCGGAGTGTATCCAGAGCATTGCCTAAAAAGTGAATATTTTCCATGATCGCGTGAGAAAGTACAGGTTCCATTACATTGAGCTGCAGTTGTCCTGCTTCTGCTGCAAAAGTTACCGTAAGATCATTTCCGAACACTTTAAAACAAACCTGATTAACCACTTCCGGAATCACAGGATTTACTTTTCCCGGCATAATGGAAGATCCCGGCTGCATCGGAGGTAAATTGATTTCCGATAATCCGGCTCTCGGTCCTGAAGCAAGCAATCTTAAATCATTGCAGATTTTTGACAGCTTAACAGCAAGACGTTTCATAGCTGAGGAATAGATCACATAAGAACCTGTATCTGGTGTAGCTTCCACCAGATCCGGCGCTGAAACAACAGGAAAACCTGTTAACTGCGCTAAATTTTTCGCACAGAGTGTTGCATATCCAACCGGAGCATTAATTCCTGTCCCGATCGCAGTGGCACCCATATTAACTTCTACGAAAAGATTGGCATTGTTATTTAATTTAGAAATATCTTCTTCCAAAGTAGCTGCAAAGGCTTCAAATTCCTGTCCCAAAGTCATAGGAACTGCATCCTGAAGCTGCGTTCTTCCCATTTTGATAACATCCTGAAATTCTTTCCCTTTCGATCTGAAAGCTTCAACAATTTTCTCCAGTTTTTCTACAAGAGAAATGTTCATCTGAAGCAGTCCCATTTTAATTGCCGTAGGATAAGCGTCATTCGTAGACTGGGAAAGATTGATGTGGTCATTGGGTGAACAGAATTCGTACTGTCCTTTATTTTTCCCGAGTTTCTCCAGAACACGGTTGGCAATTACTTCATTGGCGTTCATGTTGATGGAAGTTCCTGCCCCACCCTGAATCATATCCACCGGAAACTGATCATGCAGTTCTCCGTTGATTAATTCATCACAAACTTTAGCAATGTTATGATATAAATTTTCATCCAGCAGACCCAGCTCATAATTAGTTTTGGCTGCCGCTTTTTTTACGAAAGCCAACCCTTTGATGAACTCGGGATATGAAGATAAAAGCTGTCCTGAAATTTTAAAATTATTAATCGCTCTTTGCGTCTGTACTCCATAATAAGCATTCACCGGAACTTCTAATTCTCCCAGCAAATCGCTTTCTTTCCTGAAATTTTCCATTACAGATTTTTTAAATATTTTGAGACTTTAAAGATAGCAAAAACGCACCGAAACCGATGCGCTTTCCTTATTTATTTTGTAGGATATTTTACGTTTAAAGCCTGTAATATGGAGAATGTTTCTGCATCCATGATTCCGTCGTAATTCTGTGGTCGGAAGTGATACTGAAATGCTTCTATTGTTTTTTTGGTGGCATCATCCCATTTACCGCTCAGATCCAATGCATACCCGAATTTCTGCAACTGCGTCTGAACATTAAAAATAAACGTCGGATCGTTGTATTTTGACTGAAAATCCGTAGATGTCGCAAGATCGTAGAAACTTTGCTTCACGGCATCATCATACCACATTCCGATCTGGTATTCGTCGTATAATTTTTTCCATGGAAATAAAGGTCCCGGATCCTGTTTTCTTGTAGGGGCAATATCTGAATGTGCCAGAATATTGGTTGCCGGAATATTATATCTCGCTACAATATCTTTCACCAAAGCGGCTACTTTTTTTACCTGAGCCTCATCAAAAGGCATGAAAGTTCTTTTTCCTGCAGCATCTGTGGTGAATCCTGAATTTACAATCTCAATTCCAATAGATGTATCATTAAGGTTTTTATCGGCTCTCCAAGCGCTTACTCCGGCGTGATACGAACGCTTATTTTCATCTACCAACTGATAAATTTCGTTATCTCCTGTATTATTTACCAGATAATGCGCACTTACCGCCTGCTGAGATAATACGGTAATGGATTTATCATCCGGTAAAGCTGTATAATGTAAGATTAAATATCGCTGTCTGAAATTCTGTGCAATTGCCGGAAAGTAAGTTTTCACCACTTTATAACCTGCGGGTTTTGCAGAAACAATAGAACCATAACTTACGGTGTTGTCATTTTTAGTAATATCTGCAATATTGGTCGTAAAAAATTCTACTCCATGATCGGAAGTGATTTTTGGTTTTGGCTTATCGCTACCCGAAGCCTGAGCTGTAGTTTTCGGCTGTACTGAAGGGGTTCTCGGGATGTATTGTTTTTTTTTGGCATTTTGCTGAGAAGTACAGGAAAAAATCAAAGAACTTAATCCGATGATATATAATGTATTACGCATTTGTTTACTTTTTTTGTTGTTTATTACCTCAAAAATACACAAATTTTTCTTGAAAAATATTTGGTAAATAAAGAAATCTGTTCTATATTTGCACTCGCAATAAAGGAACAACGATCATTAAAAAATAAGATAAACAGGAGGGTTGCCGGAGTGGTTAACGGAGCAGTTTGCTAAACTGTCGACGCGAAAGTGTCGCAAGGGTTCGAATCCCTTACCCTCCGCTTTTCTATATATCTTTTCGGGGCGTAGCGTAGTCCGGTCATCGCGCCTGGTTTGGGACCAGGAGGTCGCAGGTTCGAATCCTGCCGCCCCGACTTTTTTTAACGCGCTTATCTACTAACTAAGCGGGAATCAACTTTATAATGGGTGCGTAGCTCAGCTGGATAGAGCATCTGCCTTCTAAGCAGACGGTCAAAGGTTCGAATCCTTTCGCGCTCACAGAAACCTCATAGCTTTTGTTATGAGGTTTTTTGTTTATACTAATTTTATATTTTTTACCCATCAATCTACATCACTCAAACTTCATACAGAATAGAAACATCAAATGGAAATTTAATTTCCCTTAACAAATCCGAGGCTTCTAATTCATGAAAAACAATACTTTCATCATTTGATAAAGAAATCGATTTTACTAAATAAACATTCTCTTTTTTATTATTACTTCTAAAAAATTCATTAATAATATTCCACTCTTTTCTCTTAAAGGTTTTAAGGTTTACCGGAATTGATTCTATCCGTAAGAATGATATTTCATCAATTTTCACGCAATAGTATGTCTTCTCATGAGTTTTAAAGTTTTTGTGAATACAATGAAATAGATACACGTCCTTTTCAAACGAAACTACTGATGTGATAATATCGTCATACCAATCAATTATATGTAACTTAGTAATGGTCATTTGTTTTAATTTAGCTTTCAACTCTCACATTATGTTTTGTTCCGCAGAATTATGAATTTAGATGTTCTGAAATCCTTTGATATAAAACACAGCCCCATAAAAATGATAACCAACCTTTATCATTAAGCATTTTTTATCATTTCCAATATAAACAACTTTATCCTGAAAAATGTAAAATAAATCTTTTTAACGTTCAGTCTGCATTGATCAATTTTCATTTCTAACAATTCCTGCTGTAAATTTTCACCTATATTTTCAATTCCGTATTGATAGAAATTTTTATTTGAATGGTGTTCCAAACTTCTGCTGTTTTCAGTTTGTATTTTTGAAAGAGTTACACATAACCTTCGTTCCAAATAGAAATTATAAACAAACGAAATCACAAGCAAAAGAATGAATAAAAACAAAATTTTATTTTTCATTTAAATTTCATCTAAAATAATGGTTATTAAACAGGTAAAGATAACAAAAACAGACGTTCAAAAAATTAACCAAAAATTATTTCAATTTTACTTTCATAATTCAAAAAAAGTTTATACATTTGCAACCACAAAAAACAAGGTAATTCTTGTTAAAAAGATAACCTCAATCGGGGCGTAGCGTAGTCCGGTCATCGCGCCTGGTTTGGGACCAGGAGGTCGCAGGTTCGAATCCTGCCGCCCCGACAATTTTAGGGTGCGTAGCTCAGCTGGATAGAGCATCTGCCTTCTAAGCAGACGGTCAAAGGTTCGAATCCTTTCGCGCTCACTTAAGCCTCATAACTTTGTTATGAGGTTTTTTGTTTACATTAATTTATGTGCTACTGCTATATTCTTTTTTCTGAATCTTTAAATAAATATTATGTCGGACATTCCTGTGAAATTTTACAGGAAAGATTAAGGAAATATTTCTCGGATCATAATGGCTTTACTTCGAAAGCTAAAGACGGATCAAGCGCAAAAGTTGGGGGCTATACAAAAAGTTTAGTCAACCTAAATAGGAAGAAAGTTCTGTCTTTTACCCCTCGAAGCTGC
>NZ_JACLCU010000015.1:0-33172 GCF_014218905.1 Chryseobacterium sp. C3 | reverse complement strand
GTTCAATAAACTTTATATATCATCAGTAACAATCGGCAGTACGATGAATTTTACCAACTATTTTTGACTATTAAACCCAAAAAATAAAACCGAAACAATGGCGTTCCGGTTTCTATATTTGTATCAGCTTTGATATCCTAATAATTTTCTCATCTGATAAAAGAAGCGCTCAATCAATCTCAGATCCTGAGTAACAATTTCCGCACTTCCTTTTAATTCTTTATCAAAAACTAAATTTTTGTTATAACTGGTCTTTAATCCTTTCGGGAGAAGTACATCTACATAGTAATTTCCATCTTTATCTGGAGAAAGAGAAATATTTTGTACTTTTCCTTCTACTATCCCATATTCCTGATAGCGGTAATTGTCGAGTTTAATTAATACCTTTTCACCCGAAGCAATTTTACCAGAATTTGTTGCCGGAACAGACATTCTGCCGACTAATTTTTCCCGGTTTTTAGGAAGAATAGATAAAACGGCATCTCCTGCTTTTATAAACTGATTTTCTCCGAAAAACTGTTGGAAACTGGCAATACCATCCGTATTCGAAATAAGAAGATAATTTTGCTCCCACTGCTTCAGCGATTTTCTCAATTGTTCAAAAAGCTGTAAAGTCTGGGAAGAGTAGGTAATTTTATCTTTTTCTGTATTTATCGCTGTTCCGCTTTTTGTTTTATTTAAATTAGAAATTCCTTCTTCCATCTGTGAAAGAGAAATATTGATGTTTTCTAAATTTTGCTGCGCCTGTATGTATTTTATCTTTTCATTTTCAAGCTCCATGGAGGAAATAACTCCCTGGTTGAATAACTCCTGAGAACGGATGTAATTTTTTTTGGTCAACTCATATTTCGCCTGCTCAAGGCTTTTTTGCTGTTTGGTAGTAGCAATTCTTACTCTATATTCGGAAAGGCTTTGATTAGCGGCAAGATTTTCCGGAGCATAAGGCTGTAATCTCGTAAATAAAGCCTCATCCTGAAAAGCTTTTGCAAAACTGTTATAATCTCCCTGAAGTTCTCCCAATTTGAAATGAGAGGTTTCACTGAGTGGGAATGATGATATTTGATTCGGAGATAAAGAATCTATTATTTTTTTTAATGCAAGAACATCTTTATAGTTTGCAGATGACTGCATGACCATCAATACCTGATCTTTTTTAACTTCCTGATGATCTTTGATAAATATCTTTTCAATTTTAGAATTGGTTCTGGCTTCTAATTTTTCCGGTGGATTTTGTGAAGTCACAATAATAGGCGCAGGAATAAATTCCGGATATTTGATGATATAGCTCATGATTAAAATAAGCACTAAAATCAAAAATATAATGGTATTTCCCCAACGGATCATCCAATGAGGAGGGTGGGTAAGAATATCCTGAACACTTTCAGAACGAAGCTCAATATTATCTAAAATGTCTTTTTCCATATTTTAATAGAAGCAATCTTCCGTTAAGAAGATTGCTGTTTTATATATTAGATTTAAGTTGAAATCTAAAATTTTCAAATTATTCGCAGATTTGCGGAGAGTACATATTCTGATGAATACATGCACTTCTTTTTGAGCACCACATAAGGTTGCAGCCACAATCATACGGTTCTCCCGGAAGCGGTGGTTCTGGCGGGAAATATGCTCCGCAATCGTTTAATCCTCCTCCTTTAAGATCTTTTAAATCTTTTCTTGTTAATTTCTTTAAATTTTTCATAATTAAAATTTGTTTTAGTTTGTATTAAAGATGACAATTTTCTGCACTATAAAAATTAATGTGTACGCAGGCAGACATTTTTTCGCACCATGCAAGGTAATTGCAGCCGCAGTTATATGGTTCTCCCGGCATTGGAGGATCTTGTGGGAAATAATCTCCACCTCCTAAACCTTCACCCGAAAATCCGCCTCCGCTTCCTTTCAGATTTTTTAGATTTTTCATAGTAATTTTAAATGTGATTTAAATTGAATTACTGGCAAATAGGTGGAAAATAGTTCCCATTAATATCCATACATGATTTTTCCTCCACGATGTACCATCCGGTACCGCCGCAGTGGCAATAATAAATAGAGTCGTCCGGATATGTGGGACCACCTGCTCCTTTTACATTTTTGAGATTTTCTCTTGTTAGTTTCTTCATTTTTTTCATAAAATTTGATTTTGTAAATTATTCCTACTCTATAAGCTTTTCGGATTTCGCTATATATATACCTAAAATTTAATTTCCAAGTTCTAACTGATTCTTCACCAATCGGTAATATTCTCCTCTCAGAGCAACCAATTCTGCATGGTTTCCTTCTTCTACCACTTTTCCTTTATCCAAAACAATGATTTTATCGGCATGTTTTACGGTGGAAAGCCTGTGGGCGATCACAACTGCTGTTTTTCCTTTGAAGAACTGTTCGAGATTTTCCATGATTACTTTTTCATTGTTTGCATCCAAAGCAGAAGTTGCTTCATCAAATAAAATATAATCAGGAGATTTATAAACCGCTCTTGCAATGAAAAGTCTCTGCTTTTGCCCGCCGCTCACTCCCAAACCTTCATTTCCGATTTTTGTGTTGTAGCTTAAAGGCAATTCTTCAATGAATTCTTTAATGTTGGCAATTTCTACGGATCTCCTCAATTTTTGCTTATCTACATAATCTTCACCAACAGCAATATTATTGGCAATAGTGTCATTGAATACATAACCTTCCTGCATTACCACTCCACAATGGTCTCTCCAGAATCTCGGAGAAATATTGTTAAGCTTTGTATTTCCTAATCGAATTTCTCCCTGAGAAGGTTCGTAGAATTTCATTAAAAGTTTTAAGAGTGTCGTTTTTCCACTTCCGCTGGCTCCAACAATGGCTGTCGTTTTCTGAAAGGGAATGCTGAGTGTAAGATTTTCAAAAACCGGAACATCGGAGCCGGTGTATCTGAATGAAACGTTTTCCACCAGAATATCTTTCTCAGGAATGTCATGGGAGTACTGTTCTTCTTTGTTTTCCTCATCATCTTTATCATGAATCTCACCCAATCTTTCCAACGAAATTTTAGCATCCTGAAATTGTTTAATGAAATCAATTAATTGAAGCAATGGACTGTTTAATTGTCCGATAATATACTGAACAGAAAGCATCATCCCTAACGTAAGATTTCCTTCAAGTACCAATTTTGCCGAAAGAAAGCTCACGAAAATATCTTTCATCTGATTGATAAAATTTCCTCCTACAGACTGCCATTGTTCCAAAGACAAAGATTTTATTCTCAGCTTGAATAATTTCACCTGTAGAAATTCCCAGTCCCATCTTTTTTGTTTCTCGGCATTATGCATTTTGATTTCCTGCATCCCGTTAATCAGTTCGATCACCTTGCTTTGTTCCTGGGAAACCTGTGAAAATCTTTTGTAATCGAGTTCTTTTCTTTTGCTCAGGAAAAAACTGATCCATCCGATGTAAGCCGCTGCTCCGATAAGATAGACGATAAACAGCCTGTAATCATAAAATAACAGTACAATACTGAAAATAATAAGATTGACTAGTGAAAACAGGGTGTTCAGCGAAGAACTTGTGAGAAGCTGCTCGATTCTGTGATGATCATTAATTCTCTGCATGATATCTCCCGTCATTCTTGTATCGAAGAAACTGATCGGAAGCTTCATGAGTTTGATAAAGAAATCGGAAATAATAGAAATATTGATCCTTGCTGAAAGATGAAGCAAAATCCAGCTTCGAATCATCTCAATTCCCATTCTTCCCATAAAAAGCATTACCTGTGCTAAAAGGACAAGATAAATGAAATTAAGATCCTGATTCTGAATACCGACATCGACAATACTCTGGGTAAGGAAAGGAAAAATCAGAGAAAGTAAACTTCCTGCCAAAAGCCCTACTGCAAGTTGGATAACCAGTGATTTATACTTCAGTACATATTTTGAAAGAAAAGAAAAACTGGCTTTACTTTCCTGATCGTCAAATTCTGTCTGAAAAAAAGCAGGGGTAGTTTCTAAAATAAGTACAATTCCCTCTTCTGTTTTTTCATTGGCATTTTCACCGATCCATAGTTTGATGAATTCTTCTCTTGTGTAGGTAATGAGTCCGTATCCGGGATCTGAAACATATACTTTATTGCTTTTGTCTATTTTATAAACAACCACGAAGTGATTTTTATTCCAGTGGACAATACAGGGAAACGGAACTTCCTCCGCTAAAGATTCGAAATTAATCTGAACTCCTAAAGAACGGAACCCAAGATCTTCCGCAGCATCACTCAATCCGAGTAAGCTGCTTCCTTCCCTTGTCGTTTCTGAAAGGTTACGTATTTGTTGTAAAGATATACTTTTGCCATAATGTTTGCTTACAATACGAAGGCAGGTAGGACCGCAGTCTTTGGAGTCTGGTTGACGATAGAAAGGAAAAGATTTCAATGATTGACGTTTTTATTTATAAATAAGTTGTCGCCGATTCGACGACAACTATTTCTTTCAAAAAATTAATTGATTAATTTTTATAGAAGATCCGCATTCCATCCTGCAGGAAAACAATAGCTTTCTTCTGAATATGAGCAGGTTTTTCCTGTGGCTGCTTCACACTCTGCTTGTGTAGCATATGGACGATAATATGGTGATTTTGGTCCAGGACACCCTTCTTTTACACCTCCTTTTACGGATTTCAAATTTTCTCTTGAGAGTTTTTTTAGATTTTCCATTTTTTAATTATTAGTTAAAATTAATAGCAGTATCTATTACAATAGCGAATGCAGAAACCTCCGGAATCAGGATCATTAGTACATTCAGATTGTGAAATATAGCATTTTACAGACGCAGCTTGTCCATCAGCACATTCTTTGGTAATTCCTCCTTTTACAGATTTCAAATTTTCTCTTGAAATTTTCTTTAGATTTTTCATTGTATAATAATTTGTTTTAAATTCCTACTCTTTTTAAGCTTTTCGGATTCCGCTTTAAATTTTTCCTAAATTAGTGAATTTTGCATTACAAAAATTAATTACCCGTTAAATTTCTTCGTCTTCAGACAATTCATCAATAAAATAGTAAATATCTTCACGATCATATTTATCCGGAAACTGATAACCGTTGATCAAAATGATTGGCGTAAAATTTAATCCAGCATTTCTGTTTTCGGCAGACATTTCCACAAGAGGAGTAAGATCCTCCTGAGCGGAATTCGTTCCTGCTTTTTGTCTTACTTTATTTTCGTCTTTGTTTTCAAACCAATATTCTATAAGCTGTAAAAACTCCTGAGATGGTTTATTTCGGTAGGTATACATGAAATCTGAAATCAGATTCGTGAATTTCTCGTTCTGTTTATCCGGAGAATAGTTAAATCTCATCTGCACCGAAATATCATTTGGATATTTAGTAAGTAAAGTTTCTACAATTTTATGAGCATCTTTACAAAATCCACAGTATGGATTTGAAACAATCGATAAATGTAATTTGGCATCTTTGTTTCCTACAAAAAAGGTTTCATTATCAGAAAATGTTACTTTTTCTTTTTCTAATAGTTCTCTTTTGAAAAGTTCATAATTTCTTTTGAATCTTAAATTTTTTGCATTCGATTTTTGCAGGGTTTCTCTTTCTTCAAGTGTATTGTTTAAATACAAAACCATTGAAAATACAGCAATCCATAAAATAATACTAAGTAAAGCGGTTTTCAGACCAAAAGAGATAATTGGAAAAACCAAAACACTGATTAAAATCTGGGCTGTTAAAACAGAAATAATCAAAAGGCAGACACGGCAAAAAGTTTTTTCAACAAATCCCTGAACATATAAAGAATAGCCGATTGCAATAACCGAAGCAAAGGTAAAACCTTTAATAATAAGTGAAGTTGCAGGAAGAAACAATCCTAAAATGGTAAGTCCAACAAAATAGATCAGAGAAAAATCTGAGAACTTTAGCCCTAAAATGCTTGTCTTATCCTGAGTAATGATTTTGCTGCAGGAATTTACTGCCTGTTTTCCTGCTGTATCTCCACAGATACTTCCGATAACGGTAGAAGTATTTCCAAATTTCTGGTTAAAAAGTTCTAAAGAAATATAAACTCCAACCAGCGATAAAACGTTGAAAACTGCTTCATACCATGCTAAATTAATTGCGGAATAAATTAGAACGACCGCAAAAATAGCATAAATAAAAGGTTTATAACTCGTCACGGTTTTTTGCTCCACTTTATCTTTTTCAAAAAGTAAAACAAAATCTGTGGATTTTTTGTGCAGTTCTTCTTTATTTAAAATCTTTGCTTTATCGGAATAAATGGAATATTGTGTGCCGTTTTTTTTAACGAGCGAAAAAGAATTATCTACAATGGTAATAAACTCTTCAGGAAGTTCATCCCAATATTCTTTATCTAATTCGTACGCATCATTTCGTACGCCCATGAAATTTAATGTGTCGCTGAAAGCTAAAGCAGAAGGATAATTTGGGTGTGAGTTGAACTGAAAAAGAAACTCCTGTTTGTCGAGTTTTAGATAGTTAATGAGTTTGTCCAATAGCATATTAATATTTTTCATCTAAAATAAGCAGATGTTTGAAAAAAACAAATACTTTTTTCATTTTAACGTGATTTATGGTTATTTTATTGCTTATGAATGTTTTATATTTAATTTTATAAATGATATTTGCTATTTTACTATTTACTGTTAATAAAATCCAGCAAATTTTTCTCTGAAGATAGTCGGACAGTCAACTTTAACATCTTCGAATTGTTATCAAGAAGAACAGTGTAAGGCATTGCATGATTTAATCTGAAATTCATCTGAATATAAAAACATTTGGATCCAGATGCTTTTATTTTATCAGTATTTAAAAAAAATTAGATAGGAAAAATATTTAACACATTCACAAATTTATTCTGAATCAAAAAAAATCAGATGAACTCAAAAAAACTTAAAAATTCATAAAGTTTTCATAAAGTTTTTAAAAAAAGTAAAATTACTTTTGTATTTCTGAAAAATATCGTACTTTTACATCGCCTTGAATGAGGGAACAAGTCAAGGTAATAAATTTTTTTTCATCATTTGTGTTTTTAGAATCGTATCGCCTGATACGATTCTTTTGTTTTTTATTCCTTTTCGTAATTCATCAGAAGATCAATGAAATAGGAGTAGGTAACAGAGCCTTCCTGCTGATTGCTCTTCAGGAAAAGGTTGTTCGTAAAGCCGAAAAAGTCGTCCAGCAAACCCTGATGTTTCAGAACAAAAGCCTTTTCATAAGCTCTGTCTTTTTTCATCTCCGGAGAATAGTTTTTCAAAACAGATTTTACAAATTCAGGATCTTTATCTACGATGAAATTCAACAGGCTTTTTAAGGTAAAATATTCTGTGCTGTACCGAAGATCTGTATTTTCCGAATCAATTCCAATGAGATATCCCACGAAATTTGCTTCCTGTTCTCTGGCGAAACCAAGCTGATGAGAACTTTCATGTGCAGAAGTAAACGGAATAAGCGTATTCGGTAATTGTGAATTATATTGCGCTTCAGCCGTAAACGGATTGTAATATCCCAAAATTCCTGTGAAATTCATCACACTCTTAAATAAACTTGGTTTGAAGGAATTAATTTCAGAAGCTTTTTTATCCGAAATGTTTTTTGGAAGTTTTGTTTGCTGATGAAGAATTTCTTCCTGAACGGCTTTTAAATCTTTCAGAATAAAAATTCCGTTTTTATCTTCGGAAGTCAGTTTTCGTGTTTCCTTGCATCGCGCGAGATATTTTAAAGCCAATACTTTTGCCTTTTCAACAGTAGGTTCTTTCTGGCTTGGTAGCTTTTTAATAATAGGAGTCTGAAAATAGAGCATTCCCCAGAATATCTGATACGAAAAATAGAAGATATTTATGCTCATTAATATTTTTAAAAAAGAAGAATTCCTGTTTTTCTTTTTAAATGATGTAATGATACAATACACAAGAAAAATTCCCAGCAAAATATAAAGTACATCTCCAAAGGAAAAAGGAATCCATGAAAAGATCATCTGATGAACCGTTTTCTGAAATTCAAATAAAGTTTCAAAAAAAGAAATCATAATTTCAGATTTCGAGAAGACATAAAACAAAAGAAATTGGGCAAGTAATAAACCTGCCCAAAACCTTTTCTTATATAATATATTTGTATTCTTAGTGACCACCGCCTTTTGTGATTTTGTCAAGATCAATTCCCTGAGATTTCAAAATTCCGCTTACTCTTATTGCATAGAAAGCAAGATAAGCAAAACAGATTACTCCTACAATATAACTGAAGTGAATATTCGTCATATCGGCAACATACCCCTGAATAAAGCTTACAATTCCTCCTCCCATAATCATCATGATCAGGAATCCGGAACCCTGGTTGGTGTGTTTTCCAAGACCGTTGATCGCAAGAGCAAAAATACAAGGCCAAAGCGTAGAACAGAATAAACCTACACTGGTGAAGGCATATACAGAAACCATTCCTTTTGTAAACATACCAATCAGTAAAGCGGTAATACCTGCAACCGAAAAGATCAAAAGCATTCTTGCAGGATTTCCTTTACTCATAATATCGCAGATAATCATTGCAATAATAATCAATCCGTAAACATAGAAATGAGACAGATCGTGCTTTGCAATGGCATTTACCAGTAAGAATACTCCAAATGCAAGATAAGGAGCTAAAAATCTTAAGATTTTTTTGAAACCTGCACTTACGTCAAAAGCTTCAACGGCACCAGTCCATCGGCCAATCATTAAAGAAGCCCAGTATAAAGAGATATAAGGTGCTACATCTTTTGTTTCGAAACCTAAACTTTTTTCCATATACGCAGGAAGATTAGATGCTGTGGAAACTTCTACACCTACATACACGAAAATTGCGATCATCCCTAAAATTAGCTGAGGATATTCAAAAGCTGATTTTCTGTGATCTCCTTTTATAAGATCCTCTTTACTTTCTTCAGTATTGGTAGGCGTTACCGCCGGCAGAGAAGAAAATTTAAGCATAATTGCAACTAAAACGAACGCAACCCCAAGAATAAGATAAGGAACTTTTACACTTTCAACACTTACATCATTATTCGCTGCTGCTGCAGATCCGAAGATCGCAAAAGAAACAATAAGGGGCCCGATTGTGGTTCCGAGATTATTGATTCCTCCTGCCATTGTTAATCTCTGAGAACCTGTTTCCGAAGGTCCTACTTCAATCGCTAAAGGATTGGCTACAATCTGTTGCAATGAAAAGCCCAGTCCCACGATAAATAACCCGGAGATCATCAAAGGGAAAGAATGCATATTCGCAGCCGGATAGAACAGTAAAGTTCCTGCTGCAGAAATAAGAAGCCCGACAATAAGCCCGTTTTTGTAACCTATCTTATTCACCAGATCCTGCTTTAATCCCGCAGAGACCAGCATATAAATCAAAGAGCCCACTGTATATGCCACATAGAAGCATATCTGTACAAGCATACTTTCGGTTTGAGATAAATTAAAGGCTTTTTGAAAAACCGGGATCAAAATGTCATTACTTGCCGCCACAAATCCCCAGAAAAAAAATACAGTAACCAATGGGATAAATTGTCCCCAATTGGTTTGTTTAGAATAATTTGACATATTTGTTGAAAATTTCTGAAAACAAATATATATTATTTCTATTAATTATAGTGTTTTAACAGAGTTTTTTTTATTGTCTCAAAAGCGGACGATTTAAGGTCTTTCGGTGATTCTGAAGGAGTTAAAATTCCGTTGAAATAAACTTTTGCTTTAGCGGGATAACCTTTGGAATTGTCAAACGGGAAAATTTCCTTTAATCCGATGAAAGTAAAGACCACAATAGGAGAGTTGTGTTTCGAAGAAAGCGTAAATGCACCGTCTTTAAATTCATCCAGAATAATAGAGGTATCATCCGGAACACCGCCTTCAGGGAAAATAACAATGCTGTTTCCTTCTTCCATTTTTTCGGCGCATCTCCGGTAAACATCTGCGCGGCTTCTCGCGCTTTTACGGTCTACCATTACACAGATCCTTTTATATATGGTTCCGAAGATCGGAATTTTTACCAGTTCTTTTTTTCCTACGAAACAAATAGGATGATCTGCACACAAAATACACATCAGCATAATATCCATAATCGATGTGTGGTTAGATATGAAAACGTACTGTTGGTTTTTGTCTAATTTCTGATCAGAAAGCTTCGTAAGATCGTACCGCAGACCCATCCCGAAAAAAATGCAGTAGCTCCACCATCGTACAAACCGGTAAGCATATTTATAATGGTTTTTATTGAATGATAAAATGTAAACCGGAATTCCGAAAAGGATGGTGAAGACAAATGCTAAAATCAGCATCCAGAATCTCCAGAGGTAATTTAAAACTTTCGTCACAGCCTATCCGTTAAAGATTACTTTTTTCTTGATGGAATAATTTAAAACCGAAACCAGAAGAATAGCCGCAATTTTACTGATCATTTCCGGACTCAGCGTATAAATAATCAAATCTATATTATCCTTAAATATATAGCTGTAAAAAATCTGGAAAAAACCGAGACTTAATAAGGTTGAAATAAATGAAACCATCATAAAATACGCAAATTCTTTTCTTTTGGAATGTTTTCCTCTTTCGAAAACAAACCAGATGCTCAGGAAATAATTGGTGATGATTCCGCAGCTTGTCGAAAAAATATTACTCAGCGGATAATGGATTCCGTGGAAATTGGTTTCGCGCGGAAAGAACTGAGGAAGGGAAGTGCTGAAGAGTTTAAAACTCCCGATTTCCACAACCGCACTGAGTCCTCCTGCAATGATGAAGAACAAAACCTGTTTCTGACGTAGTATTAAATCTCTCATCCGATTTTTATGATATGCAAATTTATAATTATATGTTAAACCGATAAAAAAAGATGTTAAATATTTTTTTAGATTCAAAATTATTTCTAAATTTAATTTTCAGAATGATGTAAACCTGACCTGATAATAAATTCATTTTCAACTATTTGTGTTGATGGTTTTTTCTATCTTGTAATGCGTGATTAGAAGCATACGATCAAAAATTTTTACGACCACATTTTAATAATATTTGTATGAAACGTCAAAACAAATACAGAAAATTCCAGCTTCAGCAGCAAAATATTGAAGCTCTAGAAAGAGAAAATTCACGCTTCAAACGTGTCTATTCCGAGTATGAAAATATGTCCAATGAACTTTGGAATCTTGAAAATGCAACAGACGAACCTGTTCCCGATGACTTCATCAACGCGATGATTCTTCAGACCTCTTATCTGGAAGATGAAATTGAAGACTGGCTGATTCAGTTTAACGATAAAAAGACCACAGACATAAAACAATAACAATGCATCTGAAAAAAAAATACTAAAAGAGAGCTTTACGAAATTAGTGGGCTCTCTTTTATTATTTCAGTTAGTATTCGCAATGTCATGTTGAGCCTGTCGAAGCATCACAAACCTACTTACTTTTCAATGCCTCAATCTCTGCTTTTAGATCCTTGATCTGTTGTTCGTAAACTTCAATTAATTTTTTTGAAATCTCAGAATATTCGTAATAAATATTATCATTGTCGACAGCTTGATAACCCGTTCCATTTTCACGTATTTCCTGGTTAAAATTTTTTTGCGAATCAGTTTCCAGCAAATCATTCAATGGAGTTTCCAAGATCTTAGAAATATCCACAAGCCTTTCAACGGTTAGTTTTGTCTCTCCGGTTTCTATTTTACGGTAGGCTGAAGCGCTCAGATCCAGATCATGAGCCATGTTCTCATAAGAGAAACCTTTTTTACTGCGGATCTCCGCTATTTTTTTGATAATCTTTTCCATATTAGTACTGATCTTTTTCGTAAAAGTAATAATTTTTCCGTAAAAGTGAGTTGTACATCAAGGTATTTATTTTAATATTGCAAAAAAAATATTAAATCAAAACACGATGAAAAAAACTAATTTTTTGCTGTTAATAGCATTTGTATTTTTCCTGATGAGCTGTAGAAACGAATTGGATACAATACAGGAAAATGAAAAATTCAAAACGGAAGCTAAATTCTCTCTGCTCAGAAAAGAGCAGGTAAATCAGCAGGTAAATCTTCTCTCAAAGCTTTCGGAAATTGAATCTAAAGGATTTAAAACAAATAATATTATTGGGAAATCTGTTCAGGATTCTGTTCTTGAAGGAGCAATTATCAATACCGACGAGGTGCTTTTAGCAGAAAGAGGAGAAAAAAAGACCTACACATTTCCTGTATACAGAACAAATTCTGATAAAATTGAAAATCTGGTACTTAAAGAAAATGCAGATAAAACTTACTCCGGATTTCTTATACAATATGCTTTAACAAAACAAGAAAGGGATCTTTTTATTTCCGGACACGATGTGGATATTAAGTCGAAAATAAAAATTTTTAATATTGATAAGCTTAATTTAAGTTCGAGAATTCAAACCGATGTTGTAGGATGTTATGAGATTACATGGGAAACAGGAACCTGCTCCAGTAGCTATCATCATGAGTATGGAGACAATACTTGTACACTCACAGGCGATAATGCGGCTCCCAAGCCTACAATTATTGCCATAAAAGATATCTGTTCCAATTACAGCAATCAGACAGACGGTCCAAATACCAATCCTAACATCCCGAATGATGGAAGTTCCGGCTCTTACGATACAGCTCCGTATATAGGAAGCGAGGCAGAATTGATAGAAATGAATAGAGTATTCAGATTAAAGCTCAGTGCTGCACATCTTTCATGGTATGATGCTCATACCGTATTAGGAATAGATCTTGCGAAGCTGTATAATGAAGATAGCTCTGTCCCTCATCTGAATTTCTTGAAATCACTTATTGATTACATGAAAACATCAAATAACACAGGAGATACTTTTTTATATGCTACTATTATAAATTTTTTAAAGCAGGAAGGGAGTTATCAGGAAAATTGGACGCTGATAAGTAATATATTAGCCGAGCATAATCCCGGGTTAGGTATTGCCGTTTTAAACTTTCTTATTCAAAATCCTGATACGACTTTGGTACAATTTCAGCCTTTTTATAATTTTTTTAAATCATTTCTTGCAAATAATCCAAATGCAAATAATTATTTTTCACAAAATCCTTATGATTTAGAAAAAATAAAATTTGAAGCAATTAATTATAATAATGCAAATCAAGTAAAAATGGCAAATGCTCTTGCTCCAATATTTACGGAACTATTAATAGCAGAGCAAAATAATGCAGTAAGCCAGATCAACATTCAGAATCCTGCATGGAAGTTTGCAAAAGATTATATGATTTATCTTATTAAAGAAAATACACCGGAAGCCATAAAATATGGAAGAATAATATATGAGCATTCTAATAAGTATTTTAAAACTCACCCTAATGCGCTCCAGAAAATAAACGAGTTCATAGAATTTATGAAGGTAAATGTAATGGCAGAAGTTCCTATAGAGCAAAACCCTCATTATATGAAATGGACAGATATTTTACTGTGTTGGTTATTTGAAATAGGAGATTTTCCTGTGAATGATTCTGCAGGATATGGAAATTTACCGACTCTAGGTTTTGCAGGTTCAGATTATACAATTAGTGGGCAGCCTACTCCGTATGTTATTCCTATGAGATATTTATCTGCACATAATGTGAAAAATGGAGTTGCAGATCCTACGTCAGTATCAGGTTTAAGAAATCAATCAATACAGAAGATAAAGCAAGGTGATTTATCACCTACTGACGGTGAATGGGTTTTTGGTTCAAGTGCTACTGTTGATACTATTGTGAAACTTGATGGAATGCAATTTTGTATTGGTTCTTATCATACAAATGTTTATGTTACAGCGTTAGGTGGGAATCAATATAAGCTTACATTTGTCATTAAAAACAAAACGGGTTGGACGTCAGGAACAAGAGGACTGAACGATTATAATGGAGATCCTACCGATGATAGTGTAATCCCCGATCAGCCAAGAGGAACAGGTGTACATTTGGGAGGAACTATTGCCGAAACATTTGGTTGGTACGAAATAATAACTGTAAATTAGAAATTATGAAAACAATATTTTCATTTATGATAATTCTTTCTTTATTATCTTGTCAAGATGGTCCTAAGGCGGCATTTAATGAGGAGTTTTTAAGTGCAAACCCCCAAAATGAACTTTCTTTTAAAAAATTGATTGGAGAATATAAATTAGATAAGGATTCTAAAAAAAGATATGGAATTACTGATTCTATAAGTTATTATCTTGATATTAAAGATAATGAAATAATTACAAATAAATTTATTAATACTAAAACTAGAGAGATAGAAGATGGCTTAAAAAAAAATATATATTATGTGAATAACTATAAGGAAAAATCGCCATCAATTTTTATAGGAGTTAGAAATCATGAAAAAGATAATTTTTATTCTGATATAGCTATATATTATCGTAAAAAAGATAGCCTATTAGCGTTATATATTTATACTCCTCCATTAAAAGGACAAGAACATGGGGATTATTTAAGATATATAAAGGTGAAATAATAAAAAAACGTACAAATTTTCTACATAAATTATAATTAGAAATACTATGAAAAATATATTTTTAGTTCTACTACTTTCAAGTAATTATTTATTGTCTCAAAAAACATTTTTTAATGATAAGAATGAAATGATTACCCAAAAAGAATTTGATATGTGGCAAGAGAAACAAGGAAATTTTAAAGCTTATAACGATTCTCTACAATTTGCAAAAATTGTAAAAACGAGATTAAAAAAAGGGAAAATAGAAACGGATAAAATAATATCAGATCTTCAGAAATCATTAAAAATAAGTATTAACAAAAATAATCCTACAGTTATTATTTATTATCCAGGAAAAGATCCTTGCAATTCATCAGGCATAGCAACCCAAGAAGAAAGAAGTTTAGCTTACAAAATGACGGAAAAATTAGTTAATGAGATTACTACTTCTAAAGTTTTATATTTATATAAAAATAATGAAGGTCTAGAAAATATGACAAAAGTAAAATGGCAGAAAGATCCCCAAGGTTTGATTGAAAATATATTTTTTAATTATCATTATCCATGTTCCAGTTATGTTATACTATATAAAGGTAGTTATAGAAGTTATTTTGGCGAATTTCCAATAGAGTTTCTTTTAAGTGATTTAAGAAAGATTTTAAAATATTAAAAGCAAGTGAATAAAAAAAAATATTCTAATAATAACATTTTTACTTACTTTATTATTTTCTTTTCAAAGTAAGGCACAAATCTTCAAAGAGCCTTATTACTTTATTGGTCCAGATGAAATGCATGTATATAAAAGTTCTAATGATACATTATATACATCAACCGCATTTTCTTTGCAGCAACTTCAACCAAGAAATATAGAAATCATTATAAAATTTGGGATGTAAAGGAAAACACATCCGATATGGTAATTATGAAGGTGGAAAGCCTTGATAGTATTCCATTAACAACAGAGCCATATCCTGATGACAGATTTAGAATATTTGTTTATAAAAAGAATGGTAATAAAGAGCTTACTATTATTAATAATATCAGTCATTTAACGAAGCAAAAAATGACAGATTACAACACAGATACAATTCAATCAAAAACCAGTATAGGAATGAAGCTATATAGCTTAACTTATATGAAAGAATTGTTAACGCTGAAAAAAGTTGTCACTAAAAAAGATGTTGATAAAATCAACGAGGAACTTAATGATCCTAAGTATCTAACTTTTTTAGAAGACTACAAAAAAGAAATTAAATTGTTTGATCCGTATGCTTCTATTTTAACGGCGAATTTAATTAATACAGCGTGTTTTGAATCTTGGATATAATCCAATCGGTGCAAGTTTCTCTATGAATATTATTAACTCCAATAAAAAGGCTAAAGAAAAAGAGAAAATAATCAATGAATTTTATAGACGATTAAATCCATAAAAATAAAACCGCAGAACATCCCTGAGGTTTTATAAATAAAAATTAAAAAAAGTTACGAGCATATTATATTTTTAATTTTGGTTGTTATCGCATTAAGAAGAATACTGGGTGTTGCCTTTATGTTCATCAGACTAAATCTTTCATCAGCATAAAGATGGTCGTCATTTTTGTAAAAGATTACTTTAAATGAAATAAACCATTAGTTCATTAGGATGCAACTAATAAAAAAAAATGAAAAATTTCGCACTAAATTTCTTTAAACTAATAGGGATTATGTTTATCTCTATTAGTTTGAAAAATACCCTTCAAATATTTTTAGGAACATTAACTAATTATTCTGAAGTCACAAAGCCATATAGATTAGTAAATATAAATAATAGAATTACTTTTGATACAAAAATTAGCCATTTAAAACTAATATTTTTGTATGATTTTATATTATTTGCATCAATTGCATATTTCTGGCTATTTTTAATATTATATCTTTTGGTAAAGAAATTTGGAAATAAATTATGGATACACTTTTCATATACAATATTGATTTATATCTTTACTATAACTTATTTTGACCCATTTAATTATAATATAATATTCATATTTATCACTATAATTTTAGGATATGCAAATTGGTATTTATTTAAGAAATGGATTGACTTTACCTTATGAAAAAAATAACAAAAATATTCATTTTAATTACTTTGTTTTTTGCTTATCAAAAAGCATTTTCTCAAAATACTAATTACCCTAAAGAAATAAGTTTCTTTGCATATAATCTACCAATCGACGGAATAGATTGGTATGTGCCTATTAAATATAATATCACAAAAGAATTTATAGATTTAAAGATTCGAAAAGACAATAAAGACGAGTTATATATTCGATTTAAAATAATTGAAACTTTAAAATGTGATTTTAAAAACATGTACGATTGTGATATGAAGTATAAAGTATTGACGTATGATGAAGAAACAGATTCTTATCAAGAAAAAAAATCAGAGATAGAGTTTAAATTTTCAGAAGGAAAAGGAAAAATCTATATACGGCATCCCAATTTCCCTGAAATAATTAGTGATGCAACATCAATAGACAAGAAATAATTGTAGATTCGACGGTCAACTTTCAAAAGAATTACTTAAAAAGGAAGAACCAATAAAATAAGCTCATTAGGATGCAAATAAAAGAAATACTAAAAGTTACTTTATTAACTATTTTAGTGGTATCATGGGTGGTAATTTGTAATATGAATTTTATTGTAATAAGGAGTTTGATAGATCTTTTTATGAGTGTTTATTGGCTTTTTTATATTCTAATAACGTATTTCTTTATATATATTTTTTTTTATTTAATGATTATTTTTTATTTATTTAAAAATAAAATTATTAGACTTAATTATATTTTTGTACTTTTTTTTACAATTGCCTTTTATTTATCAGCAGAGTTTTTTACTGCGAAAAATGAAAGAATTGATAGTATTATTAGATCAATTCTGATCATTTTGGGCTGTTCAGGTTTTATTTACTATTTTTTTAAAAAATGGATTTATGAAGAGAAATAGACTTCTATTTGTATCATTATTTCTTCTGCTTATGCCATTAATTTTAAAAAGCCAAGGGTTGGCTGTTTTTAATCAGGATATATTATAGGGATATAAAGATAGAATGGATAATATTATTATAAAGCCTCAATATCAATTTGCGAAAAAATTTGTGGATAATTATGCTGTCGTTTATAAAAATGATTCTGCAGGAATTATAGATAAAAAAATAATGTAATCATTCCCTTTAAATACAATCTAATTCAATACATAGAAAATGATCATTTTTTGTTTGGATATCATACAAAATATTTTGGAGAATATAATATGGGAATAATAGATAAAAATTTAAAAATAATAATTCCAGAAAGCTTTTATTATATACCAAAAAATAAAAACCTCTATAAGGTTACTAAAAATGTCGACACAATTTTAAAGTCAAACGATTCAGGAGATTTGCGATCAGTAAAAAGTTTGTATGGTCTATTCAATCTTGATGGTAAAGAAATTATTCCATGTATATATGATCAAATAACCTATTTAAATGAAAATTTAATTGTTGTAGAAAAAAATAATTTATTTGCATTGTTCAATTACAACGGTATCCAAATAACCGATTTTATCTATATGGTTTTTGGAGATTTTCATGATGGTCTAGCAAAGGCTAGCAAAGGCAATAAATTTGGATTTATTAATGAATTAGGTGAAATTGTAATTCCTATTAAATATGATTATTGCGAGGAATTTATCAATGGCTTATCAGTTGTTACAATAAATAAAAAATGGCTGGTTATAAATACAAAAGGAAAAGTAGTAATACAGCCAAACGATTCATACGAAGAAGTTACAAAACATCTTAATAATATGAATTGAAAATTATCTATAAATTAATAAGCCGCAGGAAATTTTCTGCGGTTTTATAAATAATAAATTACAAAAAGTTATGAGCATAGTATTTTTACTTTTGGTTGTTGTAGCATTAATAATAATACTGGGGTCGCCTTTTTCTTTTCGTCAATGTTAGCAATTTCCATTCGGGCATTTGTAATAGGAAATAAATCTCTTGGTTACTTTTTCCTTGGGCTATTTTTGCTATCCGTGTTAATTTTGGTCTATATAATGATGAATTAAGCAATGATGTAATATTAAATTATGGAGATATATGGTAAAGTCTTTCTCTACTTCTTGATGAAAATACTTTTTATACAATAGAATCTTAAGCTACATTACAGAGTTGTGAGACTAACTCTTTTGTCAATCTAAAAATGATCAATTGAAATATTATTGTCATTTTTGTAAAAGATTATCTCAAGATAAAAAACCAATAACTGCATTAGGATGTCATTAAAATTATATTTAGTAATTAATTCTTTTATTTTCGTAACAGTAGTATTACTATTTTCACTACTAATAAGTATCAACCATATTTGTAGAAATATATCTACATACGAATATGAAGATTTTTTCTAAATTTACTTCAGTTAAAAAGCACATCTATGTCAAAAAATGAAAACGGGCATGCAAAAAACATTGCAAATGCCAATCTATTGTGTTCGCACATCGCAGATTTAGGAGCAAAATACAATCCTAGCAATCCAAAACTATCATTAGCAAATCTTCAGACCCTTTACAATTCCGCTTTTGCAAGTCAGGAAGCTGTAAACAATTCTGTAGCACCATACTCTTTGGCGGTAGACGATCGTGAGAAGCTTTTTGCTCCCATAGGGAAGAAAATTACAAAGCTTCGCAAAATGTATAAAGCGACGGAAGGAGTTACGCAGGCTCAGCTGGAAGATTTTATGACTATTGCCAGAAAACTGAAAGGAGTAAGAAAAGTAAAACCTATAGCTACTACAAATACGGAAGAGGAGCAGAAGCAAAATTCCGTTTCACAGATGGGATACGATTTCAGAACCAATAATTACGACCAGTTGATCTCGCTTCTTCAGAACACTCCAAACTACAATCCCAACGAAGCAGAATATAAGGTAATAACTTTACAGCAGGAGAAAAGCCAGATGCTACAGGCAACACAGGCAGTTGCAGATGCATTTATCCCTCTGAATGCAGCCAGAAGTTTAAGGAATAGTACAGTTTACAATTCGGAAGATAACCTTATAGATATATTCAATAGAGCCAAAGACTATCTCTTTACTATTTTAGAAAGCAACTCTCCCGAGTACAAAGCAATCTCAAGAATAAAATTCAAAAAACGTTAAAAACAAAAGAGCTTATACATTTGTATAGGCTCTTTTTACTTAAAAATTTAATTTGTTTTTCGAGGCATTTAAAATTTTCTTTTCAGTTCACCACTCTGTTTGTCATCCCGTAGGGATCTAAGCAGTCTATTAGAAATTTTAGAAAAAATCTCCAACAAAAACAATTTATAGATCCATAGACTCTGTTTGTCATCCTGAATAGAATTTTGCGAAGCATTATGAAATGAAGAATCTTTATTAATTAGATATTGTATATTTCCGTTCAGTTGAGGTCATTCACCTTTCTAAAAATATCAAAGATATTTCTTAATAGCTCTTAACACCTTAATGATCTTAATGGCTTAAAATAAATATCATATAAGATAATTTCTAAAATATAAAAAAAACCTCCATTATATATAAAACTTTGTCAAAAGTAAATGATGTATTGTCTAAAATGGATAAAGCTTCGTCCGAAATAGATGAGACATTGTTCAAAGTATTTATTGCCTTGTCTAAAATATATATAATGTTGTCCAAAGTATATAAAGCTTTGTCCGGAATATATAAGACATTGTCCGGAGTATTTATTGACTCGTCTGAAATATATAAGAGATCGTCTAAGTTACATAAAGCAATTTCCCCCATATTTTTTGCCCTGTACAAAATATTAAATACCTTCTCACAACACAAATAACACATATGTCATGTTCAGAATCCGTCATCTTACAAGATAAATTCATAATTTAGCATCCTTAAACTAAAATGTAAAATATGGTTGCTATTGTTGATAGTGGTTCTACAAAATCCGACTGGGTAATTTTGGACGATTTTAAAAAGGTCTTCCTGAAAACAGAAACCATTGGCTTCAACCCAAACTTCATCAACAAAGAACTTATTGTTCCTGAAATTGAAAAAAATACAAGCCTTACTTCCGTTAAAAATTCGATTAAGAAAATCTTTTTTTATGGTTCAGGATGTGGTGTTCAGCAAAATTGTGATATCATCATAGAAGAGTTGGGTAAAGTATTCATCGGTGCAGAAATTATTGTTAAAGAGGATCTCACAGCAGCAGCTTATGCTGCTTACAGAGGAAAGCCTGCCATTGTCTGTATTTTGGGAACTGGTTCCAATTCTTGCTATTTTAACGGAGAAACCATTAAGATCCAGTTGCCTTCTCTCGGATTTCTTGTAGGAGACGAAGGAAGCGGAAGCGCAATCGGAAAACAACTGGTAAGAAGATTCTTTATGCAGAAACTTCCCGCAGATCTCTCATCAGAGTTTGAAGAAACGTATAAGCTGACTGTGGAGGAAGCATTGAAAAACATGTATCACACTCCAAGACCGAATGCGTACTTAGCAGATTTCAACAAATTTGTGGTTGAAAGAAAAGATCATCCTTATTTACAGAAAATGGTGCATGATGAAATGCTTAATTTTTTCGATTATCAGGTGCTTCCCTATGTAGAAGCCAAAGATGCCGAGATCAATTTCATCGGATCAATAGCCTATTATTACGAAGATGTTTTACGTTCTGCAGCGGCAGAGCTTAATCTTAATGTGGGACAGATTGTTCAGAAGCCTATCGAAAGTCTCGTAAGCTACCACATACAATATATACTATAATTAAATAACAAAATTCATTATATGTCAAGTAAAACCCACCGCGACGAAAAGAACTTTAATCAGGCGGCTTTAGATTATCATAAAGGCGAACCTAAAGGTAAAATCGAAGTGATCCCTTCAAAACCACACTCATCTCAGAGAGATTTGTCTTTGGCGTATTCTCCGGGGGTTGCAGTTCCTTGTATGGAAATCCACGATAAGCCCGAAACGGTGTACGATTATACAGGAAAAGGAAATCTGGTAGCTGTTATTTCAAACGGTACCGCAGTTTTAGGTTTGGGAGATATCGGTGCAGAAGCTTCGAAGCCGGTAATGGAAGGGAAAGGTCTTTTGTTCAAAATTTTTGCGGACATTAACGTTTTCGATATTGAAATCAACGAAAAGGATCCGGATAAATTCATAGAAATTGTAAAAGGTATTGCTCCTACTTTTGGAGGAATCAATCTGGAAGATATTAAAGCTCCGGAAGCATTTTATATCGAACAGAGACTCAAAGAAGAACTGGATATTCCTTTGATGCACGACGATCAGCACGGAACGGCGATCATTTCTGCAGCAGCATTAATCAACTCTCTTCAGATTGCCAATAAAAAGATTGAAGAAGTGAAAATGGTGGTGAACGGAGCAGGAGCAGCAGCCATTGCGTGTACCAATCTTTATATTTCTCTTGGTTTGAAAAGAGAAAATGTATTGATGTGCGACAGTAAAGGAGTGATTAACCACAAAAGAGAAAACCTTACTCCGGAAAAAATCGATTTTGTTGCTCAGACGGACATCGAAACATTGGAAGATGCCGTAAAAGGTTCAGACGTTTTCGTCGGATTATCAAAAGGAAATGTAATGACGCCGGAAATGTTGCTGAGCATGAATGAAAATCCTATCGTTTTTGCATTGGCAAATCCGGATCCGGAAATTGCGTACAATGTAGCCCTTGAAACCCGCAAAGATGTCATCATGGCAACAGGAAGAAGTGATTATCCTAATCAGGTTAATAACGTTCTCGGTTTCCCTTATATTTTCCGCGGAGCATTAGACGTTCAGGCAAAAGGAATTAATGAAGCAATGAAACTGGCGGCTGTTCATGCCATTGCAGATCTGGCAAAAGAGCCTGTTCCGGAGGCGGTAATTTTAGCGTATAACATTCAGAATCTGCAGTTCGGAAGAGAATATTTTATTCCAAAACCATTTGATAACCGTTTAATTACAAAAGTATCCAGTGCGGTAGCAAAAGCTGCTGTAGAAAGCGGAATTGCCAGAAAGACAATCACCGATTTCGAAGAATACGAAAACAGCCTTCTCGACAGAATGGGAAGAGACGAGAAGCTGGTAAGAATGATGCAGAACCGTGCAAAAGCCAATCCGAAAAGAATTACTTTAGGAAATGCGGAAGAATACAACGTTCTGAAAGCGGCACAGATTCTATATGAAGAAGGAATTGCCTATCCGAGTCTTTTAGGAAATAAAAAATACATCAAGGAGCAGATGGAACATTTCGGGATCAATCTTGATATTCCGATTATTGATCCAAGCGACGACGATCAGAAAGAAAACAGAAAAAAATACAGAGAAACGCTTTGGAAGCTTCGCCAGAGAAAGGGAATGAACGAATACAAAGCAAAAAGATTCGTTCGCCAGAGAGATTATTTCGGTCCTTTAATGCTGAAACATGGCGATACAGACGGATTAATTGTTGGTTTCTCTAAAAATTATACCTCCGTTCTTAGACCAGTTTTAGAAGTAATTGAAAAAGATAAAGGAGTCGATAAAGTAGCGGCAATGATGATGATTTTGTCTGAAAAGAAACCAATTTTCTTCGCAGATACCTCCATCAATCAGAATCCTACAGCGGAAGACTTGGTAAATATTGCTAAAATGGCAGAGTTTACAGTAAAATCTTTTGCCATCGAACCGAGAATCGCCATGCTTGGATTTGAAAACTTCGCAGCCATCTCCGAAACTTCAAAAAAAGTAGCTAAAGCGGTAAGCATCCTTCACGAAAAATATCCGAAAATGATCGTGGACGGAGAAATTCAGCCGGATTTTGCGATGAATTCAGATCACTTAAGCGATTATCCATTCTCAAAATTAGGAACAACGCCTGCCAATACATTCATTTTCCCGAATCTTGAAAGTGCGAATTTATCCTACAAGATCATCAGAGGAATGAAAGTAGCACAGGTAATCGGACCAATTTTGATGGGACTGAAACAGCCGGTTCACGTTTTACAGATGCGTTCAAGCGTAGATGAGATTGTAAACCTTGCAACCATTGCCGTTCTGGATGCCCAGAGAAGAGAGAAAAAAGAGAAGAAATAATAAAAAAATCTGTTCTTAAGATAGAAAGCAGTACACAAAATAACGGTGTACTGCTTTTTTTTTGCGTCCTAATTTCACAATTTTGTGATATTAGGACAGGTGAATTTGTATTTTGAAAATCTTTTTAAATGCCTATGAATACTAACTTTTCTAGGGGTAAAATAAATTGTAAAATACATTTTCAGAATTAATTATTTAAATATCTGTTCAACAGGTAGATAAATTAAATACTTTAGGAGAACCAAAAATTACATTATGAAAAATTTCAAAAAACTTTCAAGAGAAAATTTAAGACAGATTGCAGGAGGCGGACCCGGAGGAAAGCCATTGCAGTCTCCGGACGGAGGATATTACTGCCTTCCTTCTCAGGGACAGTTATGTTTGGTAGGATGTACACCCACCTGCGTAAACGGAGCCTGCAACATCAGCATGTGTCTGGATATAAATCCGGTGTAGATTTTTGTAAAATTAAAGTAAGAAAGTGAAACCTGTCCATTTGGATGGGTTTCGTTTTTTTTGAGAAATTATTGCATTTACAGTTAAAAATTAAGTTAAAAATCATTCGCGCGTGAAATGAAAACATAACTTAGTTTAAATTACTATATTTGGGAGTTATAAAAATTAATAATGATATTTTCACTTCAAGGCATTGTTCAGGAACTTACGCCTACTTACGCAGTAATCAACGTACAAGGAGTTGGTTACTATGTAGGTATCAGTTTAATGACCTCACAAACCCTCACAACCAATAAAGAAACTTTTCTTTTTATTCAGCAGATCATCAGGGAAGACGCTCATTTGCTATTCGGATTTAACACTCGTTCAGAGAAAGATATGTTCAATCTGTTAATAAGCGTTAATGGAGTAGGAGCCGTTTCAGCACTTATTTTACTGTCTACTTTAAGTCTTGATGAGATCGCTTCGGCAATCCTCTCAAAAAACAGCGCACTCATTCAGAAAGCCAAAGGAATCGGGGCAAAAACAGCCGAAAGAATCATCGTGGATCTTAAGGATAAAGTACAGAAATTCAGCAATCCCGAAGAAAACATTTCCACGTTTGCAAATAATAAAATCAAGGAAGAATCGTTATCTGCATTAGAAGTTTTGGGCATTCCTAAGCGAATGAGCGAGAAACTTGCGGATAAAATCATGAAGCAGGATCCTAATATTTCAGTAGAAGAGTTGGTAAAACAAATTTTAAAAAACATTTAACATTTGGTGGCGAATAATAAATATTTCAATATAATTCTGTTCCTGTCGTTTTTGCTTGTGTCTACACTTACATTTGCACAAAGGCGACCTGCAGCAAAGGTAAGCGATACCGCAATTATCAAAAAAGATTATCAGTTGGCAGATCCTACACAGTATGAAGCCTACTACGATATAAAAACAGGAATGTATTTCGTATATCCTAAAGTAGGAAATACCATAACAGGACAGCCGACTGCGATGTCTCCGGAAGATTACAAAGAGTTCATGATGGAAGCGCAGACGAAAGCTTACTATAAGGAAAAATCAGACCGTTACAGTCTGATGTTCCGGAAAGATAAAAGCGATGCGGCTAGAAAAGGTTTAATTCCTTCATTACAGATCAACAACAGGCTTTTCGAAACCATTTTCGGAAGCAATAAAATCGAAATCATTCCTTCCGGGTATGCTTCTTTCGATTTAGCCGGATTGTATCAGAAGATTGATAATCCACTGATCTTACCGCAAAACAGAAAGAGTTTTACGTTCGATATCGACCAGAGAATTCAGCTTGGTTTATTGGGGAAAGTAGGAGAAAACCTTCAGTTAAAAGCCAATTATGACACCCAGAGCGGTTTCGCATTTGAGAACAGAATGAATCTCGTCTGGCAGGCAAAAGGAAGCTGGAAAGATCTTCAGCAGAAAGGTTTGCAGGATGTAGATAAGCCAAGTGCAGGAGGAGAGGACAAAATCATCAAAAGAGTAGAATTCGGTAACGTTAATATGCCGCTTTCCACCAGTCTCATCCGTGGTTCACAGTCTTTATTCGGGGTTAAAACAGAATTTCAGTTAGGTAAAACCTTCGGAACAGTCGTGCTTTCCCAACAACAGGGTGAAGCAAGGAATATTACGGTTCAGGGGGGCGGTGTCATGAATACATTTAAATTAAATGCAATTGATTACGAAGATAACCAACACTACTTTTTAGGACATTATTTCTTAGATAAATATGACGGCGCTTTATTAAATTATCCTCAGATCAATTCGAAGATCAGCATTACAAGACTGGAAGTCTGGGTTCTGGATCAGGGGAACAGCAACTTACAGTACCAGAAAAGTATTGTCGGAATCAGAGATTTGGGGGATGCTTCCGGAGCTCTTCCCGATAATAACCAGCCGGGTTTCAACCTGTATTCCACGATTAACGGATTACCTGGGTTAAGAGATGCGAGTACTGCATACAATGCCATCAAAGGGCAGAACCTTCCTGTTGCGACAGGAACAACAGAAGTTTATCAGGATGGTGAACACTTTATCTTCAATAAAAAAGCAAGAAGATTAAATACCAACGAATATACCTTACAACCGCAGTTAGGTTACATTTCATTAAACCAGAAACTGAACGATAATCAGCTTTTGGCGGTTTCCTTTTCCTACACGGTGAACGGAAGCAATCAGGTGTACAAAGTCGGGGAATTCTCTGAGGAAAGTACGGTTTTAATGGCGAAACTTCTGAAGCCGAATACAACGGTAAAAACAACTTCGCCGATGTGGAATCTGATGATGAAAAACATCTATTCTCTGGATGCGGGACAGGTTAATCAGGACGGATTCATCCTGAACGTGTTATATAGAGATCCACCATCCGGAGGTAAAGTAAATTATCTTCCGGTTGCCAATAATCCACAGGTAAGCAATGTTCCTTTGATCAAATTATTAAACTGGGACAGACTGAACGCCAACGGAGATTTACAGAACAACGGAACTTCAACGGGAGACGGTATTTTCGACTTTGTTAACGGAATTACCATACGTCCGGAGACAGGAAGAGTGATCTTTACTAAAGTTCAGCCATTTGGAAGCTATATCCAGAATGTCATCGGAAGTAACGATCCACAGTACGTGTTCTCGGATCTGTACAGTCAGCAGAAACAGGTTGCTACATCCAGCAATCTTGCACAGCGTTATACCATTGAAGGTCGTTACAAAGGCGTTCAGGGACAGGGAATTTCTCTGGGAGCAGTTAATGTTCCTCAAGGTTCCGTAAAAGTTTCTGCAAACGGAGTTCAGCTTACGGAAGGGATAGACTATACCGTAGATTATATGTTGGGAACCGTTACCATCATCAATGAGCAGGTAAAACAATCCGGACAGGCAATTAATATTTCACTGGAAAACCAGTTAACATTCAATACCCAGAGAAAGAGATTCATGGGATTGAATTTAGAAAGAAGATTCAATGAAAACTTTATCTTGGGAGGAACCGTTGTAAACTATTCCGAATCACCGCTTACTCAAAAAGTAAACTATGGTCAGGAAGCTGTTAATAACACAATGGCAGGAATCAATTTGATGTACAACAATCAGCTTCCGTTCCTTACGAGATTAACAGATAAAATACCTTTGGTAAATACAGAAGCACCATCCAATCTGAATTTCAAAATGGAGGCAGCGTATTTACTTCCCGGTTTAAATAAAGGAATCAACGATCAGTCTTATATTGATGATTTTGAACAGACCACTTCAAAAATTACTTTAAAAGAACCTACAGCGTGGAGCTTAGCTTCAAAGCCGGAAAAAAATCAATCTGATTTGGTATTTCAAGGAGCTGGAAAAAATAACGACATAACAGAAGGCTATGGAAGAGGTTTGTTGTCATGGTATAACATCGATCCGAGATTTTACGGTGTAGGAGGAAAGGCTCCGACAGGAATCACGCCGCAGTCAGTTTCCAATCACGCTTCAAGAAGGGTTCAGTTCTCAGAAATTTTTAACAACAGAGATTTCGTAGCAGGAGAACAAACGTATACCAATACTTTTGATATTTCGTATTATCCGGCAGAAAAGGGACCTTACAACTCCAATCCGGCTACAGAAACAACCGCACAGAGATGGGCGGGAATCATGAGACCGATCAGCGTTTCCAATTTCGTGAATTCAAACATCGAATATGTTGAATTCTGGATGATGGATCCTTATGCGGACGGAAATACTTTAGGCACGAATCCAAAACTTTTACTGCATTTAGGAAACGTTTCGGAAGATATTCTGAAAGACGGACAGATGCAGTACGAAAACGGATTGCCAACGCCTTCAGCTCCGTCTACTACTACGGCTTCAAACTGGGGAACACAGCCAAAGCAGCCACCGATTCTTTATGCATTCTCAAGTGAAGGAGCAGACAGAACCGCTCAGGATTTGGGGTATGACGGTTTAAGTTCGGATCAGGAAGCGGCATTGTTCGGAAATACATTCATCAATCCGGTTACCAATGTTTCCGATCCTGCAGTAGATGATTTTGTATTCTATATGTCTGAAAAATTCACCGGAACTCAGGCGTCATCTTTGGTACAGCGATACAAGTATTTCAGAAATCCGGAAGAAAACTCTCAGAGCAACTCTTTAGAAGTGGCTTCACAGACTCCGGATGCAGAAGATATCAATAAAGATTACAACTTAGATCAGACAGAAAGCTACAACCAGTATGAGGTAAGCTTAACTCCGGGAAGCCTTAATTTAGGACAGAATAACATCGTAGACGTTAAAACAGTTCAGGCATCATTCCAGAATGGGCAGACTTCTCAGGTAAAATGGTATTTGTTCAGAATTCCGGTTTCCCAGTACGTAAATACGGCAGGAGATCATGATGCTTCTATTTTGAATAATGTCAGATTTGCAAGATTATTATTAACAGGTTTCGATCAGACTTCAACGTTAAGATTCGGAACCATGGATTTGGTGAGATCAGACTGGAGAAAATATCCTAAAAATATTGCAAATACAGGAAATTCAGGAGCTACGGATGAAGGGACAACCACTACAAATAACGATAACTTCGAAGTGGGAAGTGTAAATATTGAAGAAAATGCACTGAATCAGCCGCCTTATGTTTTGCCTCCGGGAATCGACAGACAGATTTTAAGTGGTAATGCAGGTGCACAAAGACAGAATGAAGCTTCTTTATATTTAAAAGCGACATCCCTTGCTCCATCTGAAGCAAGAGGGGTATTTAAAAATACCTCTCTGGATATGAGAAGATACAAAAAATTAAAACTTTTTGTACACGCTCAGGATCCTGGTAAAAGAGTATTCGGTTTTAATAAAGAAACCAAATTCTTCATCCGTTTAGGTAGTGATGCCACAGATAACTATTATGAATATGAATCTTCACTCTTCGTTACACCATCTACCGCTACAACACCTATGGAAATCTGGCCGATGGAAAATGATGTGGATTTAAATATTCAGGATTTTGTTGATGCTAAAATAAGAAGAGATAAAAATCACCCGACGCAAATTGTGCAAAGATTAAAAGATGAGGTTTTTGATCCGGGGAATACTTTTAAAAGTCTTTACATCAAAGGTCGACCAAGTTTAGGAAACATCACAACCATTATGATAGGTATCAGAAACGGTTTTGATAGGGGAGTTTCTACAGCTGTATCAATCGACAGAATTCTTTGGGTAAACGAAATCCGTCTCTCTGAAATAGAAAATGACGGAGGGTATGCAGGAAATGCGAGCTTAAACTTCAATCTGGGAGATTTTGCAACCGTAAACACTAGTGCTTCTTATACTTCAGTAGGATTTGGAAATATTGATTCTAAACCTGCCGAAAGAAACCAGTCGACTCAGTCTGCATTCAGCATCAATACCGCAGTAAATGTAGATAAATTTTTACCTGAAAAAACAGGAGTTAAAATTCCGGTAAACTATTCTTATTCGCAGACCATTGAAGATCCGAAGTACAATCCTCTGGATACGGATGTTGAGTTTAAGAAAGCAGCAAACAAAGAGCAGCTTAAAAAAGTAGCAAGAACTTATACACAGCAAAGAAGCATCGGTGTTGTGAATATGCATAAAGAAAGAATGAATCCGAACAGGAAACCTAAGTTCTACGATATCGAAAACGTATCGGTAACGGCGGTTTACAACGACGATTATTATAGAGATATTTATACCAAGAAAAATTACAGACAGTATCTGAGAGGGTATGTAGATTACAACTACACCTTCAAACCTTGGGTAATCCGTCCGTTCAATAAAATGATCAGCGATACGGCGAAGTCTACGAAATATCTGAGATGGATAAAAGAATTTAACTTTAATCCTGTTCCTACAAGATTCTCTTTCAGAACAGAAATCGACAGAAATTACAACGAGTTGCAGTTTAGAAATATTGATGCCATCCTTACAGGAAACTATGGTGATGACTTTGCAGCGATTAAAAACAGAAACTTCTATTTCGGATGGCAGTACGGTTTAGGATTTAATTTTACCAAATCTTTAAAACTGGAAATTAACTCGGCAACCAGAACATTGAATGACAATGTAGACGTTAATACAATGGACAACAGTTCTATTTTCGGAAATGTATTAAGAGCGGGTAGACCTGTACTATATAACCACAGAGTTCAGTTGAACTATAAATTACCGTTCCAGTATCTGCCATATCTCGATTTCATCGATGCGGAATTAGGATACGGATTTACCTACAACTGGAATGCAAGATCTACAGTGTTACTGGCAAGTCCGGACGGAAGCTTAGGTTCAATCGGTCAGAATACAAATGTCATTCAGGCAACCGGAACGGCAGATTTCACCAAGTTCTTTGGACAGTTTAAGTATTTCAAAAATATTTCGGCAAAATTGCAGAAACGTAAACAGGAAATAGATTCCTTAAACAATGCATATACGCAGCAGTGGGAGAAAAACAGATATGCTTATAAAAGATATAAGTTTAAAAACAGACTGACTCCGCTTCAGAGCATGGCGTATTTATTAACATCCATGAAGCAGTTAGATATCAATTATTCTGAAAACAACGGAACAGTGCTTCCGGGATTATTATCGGCTCCGAACTGGTATGGTTACGGACAGACTTTGGGAGGTCCAACCATCGGATTCCTTTTCGGATCTCAGGCAGACATCAGAAGAACGGTTATGGAAAACGGATGGGTAAGTGATTCCGAATTTATGACAGATCCTTATGTACGAATGTCGACACGCGAGCTGCGGGCTAATTTGCAGGTTATGCCGATGAACGATCTCAGAATAGACATCAGCGCACTGCATAATTACAACCGAAACTTTACCCATACAGGATTTAATTACAGAGATCCGAATACCGGAGTTGCCAATCCGAACTATACATTTGCGAATGATTTGGTAACCTACTCCAACTCGGTGGTCTTGTTGAAGACGGCATTTAAAGACGGAGCGGCAATTTATCAGGCAATAAGACAGAATGCACAGGCTTTATCTCAGCAGAAGCAGGGCGCTTTAGAGCCAAATGGATTCAAAGACGGTTATGGAATTTCAAATGCCTATATTTTGATTCCTGCATTCAGAGCTGCGGTGGAAGGAAAAACAGTAAAAGAAATGACCAACCCTAAAAAAGCAGGACTTCCGATTCCAAACTGGAAGATCACTTACTCAGGGTTGAGAAATATCCCGATCATCAACGGACAGTTCTCCAAGTTTGATCTTTTACATTCTTATCAGGCGACTTATACAGCCACAGGAATTCAGTCCAGTATCGATTATTTCAACAGTCTTAATGCTTACGATGCAACGCAGAGAGATATTAATGACGATTATATCAATCCGTTCACTTTTGCTCAGGTAGGTTACGTAGAAAACTTCTCACCTTTGATCGGAGTAGACATGACGATGAGAAACAATATTCAGTTGGGTATTCAGTACAACAGATTAAGAACATTGTTACTCGGATTGGTAAACCATACCTTAACAGAAGATTCAAACAGCGAATATGTAGTGAGAGTAGGATACATCATCCGAAACTTCAGATTAGGAATGACGAATGTGAGAGGGCGAGGAAAAGCAAAAGGAAGTGACCTGAACATCAGAGGAGATTTCTCTCTGAGAGACAGCAAGACGAGCATCACTAACATTTTACTGGATGATTCTCAGGTTACAGGAGGTCAGAGATTGATGAACATTAAAGTTTCAGCAGATTATAATGTATCACAGAACCTTAATCTTAGAGTATTCTATGAGCAGATGACTTCTAAATATAAAATCTCAACAGCCTTCCCGCTGTCAACAATCAGAGCAGGTATTTCTGCCACGTTTACATTCGGAGACTCAGGCGGTTTCTAATTAGAACGAAAATAAATTTAAATGTCCCTCAGTTTTTGAGGGACATTTTTTATATCCGATATTTGAACCTTCTGGAATTTTGAATACATTTGTACAAATAAAAAATTAAAAATGAACACACCATCAGAATTAAAGTACACGAAAGATCACGAATGGATCAAGATTGAAGGAAATGTTGCTACAATCGGTATTACAGACTTCGCACAGGGAGAGCTGGGAGATATCGTTTATGTAGATGTAGACACTGTAGATGATGATCTTGAAGGAGGTGCCGTTTTCGGAAGTGTAGAAGCTGTAAAAACAGTTTCAGATCTATTCTTGCCAATCTCAGGAAAAGTGATCGAATTCAACTCAGAATTGGAAGACCAGCCTGAATTGTTAAATTCAGATCCTTATGGAAACGGATGGATCATCAAATTAGAAGTTGCTGAAGGTGCAGATCATTCAGAATTACTTTCTGCGGAAGAATATCAGGCAATCATTGGATAAGATTTCAAAAATATTCAGTAAGATATTGCCCATTTATTGGGCATTTCTTACTTATATGCTTCTCAGACCGGGAGAAGAAAACCATGAGTATTGGTTCATGTTCAGCGGAATTGACAAGATTTTACATCTAAGCATCTTTGCAGCATTAGGTTTCTTTTTTATTGCTGCATTTCCAAAAATCCGTTTTTACTATTTCATCCAGATCATTCTGCTGTATGCATTTCTTACCGAGATCCTTCAGGAAGAAATGGGATTGGGAAGATCAATGGAAACCTTAGATATCGTTGCCGATACTGTAGGCTGTCTCATCGGATACTATATATATAAGTTCTTAGAAAAGCGATTTCTTTAATTTCGAGAAATATTTCCTTTATTATTATGGTCAAAAAACGACTATTAAATCTCAGGAAATATCACGGTTGTTTTAAAATCCGTCTACACCTATACTTTTCCTCCTTTTTATAAGAAGCTATTTCCCGCTATCCACTGTATCTTTTGGGTTACGGGCTACGCTTCGCTTCGCCCGCAACCCAAAAGGATGTCGTTCCTATCGGGGCTAAGAATTTCGTAAGCCTAATTGAAATACCGACAAACCTTTCATTTGTAGGTGCCTCAAGAGATTCTCTTATACTGGATTTTTAAATACATATATAATAAAGAAAAGAGACGATCTCAAAAGTCAATACCTCACTTTTTAAATATACTTTTCCTATTTAACTCTTTTTCCCCACAAACTCCTTTCTCTCCAACACTTCCTCAAACCCTCCATTTTCCCATTCAATCCAATAGAATTTTTCTTCAGAACTCAATATTTCCGTCTTTTTCCATGAT
>NZ_JACLCU010000014.1:282-40055 GCF_014218905.1 Chryseobacterium sp. C3 | reverse complement strand
TAACAATTTAAGAAGTTCTTGATCGCTTAGCATTATACAAAGATAAAGCTACTTAACATTCCCCCCCCCAACTTTTGCGCTTGATCCAGGAAGAGTCCAGTTTTCTTTCTGGATCAATTCAGCTTTTTCGAAAGATTCTTCACCGGAAGAAAATTCAACACCTTCTTTTTCTGCATTCTGAAAACCGCCATCCAAAACCTGAACGTTTTCAAAACCGAAAGCTTTCAGCATCCACCAAGCTCTTGCAGAAGCGTTTGATCCGTTTTTATCATCGTAAATAACAAGATGGTTATTTTCTGAAATTCCAAGATTTGAAATTGTTTCTGCAAATTTTTTAATTTCCGGAAGCGGATGTCTTCCTCCAAAAGCAGCATTCTCCCCGATTTCAGCAAGGTCTTTATCCAGATCGATGAATCTCGCTCCTTTAATATGCTTATTCAGATAACTTTGATAAACGTCTTTTCCCACTCTTGCATCAAGAATGATAAGATTTTCTGTTGGAAGATTTTTAAGTTCTGAAGGTGAGATGATTGGTGACATTTTTTGCTTGGTTTAAATTAATATTGTAGAAGTTTTCAACAAAAATAAAACCGCAGAAAATTTCTACGATGTATTATTTTATTGATAAATGAAAATCATTGTCTGTACCAAATCCGGATGAAGGCTTTTCGCAACCGGACAATTATGCGCTGTTTCTTCTATAAAAGCTTTTTCTTTGTCGGAATAAGAATTCGGAAACACAAAATTGCAAACAATTTCGCCGATTCTTCTTGGTTCGCCTTTCATAATCTTTTGAAGATTACAATAAGCACCATCAATGTTAATCTTTTTTTCTTTGCCTAAAATCGCAATGGTTGTAAGTGCACATTCTGCCAGAGAAGTTGCACACAAATCTGTGGGAGAAAATTTTTCACCTTTTCCGTGATTATCTGTCGGCGCATCGCTTTCAATAAGAGTTCCGGATTGTAAATGCTCTGCTGAACATCTCAAATCTCCAATATATGTAATTTTTGAAGTCATACTAATTAATAATAAAAGAAAACTTGTCTCAAAAATGAAAAATATCTTTCGCTTTGTTATAAGAACTTTCGAAGTTCAGCAGATTGAGTTTATGGTCTGCTTTTTCTACGCTCATAAAGTTGACCACCTGTTCGGTCGGCATATTTCCCACCAGATCATCTTTCGCCATCGGACAGCCTCCGATTCCTTTAATGGCACTGTCGAATCTCGTACATCCCTGATCGTAAGCGGCTTTCAGTTTAGCATAAGAATCTTCATAACGGTTATGGAAATGTGCTCCAAAATTAATTTCAGGATATTTTGAAGGAATTTTTCCGAACAAAAGAGAAATGGTTTCCGGCGTTGCCACTCCCGTTGTATCAGAAAGTAAGATCTCTTTAACGCCAATTTCAGAAAATCGCTGAGCCCAGAAATCTACCTCTTCCCACTTCCACATTTCGCCGTAAGGATTTCCAAAAGCCATTGAAAAATAAATGTTTAACTGTCTGTTTTCATTTTTTACCAGTTCCAGTATTTTGATAATTTCCTGAAAAGCTTCTTCCTGATTTTTATTCGTATTTCTATGCTGAAAAGTTTCGGAAATGGAAAACGGAAAGCCGATAATGTCTACCGACTGATGTTTTAATGCTTTTTCAGCTCCTCTGTAATTGGCAACAATCGCAGAAACTTTGGTATTGGATCGGGATTTATCGATGTTTTCCGCCACCTCATCAGAATCTGCCATTTGCGGAATTGCTTTCGGAGAAACAAAACTCAGACAGTCCAGAACATCAAAACCCACATCCATAAGAGAATTGATGTAATCTATTTTTTTATCAGTCGGGATGAATTCTCCCCACCCCTGCATTGCATCACGCGGACATTCTGTAAGAAACATTTTTAACGTTTAGGTTTTCTCAAATATAATAAAACTAAACAAGTTTATCTAAGATTAAAACAAAGCAATCATTATTTTGATTTTCAGCATTTTATATCATATTAATAATCTCAACAGCTTCTATTCGGTCACAAATAAATTATTCTGAGCATCAAATTTGCTAACTTTACAGGAAATTTATACCAATATAATGAGCGCAATAGAATTCAGCCCTTTGTGGAAAGAAAAGCTACTGAACCGTTTTCTTAATTACGTAAAAATCTATTCAACCAGCGACGCAGAAAGCGAAACCACTCCTTCTACAGAAAGACAGTGGAATATCGCCAACTACATCACGGAAGAACTGAAAACGATAGGTCTTGAAAATGTATCGATCGATGAAAATGGTTATATCATGGGATACGTTCCTTCTAATCTTGAGAATAATGACAAACCGACCATCGGATTTATTTCGCATTACGATACTTCACCGGATTTCAGCGGAGAGAATGTAAAACCGCAGGTTTGGGAAAATTATGACGGAGGAGATCTGGTTTTGAATCGGGCAACAGGATTTACTTTATCGCCATCAAAATTTGAAAGTTTAAAAAAATATATCGGTCAGACCTTAATTACCACAGACGGAAATACCCTTCTTGGAGCCGATGATAAAGCAGGTTGTGCAGAAATTGTAACGGCTGCGGAATATTTAATGGCTCATCCGGAAATCAAGCACGGAAGAATCGCGGTTGGATTTACGCCTGATGAAGAAATCGGAAGAGGAGCACATAAGTTTGATGTGGCAAAATTCGGGGCTGAATTTGCCTACACGATAGACGGCGGAGAAGTTGGCGAACTGGAATATGAAAACTTCAACGCGGCTGGAGCAGTGGTAAAAATCCACGGATTGAGCGTTCATCCGGGTTATGCGTACGGAAAAATGATTAACGCCGCTTTACTGGCTTCTGAATTTGCACAAATGCTTCCTGCCAATGAAACCCCTGCAACGACTAAAGGTTTTGAGGGTTTTTATCATTTAATGGACTTAAATGCAGATATTTCTGAGGCTAAATTGCAATACATCATCCGTGATCATGATGCTGATAAATTTGAGGCAAGAAAGAAATTCATGGAAGAAAAAGTAGCTGAGTTTAATAAGAAACACGGCGAAGGAACTGCCGAAATCGAAATTAAAGAGCAGTACAGAAACATGAAGCAGCAGTTTGAAGGAAAAATGCACATCGTAGATCTTGCCGCAGCAGCGATGAAGGAAGCAGGAATCGAACCAAAGATTAAAGCAATCCGCGGAGGAACCGACGGAGCGCAGTTATCTTACATGGGACTTCCTTGTCCGAATATTTTTGCGGGAGGAATCAATTTCCACGGACCGTATGAATATGTGGCTCTAGAAAGCATGGAGAAAGCGATGGAAGTGATCTTGAATATTGCGAAGGCTTAAAAAATTCTAATTTATATAACTAATCCGGCTTGATAATATTGAGTCGGATTTTTTATCCTACAAATCTCCTTTCTTAAATTTATCCTCTGGATTTTTTATAACATATTTTACAAATCTTTCATCACATGCCCCAAATCTTGAAAGATTCTCTCTACATTCATTTACCAATTAAAATTTCTTTCAACATAAGTATTTTCAAAAATATTCCAGGGAATACTGCCTGCATTTTTTAAAATTATATTGTTCTTTTTATGAACAAAAATTTTTATTAATTCTCCCGCATGATGATAGCCGTTTAAAACAATAGCATGAATGAATTCCGAACCCAGAAGACTTAAATATTTTTTAAATTTATCCTCTTTTTCATCCTCAAGGAATGTTAAATCTAAATCATCAAAAATTACCGTATGATCAACTATGATTTGGGCTAAATGTTTTGCGTTATTAAAAGCTGCAAAATTCTTAAACCTTTTTTCTGTAGAATTAATATCAGACTCTACGACATCCAAATACACTTTTCTTCCGGAATTTAAATAATAATCTTTCTGATATTGTTTCATTCCCTTCGGAAATTCTATTTCGTCTCTTCTGAAAGCTCTTTTCCATTCATCTATTTTAGACAGAATATTATCCTCTGAATATGCCCATAGAAACGAATAAATCTTTTTGTCTTTTTCAAAATAATCATCAATATGCAGATCTTCATTCCGATCATAAAAAATCCAGGAGGTTGTATAGTTGAAAAGGATTGATTCATCTAAAATTTTAGATAAAAAATAATTTTTCTCATCAATAAAGGATCTCATTTGTAAATCATTTGACTGTTGCAAATTAAACAAAAAAACCACTATAAAAGCAGTAGTCTCACAATATTTTAATTTCCTTCACACTACAAATTTTTTGCATATAATGCTTCTATGATCCACTGACACAAAATTATCCTGACATTTTTATACATTATTGGTCTGATTTTTGTTGAAAATCAAAAAAAACATTTTTATAAATGAAAAAGAGATTATATTCAGCAGCATTGATTCTTTTATTGGGAATAGGAGTATCTGCACAAAAAACAAATTCTGTAAAGCAGGAGGTAAAAAAAGATGCCAAAAAAGTAGGAACCGCTGTTAAAGACGGCGCAGAATGGACCGGCAAAACCGCAGAAAAAGGTTATGATGCAACCAAAAAAGGTGTTAAAAATGCAGCAAAATGGACCAAAAAAACGGCTAAAAAAGGTGCAGATGCGGTAGACAAATCCTACCAGAATGTAAAAGCAGACATTAAGAAAGATTAATTACTAAAAAACCACCGCTATTGCAGTGGTTTTTTAATATCTAAACAGTAAATTATCTATCCTTGCTGATTTCCCAGAAAAGCGTCCCAACCCTGCGCTGTTAAAGCAACCAGTTGATTAGAACCTCTCGCCACCATAAAATTTCCGTCTTCTTTTTCAACGGCATGACCGATGATGGTAAAATCCGGATGGTTTTTAATTTTATCAAAATCATTTGGCGAAATCGTGAATAATAATTCATAATCCTCCCCTCCGCTTAAAGCAGCCATCACAGGATTTAAATTGAATTCATCCGCTGTTGTAATCGTTAAATTATCCATCGGAATTTTTTCTTCATACAATCTGAATCCTACTTTCGACTGATCTGAAAGGTGAAGAATTTCAGAAGCCAGACCGTCAGAAACATCAATCATAGAAGTTGGCTTGATATCCAGTTGTTCTAAAATCCCTTTTACATCGGTTCTTGCTTCAGGCTTCAACTGTCTTTCCAGAATATAATCGTAGCCTTCCATTTCCGGCTGCATATTAGGATCGGCTAAGAAAACAGCGTGTTCCCTTTCCAAAATCTGAAGTCCCATATAAGCGCCTCCTAAATCTCCGGTTACCACCAAAAGATCGTTTGGTTTTGCCGTACTTCTTTTCACAATATGTTCATCATTCTCCATTCCGATTGCCGTAATACTCATTACCAAACCGGCATTGGAACTCGTTGTATCTCCGCCAATTAAGTCAACTTTATATCTTGCGCAAGCAGTCTGAATTCCGGAATAGATTTCTTCCAGAGCTTCCACCGGAAAACGATTGGAAACGGCAAGAGAAACCAAAATCTGAGTTGGCGTTGCATTCATCGCTGCAATATCGCTGAGATTTACAACAACCGCTTTATAGCCTAAGTGTTTCAAAGGCACATATCCCAGATTGAAATGAACACCCTCCGCCAAAACATCTGTTGTAAGAACCACTTTCTTATTTCCGGGATTAATCACTGCCGCATCATCTCCCACTCCAAGCTCCGAAGATTCGTTGGATAGAGGAAAATGCTCCGTTAAATGTTTAATTAAACCAAATTCTCCCAGTTTGGAAATTGGCGTTAATTCTGGATCTTTATCTTCAAACATATTTTTAATTATAAGTAATAAATAATGGGTAATGAGTAATTTTAAAACAATAAACTCAAAACCTTACATCTTAAACAGCAAATACTGCAGGATCAACATTTTCCGGACGGAAAGGAAGTTTTTTGAAATCTTCTCTCGTTAAAACTACGGTCTCCGGAGATTTATATTTGTTCATAGCTTCCACCACATCATCGGGCGGCGTTGTCATTTTTCTCAGCATCATATCGATCCAGACTCCGGTTGCTTCTGCAGTGGCACAATGTTCTCCGTCGGTTGTGTAAAATTTATGTACAAAACGGTAAATAGAACAGTCTTCTGCACAGCCGTCAATTTCAAGACTTACAATCACAGTCTGGTCTGCAAATATTTCTTTGAAGAAAGAAAATCTTTCGTGCATGATTACTGGACCGATTCCCCATCGGCTCATTTGGGTAACGCCCATTTTTTCCTGCTTCATAAAAGCCATTCTGGTTTGCGCACAATACTGTACGTAAGATGAATTTGCCAGATGTTTGTTGGCATCAAGATCGCTCCAGCGAACTTCAAATGTATGGTAGAATTTCATTTACTTTTTGTTTTAAAATATAAATTGTATGATTTTTTATCACAAAAACCATTTTTGGCAGTCAATAATTTCACTGTAAAAATGAAAAATTATATTCCTCAAAATTACTCAAATAAGATGGTTTATAAAAATTGTAGTTTTGCAAAAGTAATCTTGAGCATAAGATTGAAAGAATTATGAAACAAATTATCATTATCGGAGGTGGCGCGGCAGGATTTTTCGCAGCATCGAATCTGGACGAAACAAAATATAAAATTACCATTCTCGAGCAGAATTCAGATGTTCTTCAGAAAGTAAAAATTTCGGGAGGAGGACGCTGTAATGTGACTCATGCCTGTTTTGATCCCAGAGAACTAGTACAGTTTTATCCCCGCGGAAACAAGGAATTGTTGAGTGTTTTCACCAAATTTCAGCCGGGAGACACGATGGATTGGTTTGAGCAGAGAAATGTTCCGTTAAAAATAGAAAATGATAACCGTGTTTTCCCGGAAAGCAATTCTTCGCAGACGATCATCAATACTTTTCTACATGAAATTCAGCAGAAAAATGTTGAAGTGAAAACCAAATGTTCTGTAAAAGAAATTGAAAAATCGGGTGAAAAATATATCGTTAAGACCAGTTTAGGTGATTTTGAAGCTGATTTTATCATTTATACAACCGGAAGCTCGCCAAAATCTCTGAAAATGATCGAAAATTTAGGTCATAAAATTATTGATCTGGTTCCCTCGCTTTTTACTTTTAATATTAAAGATGATTTGCTGAAAGATTTAGCCGGAACAAGCTTTGAAATGGCGGAAACTTCCATTCCGAAACTGAAAACCGAAGAAAGCGGACCTTTACTGATTACGCATTGGGGACTTTCGGGACCTGCAATTCTGAAAATTTCAGCTTGGGAAGCGATCAATCTGGCGAAAGTAAAATACAATTTTGAAATTGAGGTAAATTTTATCTCAAAAGATATTGATGATGCGGAAGAATTGTTTCTAAACTTCAAACAATCGAATCCAAAGAAAACCATCGGACAATCAAAGATTTTTGATATCACCAATCGTTTCTGGCAGAGAATTCTGGAGGTTTCAAAAGTGGATCTGAATAAACAGGTTGCCCAGATTTCAGGAAAAGAAATGCAGACTATTCTTGAAAATCTATGCAAAAAGAAATTTAATGTCACCGGAAAATCGACGTTTAAAGATGAATTTGTAACGGCAGGAGGCGTTGATTTAAAGGAAATTAATTTTAAAAACCTGTCTTCGAAAATTTTGCCTACCTTTTACGTTGCCGGAGAAGTCTTAAATATTGATGCCGTTACTGGCGGATTTAATTTTCAGGCTTGTTGGAGTGAAGCGTGGCTGATTGCGCAGGATTTGAATCTGAAATAATAATTTAAACACAAATTACACGAATCTTTTTTTCACTAATTACACAAATTATTTGTGACCATTTGTGAGAAATTGGTGACATTAGTGTTTAGATAAAAACACAAATTGCACGAATCTTTTTTTCACTAATAACACAGATTATTTATGATCATTTGTGAGAAATTGGTAACATTGGTGTTTAACTTAAAACACAAATTACACGAATCTTCTTTTCACTAATTACACAAATTATTTGTGGACATTTGTGAGAAATTGGTGACATTAGTGTTTAGATAAAAACGAATTGCACGAATCTTTTTTCACTAATTACACAAATTATTGTGATCAATTGTGAGAAATTTGTGATATTAGTGTTTAAAAACAAAAAATGCTTTCCGTCAAAAAAAATATTTCGAACACCTTTAAAATCCTTTTAGTTATTGGATTTGGATATTTCTTTTGGCTGATGCTGAAAATTACGTTAGAATATATTCCGTTGCGCTCTGGTGTGAGTTTTTTAATGATCAAACAGACGGAAGTTACCAACAGACCGGAATATCTTTATTTTTTCTACACTCACGTCTACACAAGTATTTTTGTTTTGCTGAGTGGATTTTTAGCGATTCTCAGAAAAGATTTAGGCATAAAAAATTTCCACAAAAACACCGGAAAGATCTACATTTTTATGATCTTGCTTTTCGCGGCTCCGTCTGGAATTTACATGGGTGTTTTTGCCAATGGCGGAATTTTATCGAAGGTTTCCTTTGTAATTCTCGGCTGTTTGTGGTGGTTTTCAACTTTTAAAGCCTATCAGTTTGCCCGACAGAAAAAATTTAAAGAGCATAAACAATGGATGTGGCGTAGTTTTGCGCTGACACTTTCCGCAGTAGCATTAAGAATGTGGAAGGTAATTATTGTATATTTATTCCACCCGAATCCGATGGATGTTTATCAGATCATAGCATGGTTGGGCTGGATTCCGAATATCTTATTAATTGAATATTTAATTGCAAAAAAACACATATGAAAATTTTAAAATTATCGTTAATCTCCTTATTAACAATAGGTTTAACCGCCTGTAAAAAGGATGTAAAAACAACAGATCCTTCAAAAGACAGTCTTACGGCAAAGAAGGATTCTGTAGTTGTTCCCGAAGTTTACAAAGAATATTACGGAATTTATATGGGCGATTTTGCGGGAAAAGAAATGATTCAGCCGGAGATCGGAGAAGCGTATGAAGGTGAAATTTATAAAAAAATTGCCCTGAAAATCAACCGGATTACCAAAGACAGTGTGTACGGACAAAGTATTGTTGATGGAAATCAAAGACCATTCAGAGGAGTTTTTAACGAAACTTCAAAATCCTTTATTCTGGATGAACCCGGAAATGATAAGACCGACGGAAGATTCGAGGTAAAATTGAACAACGACAGTCTTACCGGAAGCTGGAATGCCTTTAATAAATCGGCGGTAAAAGCTCCGAATAAAACTTTAAAGCTTGTGAAAAAAGAGTTTGTATACAACCCGAATTTCATGCTGAATGAAAATAACGACCTCATCGACTGGGAAAATCCGAAAGATTTCGTAGAAAAATACACCGACGAAGAAACCGGAAAGACTGAAACCTACACCGAATCCAGAAACAGAATTGCTTCAGATGCTGTTTTTAAAATCAATGCATCCAAGCAGAAATTATCGGAAAAAGATCTTAAAAACCTCAGAAAACTGGATATGGAAATCATTAAAAACGCAGTTTTCGCGAGACACGGCTATGCTTTTAAGAAGCAAACGTACCGAAATTTCTTTGAGCAGACCGACTGGTACATTCCGGTTTCCAATAACGTAGACCGCGAGCTTTCTCCTCTTGAAAAGGAAAATGTAGCTTTACTGAACCGCTTCATCAAATACGCTGAAGATAAATACGACAGTTTCGGAAGGTAGTTTAATGTGTTGTTTGAGGATTTTTCTGAAATTTAACAAAAACAAAAAGCAATAAGCATCCAACGAAGTAGCACAGAATATCAATCCACGAAAACGAATTTCCGATTACGATATACATCAGGCTTCCTTTCCGGAAGCCTAATTTTTCAGCAATATTGAAATATTGGGCAACTTCTACCAGAAAAGAAAAAATCAGGATACTGAGAATCAATTTTTTATTATCTTCAATTCTGAAAAATGTTTTGATGAAAGTATAGATCAGCATCACAACAATCACATCTCCGAGATACGCTCTCACAAAGAAAATATCTTTGAGTTTGGTGGCGATTAAAACTTCCGTCAGAAATATAAAAACGGTAGCCAGAAAATATGTATAATTAAATGTAACCCTAAATGCCAATCCTTTTTCTTCCACTTGTAGTCCTTTTTATGTATTATGTAGGTTTTATAACCCTTACAAAATTAAAAATAAAGCAGATTGATAACGATAACAAAACTCATTTTCTGAGATTTTTTTCAGGGTTTATCGTGATGGCTCTTCTTGCTTTATTGATTTTACTGATAAGATGGATCATTACACTACATCAACCTAATGATTTCCACTGATTATTATTAAAAAATTAATTTTCATTCGGCTTTATTTTTGATGCTTTAAAATATCATTTCTCATAACACAATTATATGAAAAAGCTGATTATTTTTTTAGGCTTATGGTTAAGTTTCTCATTATCTGCACAAACCAAGCAGTATAATTCAGTAAAAGAACTTCCGGATTACGCTGTTCTAAGGACGAAAATGAAGCTTGATGATGTCTACACCAAAGCAGATAATCCGGCGGAATTTCCCGGCGGAATGGAAACGTTCAAAAGGGAATTTTCAGAGAAAATGGATGTTATTGATGTAAAATCTAAAAAAATAAATACCCGGGTTTATTTTATTGTCGAAAAAACAGGCTATGTAAGATATGTAACTGCATTAGGAGACGATCCTAAACACTCCAAAGCCGCAGAAATTGCTGTAAGAAGACTTTTTGTAAAATGGAAACCCGCAACAATCAAAGGGGAACCGGTAAGATTTCTTTATACTTTTCCGCTTACTTTGAAGAAATTTTAAATTTCGTTTGCAATTAAAATTTATTTTTGCAAAAACTTTAATGATGAAAATAATTCCATTTTTAGCTGTATTTTTTCCTGTGCTTATCTTTTCTCAAGAACAGCCCATCCAAACAACTCAGCTTAACGAACTTTTAATTACTGAAAAAAATGGTAGGGCGACGATTGATGCAGAAAAGCCGGCAACATTTCCTCTTGGGGTGACAGTATTGAGAAATAAAATCGCTAAAAACTTCAGAATGCGAAAAGTACACAGTAATGCTGAAACAGAATCCTGTTCAATTACTTTTTTAATTGATAAAGAAGGTTTTGTGACAGAAGTAAAGGCATACGGAGACAATGAGAGCTTTAACAGAGAAGCTGAAAGAGCTCTTTTAAAAATTAAAGATAAATGGACTCCTGCTGAACTTAACGGAGAAAAAGTTCGTTACAGATTTCGAATTCCTTTAACAATTTCTTTTAATCAGAAATAACAGAAAACTATCCTCCAATCATTTTCTTAATCGCATTCAGTTTCATCAACGCTTCAATTGGCGTTAATGTATTGATGTCGATTTTCGTTAATTCTTCTTTGATGCTTTCCAGAACCGGATCGTCTAACTGAAAGAAAGAAAGTTGGATATTTTCTTCCGTAACGCGCTTGATCTTTTCAGAAGAACCTCCGCTTTGGGAACGGCTTGCTTCCAGCGTTTTCAGAATTTCATTGGCTCTGTTCACGACTTTGGAAGGCATTCCCGCCAGTTTTGCCACATGAATACCGAAACTGTGTTCGCTTCCTCCCGGAACCAGCTTTCTTAAAAAGATGATATTTCCTTTATTCTCCTGAATGGAAACGTGGAAATTTTTCACGCGCTCGAAACTTACGGTCATTTCATTCAGTTCGTGATAATGCGTTGCAAACAGTGTTTTTGCCTGAGTCGGATGTTGGTGAAGATATTCCGCAATCGCCCATGCAATGGAAACTCCGTCATAGGTAGAAGTTCCGCGCCCGATTTCGTCCAGTAAAATTAAACTTCTCTCGGAAATATTATTCAGAATATTCGCTGCCTCGTTCATTTCCACCATGAAAGTTGATTCACCCGCAGAAATATTATCCGTTGCGCCAACTCTTGTAAAAATTTTATCCAAAACCCCGATTTCAGCATGTTTTGCCGGAACAAAACTTCCGATCTGAGCCAATAAACAAACAATTGCAGTCTGACGAAGAATTGCCGACTTACCCGCCATGTTCGGTCCGGTTACCATGATGATCTGCTGAGAATCTTTATCTAGGAAAATATCATTCGGAATGTATTTTTCGCCTAAAGGAAGTGCATTTTCTATGATCGGGTGTCTTGCTTCTTTCAGATCGATGGCAAAACTTTCATTTAAAACAGGTTTGGTATAACTCTCAGAGACAGCCAGTTCGGACAAACCAACGGCAACATCCAACTGTGCAATAATTTTAGAGTTTTCCTGAATCTGATCAATGTGAACCATCGTTTCGGAACATACATTTCTGTACAGTTCGTTTTCTAAAACGCCGATTTTTTCTTCGGCTCCAAGAATCTGATTTTCATACTCTTTCAGTTCTTCTGTGATGTAGCGTTCTGCATTTACCAGCGTCTGTTTTCTCAGCCAATCGCCTGGAACTTTATCTTTATGGGTGTTTCGAACTTCAATATAATAGCCGAAAACATTGTTGAAATCAATTTTCAGACTCGAAATTCCTGTTCTTTCGATTTCTCTCTGACACATTTCATCCAGAAAACCGCGACCTTTGGATTGTAATCCTCTTAAACGATCCAGTTCTTCGGAAATTCCTTCTTTAATGACGTTTCCTTTAGATAAATTCACCGGAAGCTCATCATTCAGATGGTTCTGAAGGCATTTTATCAATTCATCCTGATCATACAAAGGATCCAGCCAAGCCAAAATATCGGCATGAGGATGAAGCAACGCTTTGATTTTATGAATATTAATTAAACTCTGGCGAAGATATCCTAGTTCTTTCGGTGAAATTTTTTCCGCCGCCAGTTTTCCCATCAGTCGATCCAGATCAGAAATTGATTTTAATAATTGTGAAATTTCATATTTAAGATGGTCATTTTCATTTAAAAAATCAATTAAAGACAATCTTCTGTTGATTTCATCCACCGATTTTAACGGCAGGATAATTCTTCTCCTCAATAATCTTCCTCCCATCGGAGTCGAAGTTTTATCGATAATATCTAGTAATGATTTCCCCTGCGGATTGCTTGGATACACAATTTCAAGGTTTCTCAGTGTAAAATTATCCATCATTAGAAAGTCTTCCTGCGGAATGATCTGAATTTTGGTGATGTGAGACAGCAAATTATGATGGGTATCTTCCACCAAATAAGCGAAAATCGCTCCTGCTGCGGTAATTGCCAATGGCTGATTTTCCACTCCAAAACCTTTTAACGAATTGGTTTTAAAGTGATTCGTCAGTTTTTCGTAAGCGAAATTATACTGATACGCCCAGTCTTCAAGTTTGAAAGCGTTTTTATTTTTAATCTGTTCCGGAATCTGAACACTTCGCTGGTAAATAATCTCACTCGGATCAAATGTATTGACGATATGAAGCAGTTTTTCCAGATTTCCTTCACTCACCAGAAATTCTCCCGTAGAAATATCCACCAAAGCAATCCCGAATTTTTCCTTTTCTTTATGAAGAGAAAGAAGAAAATTGTTCTTTTTTGAATTTAGGACCTGATCATTAAACGTAACTCCCGGTGTTACCAGTTCCGTGACTCCCCTTTTTACGATTCCCTTCACCATTTTCGGATCTTCCAACTGGTCGCAGATCGCAACTCTCATTCCCGCTCTCACCAGTTTTGGCAAATAAGAATCTACCGAATGGTGCGGAAATCCTGCCAGTTCGATATGACCTTCTCCGTTGGCTCTTTTCGTTAAAACGATCCCTAAAATCTGTGATGTTCTCACGGCATCCTGCCCGAAAGTTTCATAAAAATCCCCTACTCTGAATAGCAAAAGTGCATCAGGATATTTCGCCTTGATGGTATTGTACTGCGTCATTAACGGGGTTTCTTTCTTCGCTGCCTTTGCCATTACAATCGTTCTTAAATTTGGGTCGTAAAAGTATGAAATAAAATAGTAGAAGTAAAGTCTGAAACTTACAACTTAAAAAAAGAAATTTCTTTTATCATTAAGAATGTTTAGCCAAAGCTTCCGAACTTTTCTTATATGCCCACTTCTGTTTGTAATTCACCCACTTTGCTTTAAAAATTTTTCGCATAATTTTATCGGTATATCGCATGATAAAAACATGATACAGCATATTCGCGAAAACATTCGGTTTATTGGGTAATGCACGAAGCGACATTGAAAACCCGGGTTCTAAATATCGATTAAAATGCCAGAAAGCTCCCGGAATAAAAAGCGCATCGCCATGTTCCATGAAAATTTCAAAACCTTTGGCATGTTTCAGGGCGGGAAATTTTTCGTAGTCCGGATTTTCGTAATCTATATCATAAATGGTATGAACCGACAACGGAACTTTATATAAAAATGCAGACTGTTTCTTATCGAATAACAGAATTCTTTTCTTTCCTTCAAAATGAATGTGCAGAAAATCCCCCAAGTCCACATCATAATGCATCAGAACGTGCGCTTCACTTCCCCCGAAGAACAAGGTCGGAAGACGTTTGAAAAATTTCATTCCCAAATCCGGATACGTAAAGTTTTTCAGCAGTTCCGGAAGCCGGTCTGTAATGATATAAAAGAAAATCCTGAGATCGGAGGGTTTACTTTTTATCGTATCAATATAATCCTTCATTTTCATTCTGGTAACCGGAGCGTCGCTGCTTTTATTCGCGTCGGCAGGTTTGTTGTCGTACAAAGGAACTTCCTGTTCACCTGCTTTTTCACGGATAAAATCAAAATTCCATTTGTCGAAGGCATCCCACCGGCTTGCAAAATTTTTAATCAGAAGCGGTTTATGCTTTTTGAAATAATTTTTCTGGAAATCTTCTTTACTGATATCGTTAACAACATCTACACTTTCGAGAATCATTTTGTGTGGTATTTTTAATGCGAAATAAAAATAGTGTTTTTTTGAAATTTGGTGAAATTTTAAAGATAATATAATGTCACAAGGATTTTTTACAAAATTAAATTTTATTCGATATAGAATTGGCAGAATTCGTTTTTAACGCGACGTTCGCAAAGATTCTTTTTAAATGCTGAAAATATTCTTCCGTTCGCTAAGGCGTTTCACTCAGCTAAGGATGATTGCTATAACTTGCTAAACTCAATGTTTTTACAATTAAAGATATCTCTTATCCCTTTTTCAACGCCTTTTTTTTCAACTAGTTACTTTTGCTGTCATTTGCTGAACACAGTGCCTTGGCGATCAAAAAATATACATAAAAAATTAAAATAAATCTTTGCGAACGTCGCGTTAAAAATTAATTATATTCTCTAAATCACATCTTTAAAATCACAATTCATATGTTTTAAATTTTTTAGTAAAGTCGGGATAAAACTAAAATTTTATCTTTGTAAGACGAACGAAATCTATGAGAGTTTACAATACCAAACATTTCCTGAAAATCCTTTTCAGCTTACATAAAAGCGATACTTTAAAAATATTATTTCCAAGCATGATCCTCGTCGGATTGTATTCGTGGGGTGTAGAATACCTTGAAATTGAACATTTCCGTCTTAATTCAAAATCGGGAATCAGCAATGTGGGTTTAATTCATTCTCTATTGGGCTTTGTGCTTTCTTTGTTGTTGGTTTTCAGAACAAACACAGCTTATGACCGATGGTGGGAAGGCAGAAAACTGTGGGGAAAGCTGGTGAATGACACCCGGAATTTTGCCATAAAAGTCAATACTATTTTGGGCGACGACAGACAGAATGCTGAGCAAATTGCAAGATACTTAAAATTTTTTCCGCATTTTCTGGCAAAACATTTATCTAAAGAATCTACCCGACTGGCTTTGGATGAAGATTATTCTGAAATCGAGAAAGAGCTGAAAAATCACGGTCCGAGTGAAATTATCATTCTGATGAGCCACAAATTAAATCAGTTAAAGAAAGAAGGAAAAATCTCAGATATTGAAATGCTGTATCTCGACACCCAGCTTTCGGGTTTTCTGGATGTTTGCGGCGGTTGCGAGAGAATTAAAAATACACCGATTCCCTATTCTTATTCATCGTTCATTAAAAAGTTTATCATTCTGTATGTTTTTGCACTGCCGATTGCTTACGTTATCAATATCGGAAATTACATTATTCCGCTTACGGTATTCATTTATTATGTTCTGATGAGCCTTGAGCTGATTGCCGAAGAAATTGAAGATCCTTTTAATAATGACGAAAACGATATTCCGATGGAAACCATTGCCCAGAATATTGAGAAAAACGTTCATCAGATCATGGGTACTAAAAAATAACAAAATCCGTTTTTATCTGAAAATCGTAAATATTTATACCTAATTTTGACAAAAAAATAAAATTGGTACAGAAATTAAAACTGGAAGAACTCAACAGAATTGATGTGGAAACCTTTAAATCGGTTGAGAAAATTCCTTTGGTAGTAGTTTTAGACAACATCAGAAGCATGCACAATGTGGGTGCAACGTTCAGGACGGCAGATGCGTTTTTGGTTCAGAAGATTATCCTTTGCGGAATCACGCCGCAGCCGCCACACCGCGAAATCCATAAAGCTGCTTTGGGAGCTACGGAAAGCGTAGACTGGAGTCATGAAAATGATATTAATACAGCCATTAATGATTTAAAATCTCAGGGATTTGAAGTCTTGGGAATCGAGCAGACGACGAACAGCCAAATGATCACAGATTTCACCATCGATCAAACAAAAAAATACGCGGTGATTTTAGGAAATGAAGTGGAAGGAATAAGCGATGAAGCGTTGCCGAATATTGATTCTTTTCTTGAAATTCCTCAGTTGGGAACCAAACATTCTTTAAATGTAAGTGTTTGCGGAGGAATTGTGATGTGGGAATTTGCAAAGGCTTTAAAATAAAAAAACTGCATATGTCTAAGAGACAGTGCAGTTTGAAATAAATCTAATAAAAAGTAAAAATGAAAGGCGACAAAGGTACTCTTTTTTTTTACACCAACAAATTTTAAAATTATTTTTTTTTATTTTCCTGAAAAAAAGTATCATTTTGAAGAAAAGTTTCGTTTAATTTTTTATAAATTAGCACAATGTTTATCAAGGATTATATCTCAAAAGACTTCCCGTGTTTCAGCCTTTCTGACTCGATAGAATCAGCCAGGGAAATGTTAGAAGCATTTGGATATTCTCATATTTTCATCAAAAAATCCCATCATTTTTACGGTGCAATTGCACAGGATTTCCTGTATGAAGAGGAAGGGATGCTGAAAAACCTCGAACATCAGATCGAGCGTTTTGCCATTCTGGAGGACAACAATATTATGGACAGCATCAGAATATTCTATACCTTCAATTCCAACGTGATTCCTGTTATTAATAATTCCGAGAAATATCTGGGATACATTAGCTGTGAGGATATTTTTCAGGATTTTTCAAAATATCCGCTGTTTTCCGAATCGGGAGCCATTCTTACGGTTGAAACGTCGGCAAGAAAATATTCGATGACGGAGATTGCCAATATTGTGGAAAGCAATAATTCCAAATTTTACGGTGCGTTTATCAGTTTCATGTCGGATGAAGTGATTCAGGTGACGATAAAGATCAGCAATGAAAATCTGAGTTCTATTGATGAAACATTCGACCGATATGATTACCGCATTGTACAGAAGTACTATTCTGATGAAAAATCAGACTTATTGCAGGACAGATTCGGGTTTTTCCAGAAATTCATAGAAATATAAAAACTAATGAAGGCAGCCATTTATTCTCAGAAAAAAGATCTTGATACTTTTTTATATTTAAGCAAATTTATTTCCGAGCTGGAAAGCAGAGGTGTAAAATCTGTTCTGTACGATGAGATGGCTGAAGCGCTTCAGTTTTCAAAGATTTTCGAAACATTTAATAATAAAAAAGACCTTCTGGAAAAAGAAGTAGATCTTTTCTTCACTTTTGGCGGGGACGGAACGATTGTAAACTCCCTCACTTTCATTGAAGATCTTGAAATCCCGATCGTCGGGGTAAATACCGGAAGATTAGGATTTCTGGCAAGTTTTACCAAAGAAGAAGCATTTAAGGAGCTGGATTCTATTCTGAAAGGCGATGTAAAAACAAGCCGCCGCTCTGTAATTCAGGTTGTTTCACCTGTTCTGGAAGATTTTTTCCCGTATGCTTTAAATGACGTTACGGTTTCCCGAAAAGAAACCACTTCCATGATTACGGTAGATTCTTATATTAACAATGAGTTTCTGAATGTTTTCTGGGGAGACGGTGTTATTGTTTCCACTCCTACAGGTTCTACGGCGTATTCGTTGAGCTGCGGAGGACCGATTATTTCCCCAAACAACGAGAACTTCGTTATCACTCCTATTGCACCGCATAATCTTAATGTAAGACCTTTGGTTGTGAATGACAGCGTGGAAATTAAATTCGGAGTTGAAAGCCGCGTGTCACAATATTCTCTTTCTCTGGACTCGCGGTTGATTCATATCGAAACAGATCAGGAAATTGTGATTAAAAAAGCGGATTTTCAGATATTACTCGTTCAGCCGAATAACTTAAGTTTCTACGAAACCATCCGCCAGAAGCTACTTTGGGGAAGAGATAAAAGAAATTAAGAATATTTTAAAAATTATTACCTTTACAGGAATTTAAAAACACCCTAATAATTTATATTAAAAAGCAAAACATGAGCAGAATTTTCCCGGCAGGAGTTGCCACAGGTCAATTAGTTACTGATATTTTTCAGCATGCTAAAGAAAACAAATTTGCATTACCAGCAGTAAACGTAATTGGTTCCAGCAACGTAAACGCGGTTTTGGAAACTGCAGCAAAACTAAACTCACCTGTTATCATTCAGTTCTCTAACGGAGGAGCTGCTTACAACGCAGGAAAAGGGTTAAGCAACGACGGACAGAAAGCAGCTATTTTAGGAGCTGTAGCCGGAGCAAAACATATCCATACCCTTGCAGAAGCATACGGAGCAACGGTAATCCTTCACACAGACCATGCTGCAAAAAAATTATTGCCTTGGATCGACGGGTTGATGGATGCTAACGAAGAATTCTACAAGCAGACAGGAAAATCGCTGTATTCTTCTCATATGCTGGATCTTTCTGAGGAATCTCTGGAAGAAAACTTAGAAATTTCAGCAAAGTATTTTGAAAGAATGGCTAAACTTCAGATGACTTTAGAAGTGGAAATCGGAGTTACAGGAGGTGAAGAAGACGGTGTAGACAATTCGGATGTAGACAATTCTAAATTATATACGCAACCGGAAGATATCGCTTACACTTATGAAAAGTTAAAAGCTGTTTCTGGTAACTTTACGATTGCAGCAGCTTTCGGAAACGTACACGGTGTTTATAAGCCAGGAAACGTGGTTCTTACGCCAAAAATCCTTGATAATTCTCAGAAATATGTTCAGGAGAAATTCGGAACTGCTGAAAAGCCGATTAATTTCGTATTCCACGGAGGTTCCGGATCTACTTTGGAGGAAATCAGAGAAGCGATTGATTACGGGGTAATTAAAATGAATATTGATACTGACCTTCAGTTCGCATACACAGAAGGAATCAGAGATTATATGGTAAACAATATCGATTATTTAAGAACTCAGATCGGAAATCCGGATGGAGAAGAAAAACCGAACAAAAAATTCTATGATCCAAGAGTTTGGGTAAGAAAAGGTGAGGAAACTTTCTCTAAGAGACTGGTTCAGGCATTTGAAGATTTAAATAACGTAAATACGCTAAAATAAAAATCATTAATGATAAATGATGATTGATAATTGATTTCCATTAAACAGTTTTTTCATCATTTATCGTTTATTTTTCATCAATTATATAAACAATATGGCATTCGAGTGGTTTAAAAGAAAAGCACAAAATATTACGACATCTACTGATGAGAAAAAAGACGTTCCCAAAGGTCTTTGGCATCAGACTCCATCAGGAAAAGTGGTGGAGCATGACGAATTGAAGAGAAATAACTATGTTTCTCCGGAAGACGGTTTCCATGTAAGAATAGGAAGTGCAGAGTTTTTTGAGATCCTTTTCGATGAAGGCAAATTCACGGAACTGGATGCCAATGTTGAAAGTATTGACATTCTGAACTTTAAAGATACTAAATCTTACACAGACCGTCTGAAGGAAGTAAAAGCTAAAACCAAACTTACCGATTCCATCAGAAATGCAGTAGGAACCGTAAAAGGTACTGAAATGGTTGTTTCCTGTATGGATTTTGCTTTCATCGGCGGTTCTTTAGGTTCCGTAATGGGAGAAAAAATCAGAAGAGCGATCGATTACTGTATCGAGAAAAAACTTCCTTATATGATTATCTGCCAATCCGGTGGCGCGAGAATGCAGGAAGCAACGTATTCTTTGATGCAGTTGGCTAAGGTACAGGCTAAACTGGCTCAGCTTTCAGAAGCGGGACTTTTATACATCGCTTACCTTTGTGATCCTACTTTTGGCGGAATTACAGCTTCTTTCGCCATGACAGCAGATATCATCATGGCTGAACCGGGAGCTTTAATCGGTTTCGCAGGGCCTAGAGTTATCCGTGAAACCATCGGAAGAGATTTACCGGAAGGTTTCCAGACTTCAGAATTCCTTCAGGAAAAAGGTTTTGTAGATTTTATCGTTAAAAGAACAGAAATCCGAGATACTGTTGCCAAAACAGTAAATTTATTAGCTGTAAAAGCATAATAATTTGTAACAAAATAACACAATCTCTCTCTAATTAGGGAGAGATTTTTTATTCATGAGAACTTTCAAGATATTTTTCAGTACCATCCGAAGTATGAGCTTTAAAAAGATTATCCGTCTTTTAACGCTAGTTCTTCCCCATCCTGTTTTCTCATTGCTCAGTTTTCATGCCACCGTTCAGGCATACACCATTGCCCAGAAAAAATTCCCTAAAACTGCATCTACCAATGGTGTGGGAAATGCATTCAGACACGCATTGTGGTGCTGTTTCATTGCGATGTACTGCTCCAAAGTCTCCTCACCTCAGAAAGCGCTGAAATTCTGTAAAAGAATCACCGATATGCACGAAGAATTATTCCCGAACAAGCCTCTGGAAACCAAAATGGATCTTCACAACAACAAATTCGGGATGAATTACTTTAAAGAATTGCTTCCTGGAGTTCACCGCCAGTTTTTCGAGAAAAGTTTTTTCATTGAAGGCTTAGAAAAGAAAATGAAAGATGCTAAAGTTCTGAAAAATCTGGACGATGATTTTGAGGGATTTCTGGTTTATCTGGATGAAAAATAAATTTAACCATTAAGGAGAATTAAGGTTTTAAGTTTAATTAAGATAAATCATTCTGATTTTTAGGCTTTCCTTAATATTCTTAATTTCTTATTGAATCTTAATGGTTCAAAGAAATAAAAGTTTTTTCAAGTTTTACTTATAATTTATTATCTTTTCTAAAATTTTTAATTTATTCAAATGGTTCTCAGCAGAATTTGGTCGGCATTCATTATCATTGCCATTGCCATTGCAGGTATAAAATACGTTTCATCAGGCAACTACAAAACTATTTTCAATGATATGGTTGTAGGAAAGGGCGGCGATACCGTACAGATTGCCACTCAGAAAATGAATACACTCTCTCCTCTTGTGCAGGACAGCCTCATGAAAAAGACTGATTTTGCGGACAGCAGAATTCATTATAAAACAGATTCTTTAAAGCAGGATGTAAAAGTGTACCGTGTTCAGGAATCGGATGGGGTAATCGGAACTTCTGAAACGGCAGTGAAAATCTGTCTCGGACTTATAGGAATTATGACTCTATTCATGGGCTTCATGAGTATTGCGGAAAAAGCCGGAGGAATCAATCTTTTAAGCCGGTTAATTCAGCCTTTTTTCTCAAAATTATTCCCCGACATTCCTAAAAACCACCCCGCTTTCGGACATATGCTGATGAATTTCAGTGCCAATCTTCTCGGTTTGGATAATGCAGCAACACCTTTTGGATTAAAAGCAATGGAAAGTCTTCAGACCCTGAATCCAAATAAAGATACGGCAAGCAATTCGCAGATCATGTTCCTCTGTCTTCATGCAGGAGGTATGACTCTAATTCCGGTTTCCATCATTGCAATTCGCGCTTCGATGGGATCAAAAACGCCTACCGATATTTTTCTTCCGTGCATGATCGCTACATTTGCGGCAACTTTAGCCGCGATGATTGTGGTTTCTTTATATCAGAAAATCAACCTTTTAAAACCTGTAGTTCTTGCCTACGTTGGCGGAATTTCTGCCATAATCGCGTTGTTGGTTTTGTACCTCACTCAATTAAGCAAGGATGAACTGGATGATTTCAGCAAAGTATTAAGCAACGGATTGATTCTTTTTATATTTTTAGCCATTGTTCTTGGTGCTGTTTATAAAAAAATTAATGTTTTTGATGCTTTCATTGAAGGCGCCAAAGAAGGTTTTACAACATGTGTAAAGATTATTCCTTATTTGGTCGGAATGCTGATCGCTATTTCGCTATTAAGAACTTCCGGAGTATTTGACGTGATTATCGACGGAATGAAATGGGTTGCCTATTCTGCAAATTTAGATTCGAGATTTGTAGACGGACTTCCAACCGCTTTAATCAAACCTTTGTCCGGATCAGGAGCAAGAGGAATGATGGTTGATACCATGACAACTTTCGGGGCAGACAGTTTTCAGGGAAAATTAGCGGCTGTTCTTCAGGGAAGCTCAGACACGACTTTTTATGTCATTGCTGTTTATTTTGGAGCCGTAGCCGTAAAGAATACAAGATACACGGTAATTGCCATGCTTCTGGCGGATTTGGTGGGGATTATTACTTCTATCATTCTAGCATATCTTTTCTTTGGATAAGAGTTGCTGGTTAATGGTTATTAGTTTATTGTTCTAATATAAAAACACATATGAGTTATACGAAACTTGATATTTATAACATTTCGTTTGAATTATTTATTGAAACCCATCGGCTTTCTTTTAAATTGCCAAAATATGAAACTTATGAATTAGGAAGCCAGCTAAGACGCTCTTCGGATTCTATTGTTACAAATATTGTAGAAGGCTATGGAAGAAAAATTTATAAAGGTGAATTTATTCGCTTTTTGGTTTATTCACAAGGCAGCTGTGATGAAACAGTTTGTCATTTATCAAAACTATCCAGACTTTATCCTGAATTAAATTCAGATTTTGAAAATAAAGCACAAGAATACAAACTTCTGGGAGGAAAAATAAACAACTTTATAAAATATGTCCAATTAAACTGGCGTACATAGACAAGCAACCACAAACCAATAACAAGAAACAATTTATGATCACAGATAAAGAATTCACCCTACGATTAATACGCCAGTTAACTCAGGCATTAGAAAAGCTTATTTTGGATAAACCTGAAGAAAGTTTAATGCAGAAAGAGCTTGATTTTGAATCTTTAATGAAAGACATTTTCAAGTTTGATTTTACAACGCTTTCATCAAAACCGAAAGAGGAAATCATAGAAATTGTTAATGAAAGACAGGAAAGAGACCATAAAGATTACTATGAAATGTTAGGAAATCTTTTCTATTTTAACGGAAAACAATCTGATAATAAAGATTTTTTAGATAAAGCAAAAACATTCTATGAACTGTATCTCCAAACCAGCGGAATATTTGCGTTTCCGGTTATTAACAGAATTGCGGAAATAAAAAAAAGCACTTGAGTAAAGTGCTTTTGTATTTTTTAGAACGTAATTTTATATGATCCTGTGGAAGAAACACTCGCTTTTTCTGCTTTTACATATTTCTTAACCCACGATATCGCGTTTGAACTGATACAGGGATCAGAAGTTCCCCCCGATCTTCTCGCAGAGACTACATTTCCTGCTTTATCTACAGTGTAAGCAATGGTAATCGTTCCGCTCGCTGTACAGTTATTCGCGGGCTGTGATCCGCCTCTTCCCATCGTTCCGGGGATAAATCCTACCAGTTTTCTGTCGATTCCTACTTTGCTGTCGCCATTTCCGTCTCCGCCTAAAGGATCTCCTGCATTTCCGATTCCGTTTCCATCGCCTTGGCTTCCTGCTTTTGTCCCACGTCCTCTGATCAAATTTCCAATGGCTGCATTTCCTTTTCCGTCACCATTTCCTGTTTTTGAATTGGCGGTTGTAGCTCCTGATTTTTTAGTGTTTTTGGTTGCAGAGGTACTTGTTGATGTCTTTTTAGTTTCTGCCTTGGATTCTTCTTTTTTTGGAACCGAAGTTTTGGTATTGTTTCCGGTTATGACCTTATCTTTCGCTTCTGTTTTTTTGGTTTCGGGCTGCGGATCCGGCTGGATAACCGTCTTGGTTTCAGGAACAGCGGTTTCTGCAAGTTCAGAAGCGACTTCTTCTGTAGCAGCAGCAAGGCTTCCCGGCTGATCTGCCGGTTCTTCTACCCCGCTTCCGTTTCTATTGTCTCCAAAATTAACCAGCATGGTTGTAATAACTTCAGGCTGTTCATCGAGTTCCGGTTTCAGTTTATACAGAAAAACAAATAAAAGAATGGCAGACCAAATGAGAATAGAAAGCACCGCGCTTTTTATCTTGTCTCTGTTTTGCTCATCTTTACTGATTATATGGCTTCTCATTTTAAAATGCTCCTTACTTCGAAGAGTTATTTATCTTTAACGGTTGCAATGGCAATATTGAATTTATGTTTCTCGGCAATTTCCATTACAAAAACCACGTCTTTATGAAGGGTATTTTCGTCTGCTCTTATGGTGAAAGATTTATTCGCCTGACCTGTTAATTTATTGACAATGGTCTGTTCCAATTCTCCTCTGTTCACAGGATTATCGTCTACAAAATAAGACCCATCCGGTTTTACGCTCACCACCAAAGGATTCGGAATATTGTCTGCTGCCGTATCTGCTTTTGGCAATTTTACATCGATCGCACTTTGATTGGCTGCCGAAGAAGTTACCATGAAGAAGATCAGCATCAGCAAGATAACATCTGTCATCGCTGCCAAACTGAATTCCGGGTTTGCTTTATTTCTTCTCTGAATTTTCATCTGTTGATTCTGATTTTATGTTTGTCAGATGGAACCTTTCGGTTTCATAAGAAAAAATTATAACGGTTTATTGATAAGGTCTAAAAATTCTCCCGACATGTTTTGCGCCTTCAATACAAATTTATCAATTCTTGTTAACAATAAATTGTAAAAAAAGTTTGCCGGAATTGCTACAGCAAGACCTACTGCTGTTTGTCCCAATGCAGTATAAATACCTTCAGACAAAGTTTTCGGAGAGAAAGAACCCGTTGCATGAGACAAATTGAAGAATGCGATAATCATTCCGATTACCGTTCCCAATAACCCCAACATCGGAGCTATACTTGGAACCACAGCCAAAAGATTCAGATTTTTTTCCATGTTGGCAACCTCAACCTGAGCCTGAGATTCCATCGCACTTACGATATCCGAAACGGGACGTCCCAGTCTTGAAATTCCTTTCTCTAAAATTCTTCCTTCCGGAGAATTTTGTCTTTTGCAATAATCTGCCGCAGACTCTATTTTACCATCTCTGATAAAATCTTCGATATTATCCATAAAATTGGCATCTGTTTTTGAGGTTAATCTTTTAATAAAGAAAAAGCGCTCAAAGAAAAGATATACGGAAAATACACCGAGCAATAACACGGTTACCATCACTATTTTAGCGAAAGCTCCTCCGTGGAACATGATTTTCCAAAATGAGAATTCTAAATCGTCTGCCGCTACTGTGGGTGCAGCAACCTGGGCAAATAAAATCTGAGTAAGTTCCGTTAACAGCATTAAAGTGTATTTTTATAAAAGTTGTAACGACAAAAGTAATGGAATATTATGAATTGAACTCTTAAAAATTGCTTAAAAACAACTTAAAATTTGTTATTTTCATAAACAGCAAATTTCTTTCCAAAAAACAATTTGAAAAGAAATCTGATATAAAAATGTGGAGAAAGATTACACTTAATCTTCGTCTACCTCTATTTCTTCCTGCTTAAATTCACATTTCAGCCTAAAAGGAATCGGCGTATCTGATCCTGTGTAGAAATCATCAATCGTTCCTTTCCAGATTACCTGAAGTTCTCCTTCTTCATTTTTCTCAAACTGAAGCTCGTTATCATAAATAAACGCTTCTTCGTCATCAAAAAGATCTACTTCGGTATATGTATCTTCATCAGAGTCATTAATGGTGATGGTTTTTCCTTCTATTTCCGCGGAATCAATAGGGAAATCGAATACTTCAAGAGAGAGTTGCGGAAAGTTGTACTGTAATGAATCATCCTCTACATGATCCAGACTGTCATCCGTAATAATTTCAACTTCCAGAAAATGTTGTTGATTGCTGTAAACCGCTTTGCAATAAGTATTTCTGATATTGTACTTTAGCGTTTCGTCCGGATGGTAAATTTTTAAAATCCCTTTCATTATTTCTTAAAAAAAAGAGCGGTAATAATATGATTGTTAAACGTTTTCAACAAAGATAAAAAATAGATTGAACGTGAAAAATTTTTTGAAAAGTATTTTTAAAAAATCTCTTTTAAATTAATACAATAAGACTCTAAAATTTTAAACTTATGAAAAAGTGCCGCTATATGATAACGACACTTTTAAAAAATTTTAATTATTAAAATAAGTTATTCAATTTTTTCGGCTTTAAGCTGAGCCGTATTTAATCTTGTATTGCTTGGTGCATTTGCAGATTTTTGAAATTTCAGTTCAGAACCATTCCAATGAACAGGTTTTCCTTTGGAAGAAGTATCTGTTTCATTATGAAGTACGGCAGTCATATTTTCGTCATAATCCTTTGAAAGAATTTCTTTTGGAACAGCAACATTTTCAAGATCTTTTCTCGTTCCTACAGCAATGTATGAGAATTTTACAGCATTGTTATCATCAGTTTTGGCACTGAATCCTGTTTTTGTAGGCTCCTGCTCAAGATAGATCTGAGAACTTTTCCCGATTGGGGTAATGGTTACCACTACAGAATTTTCCGCAACAAGATCAGAGAATTTTCTGTCAAAAGAAACACTTACCCTTCCGCTTGCATCAAGAGTTGCCGTTCCTCGTGTATAAATGTCTGCCGTGGTAGACGTAGGAACATACGTTGTAATTCTTTCTGCGCTTCCGTCTACAGTACTTACATTAGCAATTACATTATTGGTATAGGTTGCACCGTCCACATACATTCCGTAACGGCTTCCGCTCGCATTAATTCCGTAAACATTTCCTCTAAAAGCGGCTCCCATAAGATCTCCAACTCCCATTACTCCAAAGCCCGCTGCCTCAGAACCCAACGCAGATCTGCCTGTTCCTGTAGACATCGCGGCATTTCCATATACACCTGCATTAGCCGATCCCGAAGTTCGATATCCCAAGACTCCGAAGATTCCTGCAACCTGCGAATTTCCCAAAACACCACCCGATCTGTCAACAGCCGCTGCGCCTCCTACCGAAAGAACCTCGCCTAAAACACCAAAAATATAAGCATCATTAGCCGCTGTAGGTTCTGCATTTCCCATTGATCCGTAAAGAGTTGTGTGTGCTAATGTAGTAGCCGAAGAACTTGGTCCGGAGTAACCGCTACCGGAATTACTTCCAGCAGTACTTCCTATTGTTCTGTCTCCCCAAATCATTGATCTTCTTGTAGAAGATGCTGTTGTTGCATCTGCACCAGCCGCATTTGCAGATGCATATACCCCACTTCCTGCTCCGCTATGCAAAATGTAAACACCTGCATTATTATTTGCTGTATTGCTATTCTGAACTCTGAAGCCTTCTCCAGTTCCCGTCTGATTGATAAAACCTCCTATTGCGGGATTTGCTGAAGCCATTGTAATATTTAAGCCTCTTGAATTCGTAGCCGTTCCGTTTTGATTAATCACCAACGCCCTATCCAAAGTTGTGGAACCCATATCAATATATAATCCTTTAGATCCTGTAGCGGATAAACTTCCGGTATCTGCAGCACTACTCGACTGACTTATGATTGCACCGGGTTGATTGGTTGTCCCTGATTCTAAAATGTGAATTTTTGCAGAAGGAGTTGTTGTTCCGAATCCTGAATTTCCGTTATTAAGAAGAGACATTCCACTTGCTGCAACATTACTTGGCTGAAACCTCGCAAAAATACCTGTCGCATTAGAAGGTGCTGCATTGTTGATGATTCTCACCAATCCATTTGTAGAATTTAAGGCTGTACTTGTAGAAGTAATATCCAGCAAAGTTCCTGTAGTTAAAGCATTGGCTCTTAAAGTGAGTGGCGTTTGCGTACTTGCAGTAGTCCAATCCCAACTTTGCGCAAAGTTTTTACTGTCGATCGAATTGTTTGCCGTTCCGTCGATAAGTCCTGAAATTGGTGTTTTCGCTGCCGTTCCAAAATTATTAATAGCAACCCATTTTGCTAATCCGGAATTATAATAATAAAATCCAGGAGCGGTAAGATCTATTGTACTTCCGGTAAGACTAGTGGCTGCAGTCGTCGCATAAATCATCATAGAATTTTGAGAACTTCCCAGAAGAAGCTCCATGCTTTTAATCTGATCTCCTGTTAATCTTGGAATTAAAATACCTTCAGGTTTTGTTCCACTGGTTTTTGAAACAATTTCAAAAGTTGTATTGGGAGAAGTTGAATTTATACCCACTTGAGCATAAAAAGCAGAGATGCTTGAAAAAGCAACTGCCAGGTTAAGTAGTTTTTTAGCCATATCAATTAAATTAGATTTTCATATTAAATTAAATAATAATTAAAATAATTCACAATGCTTTTACTTATTATTTAATTAATCGCTAATATAGAAAAAAACTAACAACACAAAACATATAGCATAAATAATTATTTTTTTTTTACACATAATTTAAATAAACGCATTTTTTTTAATTAATAAAACAATTAAATAAATTTTTAACCCAACACAAACGTTTTTAAATTAAAAATTTACAATTATCAATATCATTTCATAGAAATAATTGGATTTAATGTAAATATTTTCATTAAAGAGAATAAAATAACAAATAATATCCTCTTTATCATCATAATTGTAGTTGATCGGAAGTTTACATTGATATAATATTTATTTTTGTTCTCTAAAGATTCCGGAATGAAAAACATCATATCAAAAAGTATTATAGGATTAGGCATAATGATCAGTTTAGGATCATGCAAAAAATCCGATTCCCCTTTAACGAAAGTAACACCATCCAATCTGGATTCTATTGCTTCCAATTATTATGAACAGTATCTGAAATTATATCCTCTGGATGCAACTTCACAGGGAGATTTACGTTATAACGATCAGCTTCCGATTAACATTGATAAAGATTTTATCTCCGGAGAAGTCGCTTTCTACCGTTCTGTAGAAAAACAACTAGAGAATGTGGATTATAAGAATCTTTCAGACGAAGATAAAGTAGTTTACGATGTGCTGAATTTTACTTTAAAAGATAAGATAGAAAACTATAATTATCATCCGGAATATATTCCTTTTACGCAATTCGGAGGTTTGCCGCTTAATTTTCCATTGTATGGAAGCGGAGAAGGAAGCCAGCCTTTTAAAACAGAAAAAGATTATTCTGACTGGTTGAAAAGAATGGAAAAATTTCCGGAATGGATGAATGCCGCCACCGATAATTTCCGCGAAGGAATTAATAATAAAATGGTTTTGCCTAAAAAACTGGTGGTAAAGATGATTCCTCAAATGAGAGCCGAAGAAATTATAACGACTGATTTTGATAAGAATATTTTCTACGGACCCATCAGAAAATTTCCGAAAAATTTCACAAACGAGCAGAAAGAAAAATTTTCAAAGCTTTATCAGGACGCCATCGTGCAGAAAATTATTCCTGCTTATACTAAAATGGGCAACTTTTTAGAAAAAGAATATTTACCAAAAGCAAGGGAAACAGACGGTTACAACAGCCTGCCAAACGGAAAGGAAATTTACAGGTATTATGCAAAAAGCTGGACGACAACCAATAAAACGCCGGAGGAAATTAATAAAATCGGACTTCAGCAGGTAGCAATGCTTCGCGCCGAAATGGAAAAAGTAAAACAGCAGGTTGGATTTACCGGCACATTGGAAGAATTCATTAATTATGTAAAAACAGATCCGAAAGCAATGCCTTACACGAGTTCAAAAGAAGTTCTGGCTGCATTCAACGGAATTTTAACGAAAATTACGCCGAAGCTGAAAACCATGTTTTCAATAACACCGAAAACAGGATTTGAGATCAGACAAACTGAAAAATTCAGAGAGGCGAGCGCAAGTGCGGAGTATATTCAGGGAACACCGGACGGAAAAAGACCAGGAATATTTTACGTTCCGCTTCCGGATCCGTCAAAATTCAACGTAACTTCAGGTATGGAATCTTTGTTCTTGCACGAGGCTATTCCAGGACATCATTATCAGGTTTCTTTACAGCAGGAAAACACCAAACTCCCGAAATTCATGAGATTCGGCTGGTTTGGAGCTTACGGTGAAGGATGGGCACATTATTGCGAAACATTAGGACCGGAATTCGGGCTGTATACAGATCCTTATCAAAAAATGGGCTATCTGAGCGACCAAATGCTGAGAGCAGTAAGACTGGTAGTAGACACGGGTCTTCACACGGGAAAAATGACGAGAGAACAGGCAATCAAATATTTTCTAAGCAATATTTCTTATGACGAAGCCGGAGCAACAGCCGAAGTAGAGCGATATATGGCAATGCCGGGACAGGCTTTAGGCTATAAAATCGGTTCATTGAGAATTCGTGAGCTGAGAGAAAAATATCAGAAAGAACTGGGCAGCAAATTTAGTTTAGCCAAATTCCATGATGAAGTTTTGAGTCAGGGCTGCCTTCCTTTGGATGTTCTGAACAGAAAAATGGAACTTTGGGCAAAAAAACAGAAATAAATTTTGCCTGAATCACTAAAACGCAAAAAACTTTCTTACCGCAAAAGATGTAAAAGATTTTAACACGTGAGTTGTTTAAGTTTAATCCTTAAATGGAAAGAAAGATCACATAAGGTAAAAAATCAAAGATTTTCTCTTGCAGACTTTTAAAGTACTTTAAATAAATCTGATAAAGTCTTGTGTATCTTTTGCGGTTAAATTTAAAATTGATTGTCCGTTTATTAACCTAAAGCTTCGACAGGCTCAGCTTGACATTGCTAAAAATCAAGCGTTTGGTATTAGAGGTGTCACACTAAGCTTGTCGAAGTACCTGTTATAAATAATTGATTTTCATATCAATGCATAGTAATAGGTTGTTTAACGGATATTCAAAATTTAAAATTAATTTAAACAAAATTATAGTTTGCGCTTTTGCAATTAAAGCTGAATAATTAAAAAAATACAACGAAAAAAGATGTTTACAGTAGAACAAATTGAATCTGCTCACAGCAAAGTAAAAACAGGAGCAGATTTTCCGAATTACATCAAAGAAATTAAAGAATTAGGTGTAAAATCGTTTGAAACATGGGTAAAAGACAGCCATACCGAATATTTTGGTGAAAATGATTTTACCACAAAATCCGAACCTAAATATGCCAATCTAATTATTGAAGATCAGACTGATAAAGAAAAATTTATTCAACAGTTAAAAAGTCATCAGAGAGGAGAGACGGATTATATGAAATTTTGTGAAGACTGCGCTGAAACGGGAATTGAAAAATGGATTGTAGATCTGGATCAATTTACCTGCATTTACTACGACAAAGCAGGAAACGAAATCCTAACAGAAGAAATTCCTCATTAAAAAACTGAAGTCACAAATTAATTTTTGTGGCTTTTTTGTTTAGCTTTATGTTTTAAAACAGAACATGATAAAAGCACTTCTCTTTTTTATCACTTTCATTTTTGGATTGTGTTTTTTAAGCTGTATAAAGGAAAACAGGGAAATTTTAAAACCTGAAAATATTACTGTTGATGAAAATTTAAGTAAAAATGATACATTCAAAATTCTATCAAAATATCCTGAGCTTAAATTATTTAACAGTGAAAAAGTTGAAAGCGCAACAAGAACAGCTTATATTTTACAGATATCTAGTTTTTCTGATGGGTATTATCATACAAGATCAGTCAGTTTTGAAGATTATAAATGCAAAACTGAATACAAAGGAGACACCATCAGTATCTGGCTTAACAATTACAACGGATATTTTGGAAACGGAGTTTTGATAAAGGTTTTTAATGATCAGTTTTTAATTCAAGATATTAACCCAAAAACATTAAAAGGCGAAATTAAATTTATCAATTCTTATCCGGTGTATCAGAAATTGGTTCTTAACAAGTACCCGTTTCAAAAAAATGACAGCATTTATGGGTTTATCGACTATGAAACGAAGCTAGATTCTCTGGTTACTAAAAATTTCAGAGGACATTTTAGAACAAAAATTAAATAAAAAACTATGACAGCAAGTCTAACATCCTTATTCCTAAGAGATTTAAATAAACTGAAACAGCAAATTGAGTCTTATCAGAATGAAACAAATCTCTGGAAAACAGAGGCAACCATTGCAAATTCGGCAGGAAATTTAACGTTGCATATTGTGGGAAATCTCAGTCACTTTGTGGGAGCTGTTTTGGGAAATTCCTGCTATGTAAGAAACAGGGAACTTGAGTTTTCATCAAAAGATATTCCGAGAATGGAATTAGTTCAACAGATTGAAAAGACGATCGAAACGGTGACGATTACGCTTGAAAGGCTGTCTGATGAAGACCTCCAGAAGCAATATCCGCTTGAACCTTTGGGTTATGGAATGACGACGGAATATTTCCTGATCCATCTTTTCGGGCATCTGAGTTATCATCTGGGACAGATCAATTATCACCGAAGATTGTTGGATTGATTTGCTTCTTCATCTATTTAACCACCCCGTCAAAAATTCTTCCGAATTTTCGCCACCCCTCCAAAGGAGGGGAATTCAGGCTTTGGAAAAGACTTTTATTTCTCGAACAGCATTTTGGTGATGAAATCTTTGGCTCCGTTTCCTCGCGCGGGAGAATATTCTCTTCCATAGAAAATAATCTGAAGATGAAGTTTATTCCACACTTCTTCTTTCCAGAGTTTTTTGGCGTCTTTTTCGGTTTCTACTACGTTTTTTCCGGAAGTCAGTTTCCACTGCGTCATCAATCTATGAATATGGGTATCTACAGGAAAAGCAGGAAATCCGAAACCCTGACTCATTACCACAGAAGCGGTTTTATGTCCAACTCCGGGAAGCGCTTCGAGTTCTTCGTAGGTTTGCGGTACTATTCCATTGTGTCTTTCCAGAAGCAGCTCTGCCATTCTTTTGAGGTTTTTGGCTTTCGTGTTGGCAAGTCCGATTTCTTTGATTAATTCTTTAATCTGATATTCCTCCAGCTTTGCCATTCTTTGTGGAGTTCCTGCCACCGCGAAAAGCTCAGGCGTTACCTGATTCACCTTCTTATCGGTTGTCTGTGCAGAAAGTGCAACAGCAACCATTAAAGTATAAGGATCAGTATGATCCAGCGGAATGGGAACTTCGGGATATAATTTTTCTAATTCGGTCTGTACGAGTTCCGCTCTTTGCTTTTTTGTCATGGAAGCATTAAATTTGAACAAAAATAAATCATTATGTTGAAAGTCGGAGATAAATTACCTCAATTTGAAGGAACCAATCAGGATGGTGAAACGGTACATTCTGAAAATCTGATCGGTAAAAAGCTTGTTGTTTTTTTCTATCCGAAAGCAAATACTCCGGGTTGTACTGCTGAAGCATGCAATCTGAGAGACAATTACGCTGAACTGAAGAAACAGGGATTTGAATTGTTGGGAGTAAGTGCAGATCCTGTAAAAAATCAGAAAAAATTCAGTGAGAAATTTGAATTTCCGTTTGATATTATTGCCGATGAAACGCGTGATGTTATTGAAAAATTTGGCGTCTGGCAACTGAAAAAGTTTATGGGAAAAGAATTCATGGGAATTGTAAGAACCACTTTTGTTTTTGATGAAAACGGAATCTGTACAGAAGTTATTGATAAGGTAAAGACGAAAGATCACGCTGCACAGATTTTGAAATAGCTTTTAAATAATATTTCTAATTTAACCGCATAAGGCTCAAAAGAATAAAAATCAGAGATCTTCAAAAACTGTTGAATCTTTTTTGTGGCTTTTGCGGTTAAATTAAAGTAAAAACTATCCTACTCTGTTTCGTAATACATCAGTTCCTCCGGATCGTTGGGAATGGTGACAAATTTTTGGAATTTTAACCCCAGCTTTTCAATTAATTTCTGAGAAGAAAAGTTGTCTTTTGTTGTAATGGCAGAAATCTTTTTCAACCCGAAATCATCCATTCCGACTGATTTTATCTTTAAAGCGGCTTCATAAGCGTACCCTTTTCCTTCAAACTCATCTAAAAGCGAAAAGCCGATATCCACAACATCCAATCCTTCCCTTTCGAAAATTCCAACTCCTCCGATTTTATGACTTCCTTCTTTGGTAAGCATTAAATAATTTCCGTAACCCAACCGTTCCATCTGAGGAAGAAAGCGGTTTCTGATATAATCTTCCGCATCGGAAAGGGTTTTCAGATTACGATCCCCGATAAACTGAATGAATTTCGGACGGTTGTAAAGATCCAGAATAAATTCTGCGTCTTCCAGAGCCATCGGACGAAGAATCAGACGTTCTGTTTCGTAAAATTTATTTCCGTTTTGTGGATCTTGCGGGTTTCTTTTTAGGCTCATCTTTCAGTTCTTCTTTTTTCTCGATCTTCAGCAATCTTGGGTTATTGGTGCATTTTTTATTATAAAGCTCAATGTACGAACCGTTATCTTTCGCTTCCGTAATTATTCCTGTTGATTTACTGATGGTTAAAGTAAAATGTCTTTTCTGATAAGGACATTCTATAGAAGCCAGCTTTCCTAAATTCAGATAATAATTGGATTTATCTTCGTAATAATTCGCCGCAATATCTCTGAATTCTTCATCGATAATATAACCGTCTGTTGCTGCAGAAATGGCAGCATCCTGAATGTCATCAGGTTTTCCCACAAAGTTTTTAAGCCCTTCAAGAGTGGTAATATATTCTGTTTTTCCTCCGGATAAATAGACGATGAAATAAAATTCATTTTCTTCCGCAATTCCGATATTGAATCCTGAAGTTTGTGAAACATAATCTATCGCCGCTCCGGATTGTTTCAAAATACGGTCTTTGCCATAACTGCTATGAATCAGCAGCCAGGAAGAGGCTTTAACATTCGGAATGATGTTCTGTAAAATACTGGAAACATTAGAAAAATGCTTCTTTTCCTGCGCGTAAGAAAATGTTCCCAAAAACAAAAAACCGAATACCCAGAATTTTCTTATCAATTTTATCATAATTACAGAACGAGGAAAAAAGGGAATTATTTTACATGAATTTATCTCCTTTCTTCAGGTTTTTAAGGTCTAAAACATAGTCTTTTATGAGCTGATCGTGATCTCTCGGACAGATTAGAAGAGCTTTATCCGTGTCTACAATGATGTAATTTTCCAGTCCGTCGATAACCACTGCTTTATTGTTATTTTTCATACGGATTACGTTTCCTTTTGCGTTGTAGGTAAGAATCGGCTGTTTTGTTTTTACCGCATTCAGATTTTCGTCTTTATCCGCATTTTCATAAACGGAAGTCCATGTTCCCAGATCGCTCCAGCCTAAATCTGCGGGAATTACATAAACGTTCTGTGCTTTTTCTAAAATTCCGTTATCAATGGATATTTTCTGTACTTTAGGATAGATCAGTTCAATACAGCTTTTTTCGCTGTCTGCGTTGTATTCGCAAGCCATAAAATGCTGTGTCATTTCCGGAAGATACATTTCAAAGGCATGATGAATGCTTTTTACGTTCCAGATAAAAATTCCTGCATTCCAAAGGAAATCACCGCTTTCCAGAAAGCTTTTGGCAATCTCAAGAATCGGTTTTTCCGTAAAGGTTTTTACTTTGTAATAATCAGAATCATGCTTATCAACAAACTGAATATAGCCGTATCCTGTGTCAGGTCTTGTAGGAGTAATTCCTAACGTAACGAGATATTCGTTCTTTGCAGCAATTTCAAACGCAAGTTCTACCTTTTCCAGAAAAGTTTCTTCTTTTAAAATTAAATGATCTGCAGGAAGAACGATCATGGTTGCATCGGGATCTTTTTCAGCGATTTTATTCGCCATGTAAAGATTACACGGAGCCGTATTTTTAAGCAAAGGTTCGCCTACAATATTTTCCTGCGGAACTTCCGGCAACTGCTGATGCGAAAGCTCTACATACTCTTTATTCGTAATCACAAATATATTTTCATTAGGAATAATTCTGCTGATCCTGTCATAGGTCTGCTGAATCATGGTGCGTCCCACTCCTAAAATATCTTGAAACTGTTTTGGAAATTTCTGCGTACTCATAGGCCAGAATCTGCTTCCGATTCCACCTGCCATAATGACGCAATATCTGTTTGATTTTGACATTCTTATGTGTATTTTTCTACCCTTGCCAATGGTTTGAAAGAATACTTTCTTCCTGTAGCCAAGTTTTTACAAAGATAGTTTTTTTTAATTAGACCTTCTAAAAGGTACTTTTCGTTTCGGTAGATAAAAAAGTCTCCTTTTTGAAGCGTTTCAATAAACACAAGCGTATCGTCCTGTTTCTCAATGTGAAAATATTTTACCAGCTCCGGACTTGCCATAAAATTGGCTTTCGGAGATTTCGAAAATTTAACAATGACGGGTCTTAAATCTTCTTCATATACCACAAGACTCTGCAAAAGCATCTGCCGGAAAGTATGTTTCCATTCGTTTCCGTGAGGAGAAATTCTTCTGCCATACTTCTCAAAGGCGATAAGATGCGCCAATTCATGGGTTAATACGAAGAAAAACAATTGCGGAACCAATGTTGAATTAATCGTAATCTCATGAGAATGATCCGAAAGTTTACGATAATCTCCCAGTTTGGAATTCCTGTTGCGCGTGACTTTTATATGAATATAATAGTCTGCAAACCATATCTTTAAATATTGAAGCGTATTTTGTGGTAAATATTTTTCTAATGACTGAATAGACATTTTACAAACTTAATGGAATTCCGGCATAGAAATTCAACAATTTAAGACTGAAAACATAATTATATTTTGCCTGAGCTACAGAACCCTGTGCATTCGCATAATTATTTCTTGCAACATTCACGTCATAAATGGTAGATCTTCCCGCTGCATAGCTTTTATCTGCAAACTCCAATGCAAGTTTGGTGCTTTTCTCTGCCTGAAGTGATGAAAGATAGATTTCATAATTGGCATCCACATCAAACTGCGCTTTCTGAACATTCTGTCTTACGGTCTGTTTTTGCTGTTCTAAAGTTACTTTAGCCAGACTTTCATTCAGTTTAGACTGTTCTACCTGAAGTTTTGTAATTCCTTTATTAAAAATAGGGATATTGACAGAAAGAGCCGCCTGTTGTCCGAAATTGTCTTTATATTGAGAAAAGAATCCCTGTTCTTTTACATAGAAAAGAGCGGAACCTACATTATCTGTATTTAAAAGGTTATTGTAGAAAGATCCGATTCCTGCACTTGCCGTAACAGTAGGCCAGAAAGCCGTTTTGGAAACTTCGGTCTGCGCCTGCGCCGCTTTTATCCTGCTCTCCGCTGCTTTTACCTGCGGCTGAGTCTCGTAAGCTGTTGTTAAAACCTCATCTACAGATTTTAACTGCGGAGCCAACTGATCCGGAACATTTACATCTTCCACATCAAAATCTTTATATTCCTGAAGCTGTAAAAGCTGTGCTAAAGCAAATAAACTTCTTCCCACATTAATTTCGGCGGTTTTCAGGTTTTGTTTTTCTCTTGCCAATCCTGCTTCGGCTTCTGCTAAAACCGTTTGTGCCGTTGTTCCTATTTCTGTAGTAATTTTTGATCTGCTGTACTGTTTCTGAGCATTTTCAACTGCCGCCTGAGAAATTTTTACAATTTCTTTATTCAGTAACGTTGTTAAATACTGCTGTGCAATCTGAAGAGAAATATCATTTTTAATGGTTTCAATATCATACTGACTTGCTTCTACATCGAATTCTGTTTTTCTGATGGTTTTTTCAAGTCTGCCGTTATTGTACACCAAAATATCTGCTCCCAAATTTGCACTGTTACTGAATCTGTCGTTTCTCAAACTTCCCGTACCGAAAGAAGTCTGCCCGAAACTCACCGTATTTCCCACAGAACCGGAAACAGACGGAAGATAGTTTTTCTTGGCAATTTTCAGATTCAGATCCTGAGACTGTTTCGAATATTCATTTTGGATCACCTGAAGATTATGTTTGGTTGCATAATCCACACATTCTCTCAAAGACCATTTTTTCTGGGCATTGACCGCCAGACAAGATAATCCCAAAATAATAGTCAAAACCTTTTTCATACTCTATATATTTTTCCCTATTAGACGAAGTAAATATAAAAAAGTTACAGTTTTAATATTTCTTTTTAAAAAACTTTTGAGAATTTTGCATTATGACAAACGAACAGTATCAGGAAGCGGTAGAATGGCTTTTCGTTCAGGCTCCTAATTATCAGATAGACGGGCAGAAAGCGTATAAGCCTGGATTAGGCAATATTATGAAACTTTGCGATTTTTTCGGAAATCCTCAGGAAAAGATAAAATGCGTTCATATAGGCGGAACCAATGGAAAAGGCTCTTCCAGCAATATGCTGGCTTCTGTTCTACAGGAATCGGGATATAAAATCGGGCTGTACAATTCGCCTCATCTGATCGACTTTACAGAAAGAATTAAGGTAAATGGTAATAATTGTGATAAAGAATTTGTGTATCATTTTATTCAGAAACTGAAAAATCTTCCGGAAAATATTCAGCCTTCTTTTTTTGAGTTTACCACCATTATGGCTTTTGAATATTTTTATCAGCAAAATGTAGATATTGCGATTATTGAAGTTGGTCTTGGAGGAAGATTAGATTCTACTAACATCATTAAGCCATTGGTTTCAGCCATTACGAATGTACAGCTAGATCATCAGAATATTCTTGGAGACACTATTGAAGAAATTGCAGGAGAAAAAGCAGGAATTGTAAAAACGGGAGTTCCTGTTATTTCCGGAGATGAAAACGAAGCAGTAAAAAATATCATTAAAAATAAAGCGGAAAAAGAAAATGCAGCTTTTGTTGATGCTACTCTACTAAAAACAGATTTAAAATCTGACTTAAAGGGAAATTATCAAGAGAAAAACATTAAGGTCGTTTTATGTTTAATTGATGAATTAAGAAAATTAAATTACAACATTTCAGATGAAAATATTGAAAAAGGGCTTCTTCATGTTCATCAGAATACAGGATTTATCGGACGATGGTTCCAGTTTTCAGAAAATCCGCTTACCATTTGCGATACAGGGCATAATCAGGCAGGTCTGGAATATGTTTTTTCACAATTAAATTCCATCGATAAGCATAAACATATTATTTTAGGCTTCGTGAATGACAAAAAAATAGATGAAGTCATGAAAATTTTACCTGATAATTCTCAGTACTATTTTGCAAAACCAGCCGTCCATCGCGGAAGACACCCTGAAGATTATGAAAATTTACTGGTTGATGCAAAAATTTTTTACAAAATTTTTGATTCGGTACAGGAAGCGTATCTTTCTGCAAAAGAGGAATGTACAAATGAAGAAATGATTTTTATCGGGGGAAGTAACTTTGTAGTGGGAGAATTTTTAGAAAAAAATTTGGAGATTTCTAAATAAGTCGTATATTTGCACCACTCTAATCGAGGAAACAACGATAAAGAGGGTTCTTAGCTCAGTTGGTTCAGAGCATCTGGTTTACACCCAGAGGGTCGGGGGTTCGAATCCCTCAGGACCCACAGAAAAGGAAACGAAACCTTTCAAAAAAATTCGGGTTCTTAGCTCAGTTGGTTCAGAGCATCTGGTTTACACCCAGAGGGTCGGGGGTTCGAATCCCTCAGGACCCACA
>NZ_JACLCU010000014.1:0-272 GCF_014218905.1 Chryseobacterium sp. C3 | reverse complement strand
GGGTTCTTAGCTCAGTTGGTTCAGAGCATCTGGTTTACACCCAGAGGGTCGGGGGTTCGAATCCCTCAGGACCCACAGAAATCTCTCTTTTTTAAGGGAGATTTTTTTGTTTTATAATATTCTCCCCTATTCATAGGAGTTTACAGGATCAAGCGCAAAAGTTGGGATCAGGCTCAAAAGTTGGGGGGGGCTATACAAAAAGTTTAGTCAACCTAAATAGGAAGAAAGTTCTGTCTTTTACTCCCCGCAGCTGCATTCTGAAGTTTTTGATT
>NZ_JACLCU010000013.1:0-50779 GCF_014218905.1 Chryseobacterium sp. C3 | reverse complement strand
GAAACAAGGGTAAGAGAGCCAAGTAAAAAGTAAAAGGATAAAGGAACAAGTAAGAAAAGAAAAGTAAAGAAACCCGAGGATATAATCATTTATCATTCATCATTTATCACTCATCAATTATCTTTCGTTACTCATTACTCATTACTCATTACTCATTACCTATCATAAGTGAAACGGTTACCCCGCAGCGTGATGTGGGAAAGAAGGCATTAGCTCGGAAAGCCGGGCGCGAGGAGTAAAAGTGGATAGCGGGATAAAGCTCCTGAAAAGATGATCTGTATTTGGTAAAGAAAATTTCTACAGAGCACTTATTGTAAAAACAATCTGGCTATTATAATTTGTTGCAGGCAGAGTAACGGATACTCCGGAAAGCTGTAGCTGTACAGGGATGTTGGAGTAAGCTGCTAAAGCCAATACTGCCGTTATCCTAAATAATTCGATATCTGTTGTCAGTGGAATTGTGGTGTATGTGGTTCCTCCGGAAATTGTACATAAAAGACAAGTTGTAGATCCGTCGCCGGTTCTTCTTGCACTTAAAATGAGATTCGGATTCCAGACAGGATTTGCTGTATAGTGCATACTAACTTTTCCACTGCTGAGTAATAATGGAACACTTGCAGCTAATATAATCTGGCTTGGAGAACTTTCATATGTTCCTTGGTAATTACTTCCCGCTTCAGTTATAGATGGAATTGTTACCGTCCAGTTTGTTCCCCCGACAGTTAATGTGCGTTGTGAATATGAGTTAGAAAATACAGTCATAATCACAATGAATATATTTTTAACAATAAATTTTTTTAAATTAATCATTTTAACTTTATTCTGTTATGGTATAGGTTATAATAACCGGCGTGTTCGATCTTGAGTCCAGGCTGGAATAATTATTGGTTACGAGAGTCATTGTTAACTGATGTCCATTATTGGAACCGTTACCTGTAAATGCACCTCCAATACCGCTGATTATAGTCTGAGCTGCTGTTGTAAGAGTAATCTGTGCAGATGGAACTCCTAATATTCCTCCTCCTGAACCTGAAGCTATTGCTGCCTGAATTTTAATATCAATTCCCGGAATTGTCTGGTTAACCGATGCCGTGATTCTGCGAGATAATCCGGAAGGGGCAATTGCTGAAGTATAGTTAATCCATTTTGATGTATTTGCAACGGGCGCTGTTATGGCATTTCCGGCTTCAGTTGGGGCTGTATAATTTAAACTGATCGTTCCGGAAGGTTCAATATCCATAAGTGTAACTATTGGTAAGGTGACAGCAATGTTTCTGCTTCCTGTCGTTTGAGAAAAAAAATCACAGGAAATCATGAGAAATAATAAAAACAAAGGTTTCAGAACATTCATTTTTGATTTTTTACTTCGTTATAACTTACTTTAATGGATTCCTGCTGATATTTTATTTCCGATTGCTGCTTTATAATATGTACAATTACATTTTTAATTTCTGAAGGTTTTAGTGTAAGATTAAAATTTTCTACGGGAATTTTATACTTCTTATCCAATCCGTTTCTGTAAACTTTCACTTTCCATTCTCCGGGTCTTAAATAGGTAAAATCGAAATTTTCTCCGATCATTACTATTTTGCGATAAATCTGATTTCCGTTTGTAGCTTCAATGATGATATTTTCTTTTTTCTTACGATCTTTTTTGTTGGATAATCCGATGAAGTTAGATTGAGCATTTTCCGAATACTCAGTTTTTCCCTGAATTCCTGTAGCTGTGGTTAATCCGAAATTGAAAATATTTTCTTTATTGGCTAAATGCAAAGAAGCAGGAAGATTAATGTCTGAAATATCATTAATATCCGTTGTAGAACGATCGATGTCCAGAATATAATCACCGGGAATTACATTTTTGAATACAAAATTTCCATTCTTATCCGTTACAGATAAATACTGCCCCAGTAGAATTCTTATTCCGTCCACTTTTTTCACGCCTAAATTAATAATCGTTCCTGAAAGCGTAATGTAATCCGCTGTTTTTTGCGTGGGAATATTTAATCTTGCCGTATAGCGAAGAGAAAAGATAAAGTCTTTATTTCCCAGCTCTCCGCGTTGTAAAGTATATCTTCCGGAGAGATCAAATTCATGTCCCTGAAATATTTCCTGATGATACAAAAGTTCAAATAAATTTCTGTCGGCAAAATATTCTTCAGGCATATAATTGTTCTGATAAAATAAACTAAAACTTGTCTTTTGAGAAATCCTGCTCAGAATTCTTGCTCCGTAATAAACCTGCTTCTGATTTTGCATCTGATATCTTGAAGTAACGGCATAACTTCCATAGATATTGAATGAAGTTCTGAATTTTTCAAAGCCGATGTTTGCCGTATAAAAACTTGAATTACCTGAAAAATTCAAAAGGTAATTTTTTGTTTTTCCGAATTGTCCTTCTACATTGAATTGAAAAATGCCGAGCTGCTGATCGATACTGATTCTGAAAAACTGTTCTTTATAATCAAACTCCTTTGGACTCAGTCGGTCTTCGTATCGCTGAAATCCATTAAAAATAGTAAAAGATCCTCTTTTCGCATATCTGTACTGAATTCCATAATGAAGGTATTTTCTGTAAGGAGCAGCAAGAAAAAGAGTATCGCGCTGAAAGTTTTTTGCATCCTGAACAAAATTGGCAAGGATATTTATTTTTTCTGAAATCCTGTACTGAATATTTCCGTTAAAAGTACTCGTATTATTAAAATATCCAGCATATTCAGGACTTGTACGCATATACATTATATTTCCGCTGATTTTATTAAAATTCGCAACCGTTTGTATCATGAAAGCATTTCCCTTTGTCTGTTGAGTTTTGCTGTAAGAGATTTCTCCGGAAACTTCTATGTTTTTATTTAATTGAAATTTTCCGGTTACATACGGAAGCTGTGCGTCAGAATCCAGCCTGAAATTACTAAAACTTAATGTTTGATGGTCTTTACGGGGAATTTTATATAAATATCCCGCTGTAATCTCAGACGCTTTTGAGATTTTAAATTTTGAATACACATTAAATTCATCCTGAATATCTCTGAAAAATCTGGGGTGATTATAAAACCCTCCGAAACTCATCTTTTTTGTATCGATTTGAATTTCCGCTCCACGTCCATATCTTGCATATTCCGTTAAAAATGAAGAAGAATAATTTTTATCTCCGACATGAATGTACAGGTTTTCTCTTTTATAGTTCACAAAATATTCCTCATACTTCGTGAAAGAATTAAATTCAACAGGATTTTTTGTGACTGCATGAAATTCCACCAGATTTTTATTCTCTTTATCCAGACTACCTTTACCGTAAATTTCACCCTGAAATCCGTTTTGATAATCGCCGCGGTTTTCCATTCCTGTAAAAGCAAGAGAGGCAAAAACAGGAAGCCTGTGAAAAATATCTTCCTCTGATGGTTTCACAGAAATAATCTTCACACTTGCATAAGCAGATAGATTTTCTTTCGGATGTTCTCGCGAGTAAACGGAAAGTATGATGTTTTGAGATTCATTTTTACTTAAATCCGGATTGGTTTTTTTTGATACAGTTATTATTTTCTGTTCACCCGGAGATAAAATCAATGAATTTTCCTGATCAATCAGCGCGTTTTTACTTTCCAGAATTAAATTTTCTTTAAAGTTTCCGTTGTTTTTTAGCAGAAATGTAGAAAAAATTGTTTCTCCCGCTCTTACAAATTCAGGAGCATTTAAAGTCGAGAGTAAAAGTTTTCTGTTTCCCGAAACAGCAAATTCAAAATCATTGAAAAACTGATCGCCTGTTTTGCTTTCAGTTCCGTGAAGAGTAATTTTATATCTTCCCTGAGGAGTTTCGGATGCAATTTTTACCGGAACAATATAAACTGTTTTTTCTTCCGGTAACATTTTTATTTCTCCTTTTGCTAAAATGGGAATGATATTTTGGCTGGAAGTTTCTACAGTGAAATTGTAGATTTTGTTTTCGGAAAACTTATTTTCCAGTGCAAATGGAATAGAAGTGGTGGTTCCCGGCATCAGACTGTCTTTTTTTCCAATACCATTTTTTGTCTGGGAAAAAAATACTACCGGAAATAAAATAAAAATATATAATGCACCGTTTTTAATCATTTTTTACTTCTAGTTCCACATTAAGGGCAAAAGCATTTTCATCTTCGTCTGTTGCGATAAGAACCGCCTTATAAAGAGAAGGAGGCGTTTTTTCAAGATCAATATGAAAAGATTTTGAGGTTTGAGGCAGTAATCCCATTGCCTGACTCGTAAAGCTTCCGGTTTTCTGTCCGCTCTTTTTATCATACATTTCCATTACTACCGTCGGTTTGCAATACAGATTTCCCTTATTGGCAATGGCAACCTTTACAATCTGTTTTCCGTTTTCTTTTTCAATTTTTATTCCCTCGAATTTAAGATCAGGTTTTGCTTGCTCTGCAACAAGATCAGTAATCACCTGAATGGCATAACGGATGATCGAAGTTATGCTCACTCCCTGCTTATTTTCTTTAGGATTTATTTCTTCCACAGGTTCTACAATAATAACGCTCCAGTAGCTTCCGGGTTCAGAAAGTTGATCAGGAACGGTAATTTCATAATAGATTTCCGTTTTTTCTTTGGATTTAAGCGTTACCAGATTGGTGTTCATTTTAATCCAGTCTGTATTGGTTTTAACGTTTGTATGAGGAGCAGAATACTGAATGGTTCCATCTGACTGATAACTGAAATCCTGAAGAAATAATTTTACACTTTGAGACTGGCTTCCTGTATTTTCAATAGCAATTTTGCCTTTGTATATTTTTCCGTTTTCCACTTTATAGGTATGGGAAAGTCCGTTCAGTACTACAATTCCTGCTTTCAGAAACACAAACTGAAGCATCAAAAAAGAAAATAGCAAGATCTGCTTTATCATAATTGTATGTAAAGTTTTAAGTTTGACAAAAGACTATGCAAGACCAAGAAGAAATTTCTGCAACTTCTTCCTGTCTGTATATCGGAAAATGTATTTCTTAATTGTCCGAGATCGTGTAAGTAACGGTTGCAACCGTAGTTGCCGCAGCTGTGAGATCTGCGTAGGCAGCAACTCCGCCGGGACCACTTCCGGGAGCTAAAGCATAGGTAAGATTGTGTCCGTTATTTGCTCCGTTTCCGGTATATGCGCTTCCGATTCCGGAAATAATGGTTTGGTCTGCGGCGCTTAAGGTAAGCTGTGCAGAAGGAGTTCCTAAAGTTCCGCCTCCCGATCCTGTTGCCGCTGCAGCGGTTACGTTGATATCAACCCCCGGAATAACGGCATTAAGTTTTACGGAAACATTTCGGGTAGGATCTGCTACAGATTTTATGGAAGAGTAATTAAGCCATAACGTAGTATTGGCTGCGTTTGCTACGATCGGGTTTCCGGCTTCTGTAGGTGCTGTAAATCCTAAAGTAATGTTTTTGCTTGCGGCAGGTTCAATATCTACCAAAGCTACTTCCGGAACTGAAATCGTTATCGTGTGATTGTCTGTGTTAGTGTCTTGTGCGCTTACGTGAGAAGATACTGCAATTGCGACTAAAGACAAAGCTAAAGTGAACTTAAATCTTTTCATGGTGATATATTTAGTTTTGTGAAGTTAATAATTTTAAATTGAATATAAAAATATTTAATAATAAATTTTTATTATTACCATTTAATAATCAGTATTTTATAAATGTAAATTATATGTTAAATAAATGATTGAATTATTGATTTTTTACAATTTGCATCAACGAAAAGAAAAATCTCACACAATTTTACATGAGATTTTTGTTTATCTATTTAAAAATAATCAGCTAAAAATAACTTTTAAAACCGGCTCAGAATTCCCCAGTGGATTTTAATATCATTGAATTTAAAAGGATTTCCAAACTCGTTACCATTAGAAAGCTGGAAACTCATCAACCCGATCGGAATAAAGAAATTAAAACCGAGCCCGACACTGTAGAGTTTGGGTTTTACATTCAGAGATTTATTATTGAGCTGTCCGTACTGCCCGAAAACATCAAAAAATGCCTGACTTCCGATGAGATAACGGTATTCTAAACTTCCATAATAATAAAAATCGGCGGCGAGAGAGTTTTCATTGAAACCCCGCATGGAATTCCAGCCCCCGAAACGGTACAATTCATTGGCAGAAAAGTCGATTTTAGAATCCATCATCGCTCCTTCCGCTTTGATGTTGAGGAAATGATTTCCGTTGATATGATAATTGTGCTCTCCAAAGAAGTAAAACTGATTCTGCGGAGATTTTATATTGTCTTTGGTATAAGTGGTCGTTAAATAATCGTATCCCGCATTAATTTTTGTTTTATAAAGGAAAAGATCAATATCGGTCGGCTCTACCATTTCAAACCAGATTCCGATTCCTTTTTTGTTGTAATCTTTACCCTGAACATACAACGTATCGATGATGCTGGAACTTTCGAAAGTTCCTCTCAGTCCCAGTTTATTTCGGGAGTTCAGATGGTAATAAAATGCCGGAAGTGCCTTTACATTGGCAAAAGTAGAATCCTGACGGAAAATATTCACCTTCATATTAAGACCTACATTGGATTTAAAAAGGTAAGGAATATCGGTCTGAAGATCAAAAGTCTGTCCTTTATCGGGATTTCTCTGCCAGTAAAGATTGATGAGCTCAAAACTGTTGAAAATATTTCTGAAATTTACATTCAAAGTTCCGTTCAGGGTAAATTTATCCGTTTTATCGTTTCCGAAACCAATGACCCCGTCAAAACTGTTGGTTTTTTTCTTTTCCATGAAAAGATAAATGCTCGTGGAATCTTTGGTGAATAACGTTTGCGGAGGACGCTCCAAAGCAACAAACTGATGGCTTTGGAAAGACTTATTAATGGCAATCAGGTTCTTGTCATCATAGGTTTTTCCCTTAAATTCCTTTTCAAGATTTTTAATGAATCTTTTCGGAACACTGGTGTAGCCTTTTACCACGAAGTTATCAATGGTTCTTTTATCGTTCTTGTTGATGTTGAGTTCTACAATAGGATAACCGTTTTTCTGCCCTTTGTATTTCGATTTTATTCTGCTGAATGCAAAGCCTTCATCAATATACTTTTTGTTGATGCTCCTTTTTGTTGAATCTAAATTCTTAGTGAAAAATTCTTTCTGAATCTTCGTTTTATTTGAAATTGAATCTGAAAGATTAACGTAAGTCTGGTTGAAATTCTTCCCTTTATTATAAAATATTTCTGTGCTGTCACCTTTTTTTCTGACTTCTTTCAACTGGGTGAAAAAGTAATTGGTCTGAGCCAGAGAATCCAGAAACTTCACTGCTGAAGCAGAATCTTTTACCTTTTTCTTCACCTTGGTTTCAGAATCGATCAGGAAATAATGTTTCTTCTGCGCCTGTACAAAAACGCAAAACAGTACAAAAAATATTTTTAAAATTAATTTCAATGTTACATTTTTAAACCATTAAGATTTTATTTAAGAAGTTAAGATAGTAAGCTAAACTTAAATTTTACACATTTAGGATAACAGAATAAGTTTTCTTAGGAACGATCTTAACTTTTAATGATTGTCCGTAATTTGTCATCATTGAAAAACCTTTGAATTCTTTGCTGAGTGAAACGCCTTTGCGAACTTAAAAACAGTTGGTATATAAAAAGAATCTTAGCGATCTTTGCGTTAAAATTAAGCATTATGATGAATGACGGATAATCAAACAACTTTTTAAATATTCATTAGATTTATTTTTTTTTAAAATAACTGAAACTAAGTCAGTTTATTGTATTTCTTCATCAGATTTTCATAAGTTCCCTGCGGAAGAATCCATTTCAGCGGAACTCCGATTTTCTGTCCGAATTTACCAAAATAATAATGTGATTTCCATTTATTTTTGCTTAAAAGCTGATCTACATATGCTGCAACTTCCAGAGGTTCTGTTCCGTCGCCCACGTGAGAATTCATTAAAGCATACACTTTATCGAAAACATTTTTGTAAGGTTCTGAAACTTTTGTTCTCACCCTGTTTTCTGCAATATTCGTTTTGATATCTCCCAAATGAAGCGAACATACGTTTACATTCCAAGGATACACTTCGTATCTCATGGCTTCCGTTACTTTATCCAAAGCCGATTTTGAAGCCGAATAAAATCCTCGGAAAGGCAATCCCATTTCACTTCCGATACTGGAAACATTAATGATTTGTCCGAATTTATTTTCGCGCATTTTCGGCATCACGGCGCTCATCATTTGTACAGCTCCGACCAAATTCAGGTTAAACAGTTTCAAAATATCTTCTTTGGAAGAATCTTCCACAGCTCCTACCATTCCCATTCCGGCATTGTTGATCAGAACATCGATTCTGTTTTCTGTTTTCAAGACTTCAGCAATCGCATTTTGTACGGCTTCATTATCTGTAACGTCCGTCGGAATCGATTTGAAATACTGACTTTCGGTGTGTTTTCTGCTTAAGCCATAAACTTTATGACCTTTCTTCCCGAAATATTCTGCTAACACGAAACCAATTCCTGAGGAAGTTCCGGTGATGATGATGGTTTTTGACATTTAATTTTAGTCTAAATTTTTTGAATTTATAAAAATAATAATTTCATTATCATTAATCTTAGAAAAACTTGAGTCTCCACTAACATGATCAATCGTGTAAGATCTGCCATTGTATATTATAGAATCTTTCTTATTATCCAAATGTAAAAACATATATTTTTTGTCTTCTTTAGAATAATGATGCTCAAAAAAATCAAATTTTTCTACGAGAATGCTTTCTGAGTGGGGTGTTATTTTTTTTGATAAAATTTGCCATCTGTAAATCCAACGATTAGTGATAAGATAATTTTTGTTTTCAAATTTCATAAAGCAGTCTTTCGGATAAAAATGATTAGTTTTTTTATCAATTTCGGAGGTTATGATTTGATAATCTTTCTTCAGAATGATCAAGCTCAGTAAAAATATTATCAAAATGCTAAAAAGAAGAAAAATTAATCCTTTTTTCATTTGTGTGTAAGAATTTTATCTAAATCCTCCCAAAACATAGGATACGATTTCTCCACAACATCTTCCTCTTCAATATTTAATTCTTTGATCAGGCAAAACGGCGCAAAGCTCATCGCCATTCTGTGATCCTGATACGTTGCAATGGAAATATTTTCCTGAGGTTCGTTGAAACCAATAGATTTAATCGTCAAATCTGTAAATTCTGTTTGCGTACCCAGCTTTTTTAGTTCATTATGTAAAGCTAAAAGACGATCGGTTTCTTTTACACGCAAAGTTTCCAATCCTGAAATTTCAAAAGGGATTTTCAAAGCTGCTGCGGTTACGCAAAGTGTTTGGGCGATGTCCGGACAATTATTCATATCCAGAATAATCTTTTTGGGAAACTGAAATCCTTCAATCGGCTCAAGCATTACTTTATGCTCCTGTTCTGTGAAAGTCGTTTTAATTCCGAAAAATTCTTCATAAATTTTTACAATCGCCGAATCTCCCTGTGTAGATTCTTTGTAAAAGCTTTTTAAATGAATGGCTTTTCTTCCCAACGCAGCGAAAGAGTAGAAGTAAGATGCCGAACTCCAGTCACTTTCGACTTCATAATTGATAATTGACGATTGATTATTCATATCAAATTTTTTAACTTTGATCGTATTTCCGATGAAGCTGCTTTTAATTCCGAATCGGGTTAAAATATTGAGCGTCATTTCAATATAAGACCTTGAAGTCACTTTGCCGACTAAATTTATTTCAAGTCCGTTTTCCAGTTTTCCGGCAATCAGAAGAAGAGAGGTGATGAACTGGCTGGAAATATCCGCCGGAACATCTACTTTGGTCTCCGTAATTTTTCTTCCTTGAATTTTAAGAGGCGGAAATCCCTCATTTTCCAGATATTCGATTTCGACACCCAGATTTTGCAGAGCGGTAACCAGATTTTTGATCGGTCTTTCTTTCATTCTCTTGGAACCTGTAAGAATCGTTGTCTTTCCCTCCTGGATAGAATAATAGGAAGTAAGGAAACGCATCGCCGTTCCCGCGTGATGAATATCCACAATCTCCGAATTTTCAGACAGGGCTTTTTTCAGGAGCTGTGTGTCCTGAGAATTCGATAAATTCCCGATTTCTATATTTTTAAACAGACTTTCTAAAATCAACAAACGATTCGAAATACTTTTCGAACCGCTGATCTGTATGGTCTTGTTTTCCTGTAATTTTGATTTTTCTAGCTTCTTCATTGTTCTTCTAAGTTGGAAGCTCGAAGCTGGAAGATGGAGGTGAAAAGTTTAGTTTAAAAACTTCCGGCTTCCAACTTCCGGCATCCAGCTATTTTAATTTTTCATTATTCTGATGGCGGTCTTTATCGCGATCCGTCTTGATCTTCATTTTTCTGTCAAAAGCTTCCTGCAGATTAACTCCGGTCTGATTGGCCAAACATAACGTTACAAACAGAACATCTGCCAATTCCTCGCCTAAATCTTTGCTTTTGTCGCTTTCCTTCTCGCTTTGTTCTCCATATCTTCTGGCGATGATTCTTGCCACTTCGCCTACTTCTTCGGTTAGCATTGCCATATTGGTCAGTTCATTGAAATAACGAACGCCAATGGTCTTGATCCATTCGTCAACCTGTTGCTGCAGAAGTGTAATTTCCATTTATGGTTTGTTATTGATCTTTTCTTCTAATGCAATTATTTTCGCTTCCAGTGTTTTTATTTCTTCTTCATGATAGGCAGAATCTCCGATATTCCCGGTAAAATTTGCAAATCTTTTCAGAAGTTTTCTTACCGTGAGATACACAATAATTAAAACGGCAAAAGCCCCGATTTTTACAATATCAAAATCCATTTTTAAAAGTATTGGTAAGCTCCCACTGTAGGATTTGAAGTTCTTGAAACATTCGCAATATCTGTCGGAACCGTTGCCGCAACGGCTGTACTTCCTTTTCCAATTGCCGGAGAATTCTGTTTTACTCTCAGATTCATCTGTGCAGCAAAATAGTTAACGAACAGCGGATCCAAATTTTTAAGTGACTGAATAACTCCCGGACTTGTATTAAAATCAAAACCGGCTTCCGAAGTTCCGGAATATTTGATGAGACAGTTCTGAATGGTAAAATTAAATAAGTTTGGCGGGGTCTGCTCAAAATTAACCGAATTGTCACGGTCGGAATACACGATGCTGTTTCTTAAATTAAAGATCAGTGCTCCGTATTCTTTTACTCCGGATGCATTCGTCCATTCGTTGGCGGCTAAAATTCCGTTTCGGTTGTAAGAATGCAGAAGATCCGAATAATTGGCAATCGTACAGTGAGTAAAGTTATGCGTTCCTCCTTTGAAAATTCCTACCGCAGATTCTCCGCAATTATTCATCACAAGATTTTTTGCAGTAATGGTAGAAGCAACGGCATAAATCCCATATTCCTGAAAGGTGTGGATAAAAGAATTGCTGATATTGGCATTGGTCTGTTTCATGTCAAGACCTTTTGTTCCTCCGAAAAGTCTTGCATAATTCATATTGAGGGTAGAACCTGCTTCCATTTTAATAGAATTCCAGTTTTTAGGAATCGTATCGTATGCAGGATCATTTCTGTCTCCGCGAAGCGTAACATTGTTGGCTAAAGTACCGTTGATGTTCAGTGTGGCTCCCGAAAGCACTTTCATTCCGCTGTTTTTGTGGAAATACACTTTTGTTCCCTGCTGAATATTCAGGATAACATTCTGGTCAATCGTTAAATCTCCGTAGATAATTTTTGCCTTATTGTTATTCCATGTTGCATCTGAAGTAATAATGTTAGGATTTGTAGGTGTTTTTATAAAAAATTCCGCATCCTGAACCACGGAGAACAATACAACCTGTTGTTGTCCTACTGGGCTCTGAAATAATATTTTATCTTCGGCAATCGCTTCAGGACCGCTCGCTTCCGGTGCAATTTCAACGAAAATATAAAGACTGTCTTTTTTTCTTAAGGGGACATCCTTAAAATCATATCCCGGTTTTCCGTCCACATTGATCTTATACAGAGAAGTTGCCCCTTTTTGTAGATAAATTCTCGGGATCAGAATATCTTTGTCTTCGTTATTATATACTTTTACCGCATATGTTTCTGAACGAACCTGATGATAAACCGTATCGCAGAAAACCGTGTCTTTGGAAAAGCTTAATTCCTGCGAAGGAGCATCGAAACTGATGTCGTCCTTATTACAAGATACAGCCATAACAAGCATCCAGAAAGAAAAAGCCAGTAATAATTTGAATTTCATCGAAATTAAAGTTTAAATAGATTTCAAATTTAACGAAAATACTTTGAATTTCTTATGAAGAAAAAAATATTGATCGTCTATTTGTAATTTTAAAAAATTATTGTATTTTTGCACCCTAAAATTAGCAGAGAAATATCCATTACTATTTCGAAAGCAAACTTTAATTTTTTAAAAATTGTATTATGAAAAACGGAATCCACCCAGAAAATTATAGACTTGTTGTTTTCAAAGATATGAGTAACGACGAGGTGTTTCTTTGCAAGTCTACTGCAGAAACAAAAGATACTATCGAGTACGAAGGACAAGAATACCCATTGATTAAAATGGAAATCTCTTCAACTTCTCACCCTTTCTACACTGGTAAAGTGAAGTTAGTTGACACTGCAGGTAGAGTTGATAAGTTCATGAACAAATACAAAAAATTCGCTAAGTAATTTTTTGTTGCCACAATATTTAAAAGTCTTTCGGTTTCCGGAGGACTTTTTTGTTGTATTTTTGTTTAGACGTTAAACATTGAATTTTAAACTAAAAACTGAACGATGCAATTAGTATTTTCAGATGCACAATATTGGGAAGATTTTCTTCCGCTTACTTTTACACGTCCCGTTGCAGAAATGCGATGCGGAATCCTTACTTTCTCCGAAAAATGGCAGAAAATTTTAGAAAACACCGAGATTTCTTTCTTTACGGAGATGTATCTGCAGGGAAAATTTCCTGAGCCTGCAAAAAAAGAGAGTCTTTTTCTGGTAGCGAATTTTTTACCGACAGAAAATGTTATTCAGCAGATCAAAGATCTGAAACAGGGAGAAGCATTGGTGTATGAAGATGAGTTAGTCGCTGCAAAAATCAATATGGAGGGTTTTTCTCTGCATCAGATTGAGAAAATGACGGACATTAAAGAAGAGCTTATTTTCTTTAAAAAACCGACGGATCTTTTTACCTATAATAAAGAAGCTATAGATTTCGATTTTGCATTGCTTACAAAAGACAGGGTTTCTCAGGAGCTTTCTTCAACCAATGGATTTTTGGGAAATAAAGAAGATCTGTTTATAGAAGAAGGAGCTCAGATTGAGTTTTCGACCATCAATACAAAAACAGGCAAAATCTATATCGGGAAAAATGCTGAGGTAATGGAAGGCTGTAATCTTCGTGGTCCGATTGCGCTTTGCGAAGAGTCTAAGTTTAATTTAGGCGCGAAGATTTACGGAGCAACAACAATTGGTCCTCATTGCAAAGTGGGCGGAGAAGTGAATAATATCATCATTTTTGGATATTCTAATAAAGGTCATGACGGTTTTGTTGGAAATTCGGTGATCGGAGAATGGTGTAATCTGGGAGCAGATACCAATTCTTCCAATCTTAAAAATAATTACGCTTCTGTAAAATTGTGGAACTACAGAACCAAATCTTTTGAAGATACAGGATTGCAGTTTGCAGGTTTAATTATGGGCGACCATTCTAAAACAGCCATCAACACGCAACTAAATACAGGAACAGTTGTAGGAGTTGCTTCCAATATTTTCAAAGAAGGTTTCCCTCCGAATCTGGTGGAAAATTTTTCGTGGGGAGGTTTTAAAGGCGATGAGAAATTTAAATTAGACAAAGCCTACGAAGTTGCAGAACGGGCAATGGCAAGAAGAAAAGTGCCTTTAACGGATGAGGATAAGGCTATTTTTAAACATATTTTTGATGCGTATTAATGCGATCAATAAAGGAAACTTCAAATTTTTTTGAAGTTTTTTTATTTTTAATGTAATAAAATGTAAAATCCGGTTGTCTTACTTATAGAAACAAAACTTATGACCCAAGAAACTTTCAGAAGTACGGTATTCATTCTCAAAGATGAGATGTATCGCTTTGCGAAAAGGTTTGTCATGAGCAGTGATGAAGCAGAAGACGTGGTGCAGGATCTTATGATTAAATTCTGGCAGAAGAAAGAAGAGCTGGAGCAGTTTGGGAATTTAAAATCCTATGCTCTGAAATCGGTCCGGAACGAGTGCCTGAACAGACTGAAGCATCACGATGTAAAGCTGGGATTTGCAGATATGCAGCTTCACCGTTCCGAGCTTTACAGTATGGAAGTCAATAATTTAAAGGAACACATTATCGGTTTCATTAATCAGCTTCCTGAGAAACAGAAAATGGTAATCCATTTGAAGGATGTAGAAGAATATGAAGTCTCGGAAATCGGAGAAATGCTGGAAATGGAGGAGAATGCAGTAAGAGTAAATCTTATGCGGGCCAGACAAAAAGTAAAAGAACAAATTTCACAATTGATGAGTTATGAGCAACGACAAATTTCAAGATAAATACGACGAAATCTTCCAGAATTTAAAGGAAGAAAAAATGAACTGGGATTTTAATGATTTTCTGAAAAAAACGGAAGAAAAAAATGATGAGGTTCAGGAAAATATAACGCCGATCGTCCCTATCGATACGAAAACAAAACCATCGTTCCCGAAATGGTTCTGGATGGCTGCAAGCGTAGTTTTGCTGTTGAGTGTTGGTCTGATTTTTAATTATACTCACAATTCAAATGTGGAAAATCAGGCTCAGTTGGTTGAAAACCAGATAAAGAAACAAAAAGATAATTTCATCGAAGAAAACAGTGAACATACGGAACAGGTAGCGGTAAACCTGCCGAATGATACCGTTTCCGGAGCGAAAAAAGATTCTGTACTTCAGGAAAATCCGGTTGCCGAGAAAGATTATCTGGATGAAATTTTACCGAAAAGAGGAAGGCTGAAGAAAGAAAGAAAACCGAAGTATGTATATAACTCCTCTAAAGCTGCGGATTCTACAGGATATAAAGATTCTTACGTTATCGTTAACGGAAAAAGAATCGAAAATGTAGAAGAAGCGATTAATGTGACTAAGTATTCATTTCAAATATTTGCAAATAACGTTAGTGAAAAATTAGCAAAACCAACTGTCGTGGATGACGATTATTAATTAACCTTAAAAGATTATGCACCTGATCAGGCACTGATAATCCAAAATAAAAAATTGACTCATGAAAAAAGTATTCATAATATTCGCACTCGCTTTTTCCCATTTCTTTAATATTTACGGGCAGGAAAAAGATAAGTTAGATCAGCTTTTTGATAAATATCAGGAAGTGGAAGGAGTAACGTCCATTAAAATTGCCAAACCGATGTTCGGAATGCTGAGCAATCTGGACTTGGGAGATGCTGAACTGGATCAGATAAAACCGTTATTATCCAAAATTAACGGACTGAAAGTTTTCATTGCCGAAAAACCACAGGACGGAAGTTCTGCGAAAGGACAGAAGCTGTCGCAGATCAACAAAGACATTTCTTCTTATTTAAGCAATCTTAAGTACAGTGAAATCATGACGATGAACAGTAACGGAGCTAAAATAAAATTTCTTTCAGCAGAAGAGAAAAACGGAATTTTGGATGATCTGTTATTGAGCATCGATAGCGGAGGAGAGGAAAATATTCTTGTAAAACTGGACGGAAAACTTTCGATGAATGATATCAATAAAATCATCAATTCTACAGAAACAAAAACAAATCCGGTTACCAATACCAGAAATAACCTCACTTCGGAAAATACCTCTTCTTATCTGAATGGCGAATCCAGAAATGTAGGCGAGTTCTCAGGAATTCAGGTGAGTACAGGTGTTAATCTGGTGTTCAAGCAGGAAAGTCCTACCAATGTAAAGGTAATTGCCGATGCCGATAAGCTTCAGTACATTATTACAAAAGTTGACAACGGGGTTCTGAAAGTGTATGTTGATAACAAAGGACAGAAAAATTTAAAATTTAAAAACATCAGTGTCAACGTTTCTTCGCCAAGAATGGAAAACATTAAAGCATCTTCAGGAGCAACTTTCACCACGATTAATTCTGTAAAAGAAAATAACCTTACCATTGATGCATCTTCAGGTTCTGTAGTGAAAGGTAAATTCAATATTTCGAATAATGCTTTAGTGGAAGCATCTTCAGGAACAAGCGTGAAAGTTGAGGTAAATTCCAGAAGCTTAGTATTTAAAGGATCAAGCGGTTCAGATACAAGTATTCAAGGTGAAGCAGAAACAGCAGCTTTTGATGTCAGTAGCGGTGCGGTTTGTAATGGCGAAGCATTTCAGGCAAATCAGGTGGAAGCGGAATCTACTTCAGGATCTAACCTTTCTGTAAATGCGGTAGATAAATTAAAAGCGAAGGCTTCATCAGGCGGAACCATCCGATACAGAGGAAATCCGGAAATTACTTCAGACATCAGCAAAATGTCAGGCGGAAGTTTAAAACCCATCAACTAAAAATTTAATTTAAATCCAAATTGCCATGAAAATATTAAAACACCTTTTTCTTATCGCCTGTGCGATGTTCACGTTACAATCCTGTATAGTTTCTTCGGGAGCCGGTAAAATGGCTTACTTTTCAGATTCCGGAAACGATTTTAAAGGGGCAAAATTTACCACCATCAATGTTCCGATGTTTTTAGCAAAACCTGTTATTAAAAAAGCATTAAGAGAAGATGGTGAAGATAATGAAGAGGTAATCCGCCTGATTAGAAAAGTCTCTAAAATTAAAGTTTTGACTGTTGAAAACGGAGATAAATCGATGCTGAATGATTTTGCAAAGTATTTAAATAACAATAATTATGAAGAATGGGCAACCATAAAACATAATGGAGAAAATGTAAATATCCGGGTGAAACAGAAAGATGATATTATTAAAAATATGCTGATTACTGTAAATTCAGATAAAGAACTTGTTTTTTTAGATGTTCGCGGAAATTTTACAGCCAATGATATATCAAAAATGATTGCTTCGGCATCCGATAAATAACACTTTATCATCAAATCATATCACTGAATTGTTTTTTTATACAAACTACCGTTCCGCAAAAAGGAGCGGTTTTTTGATTTAAGTTATTGATTATTAAGTTTTATTTAAACTATGAAAATCGATTTTCGTATTTCGGTAAAATACCTTAATTTTGCAAGAAAGTAAAGATGTCTATTCATAACAAAATTGTAGAGACAGCCATCACTTTCGATGACGTGCTTCTAGTCCCTTCTTATTCAGAAGTTTTACCTAATCAGGTTTCTTTAAAATCAAGACTTACCGACAAAATTACGCTTAATGTTCCGATTGTTTCCGCTGCAATGGATACTGTTACAGAAGCTGAACTGGCAATTGCACTGGCAAGAGTCGGAGGTTTAGGATTTATTCATAAAAACATGACAATTGCTGAACAGGCTGCACAGGTTAATCGTGTAAAGCGTTCGGAAAACGGAATGATTTCAGATCCTGTTACCCTTTCAAAAGATCATACTTTGGCTCAGGCTAAAGAAACAATGGCGAAATATAAAATCTCCGGACTTCCTGTTGTAGACGCCGAAAATATTTTAATCGGGATCATCACCAACAGAGATGTAAAATATCAGGAAAATCTTGAGATGAAGGTGGAAGAGATCATGACGAAAGAAAAGCTGATTACTTCTGATAAAAATACCAATCTGGAGAAAGCGAAAGAAATTCTTCTTAAAAACAGAGTGGAAAAGCTTCCGATCGTAGATGCTGAAAACAAACTGGTAGGATTAATTACCATAAAAGATATCGACAATCAGTTAGAATATCCAAACGCGAACAAAGATCAGAGCGGAAGATTAATCGTTGGAGCAGGAGTGGGAGTAGGAGAAGATACACTGGAGAGAATTGAAGCACTTGTAAAAGCTGGTGTTGATATCATCGGTATTGATTCTGCTCACGGACACTCCATCGGAGTTTTAAACAAAATTAAAGAAATAAGACATGCATATCCTGATCTGGATATCGTTGGAGGAAATATCGTAACGGCTGATGCGGCTAAAGATTTAATCGAAGCCGGAGCCAATGTTCTGAAAGTAGGAGTTGGTCCCGGTTCTATCTGTACAACGAGAGTGGTTGCAGGAGTTGGAGTTCCTCAGTTATCCGCAATTTACAATGTTTACGAATACGCAAAAACAAAAAATGTAGCTGTAATTGCAGACGGTGGAATCAAGCTTTCTGGAGATATCGTAAAAGCGATTGCGAGTGGAGCAGGAGCTGTAATGTTAGGTTCGCTTTTGGCAGGAACGGATGAAGCTCCGGGTGAAGAAATTATTTTCCAGGGTAGAAAATTCAAGACTTATCAGGGAATGGGAAGTCTTTCTGCGATGAAGAGAGGAGGAAAAGAGAGATATTTCCAGAGTGAGGCTAAGAAATTCGTTCCGGAAGGAATCGAAGGAAGAGTTCCAAGCAAAGGATCTCTGGAAGAAGTAATTTTCCAGTTAACAGGAGGTCTGAGAGCAGGAATGGGATATTGCGGTGCTAAAGATATTGAAGCGTTACAAAACGATACCAAGATGGTAATGATCACAGGAAGCGGATTGAAAGAATCTCACCCGCACGATGTCATCATCACGCAGGAAGCTCCGAATTACTCTTTATAATAATAAATTAAATACACTAAAAGCTATCTCAGCACTGTTGAGGTAGCTTTTTTATTTGGTTTTTGTCCTGATTATAATTTTTGTAGATGTCTGTAATTTGTTATAATTTAGAAAATCCTCTAATTCATTAGCGGGTAGAATATCCTTGTGAATTTAATAAACAGTTGATAATTAAAGAACTTGTGATTCTTGAGTTTAAAATTAAGAATTGTGATGAATAACAGATAATCGGATAATTTTTATTGAAAATAAAAAGCCACTGCAACAGCAATGGCTTCTAATCTTATTAAAACGGAGAAACGATACAAGATCCTGGCGGAAGATCCTGAATTCTTCTGCATCCTCCAGGTCCGCAACAAAAAATAGATGAATCTCCGCATCCGAAGTTTTCCTGGTTTGCATCACACATTTTGAATCCTCCTTTAATGCTTTTTAAGCTTTGTCTTGAAATTTTTTTAAGATTTTTCATAATAGATTAATTTTGATTTGTATCATATCAAATATATAAAAAATATTTTCTCATTTTTAAAAAATCTTAAAGTTGTGAATTATTTAATTTTCAATAAAAAACCTCCGCTTTTGGCGAAGGCTTATCACATATAATAAAATTTTATTTCTTCACAAACTTAAATTCGTGAGTCTGGAAATTTTTAGTATTAATCTTCAAAAGATAGATTCCTGCGCTTAGTTCAGAAACGTTTACTTTTTCATTAAATTCTTCAGATTTTACAATTTGTCCGGCCATATTATAGATCTGAACAGATTTTCCGTCTTTTATCCCTGAAATTTTAATGATCTCAGCAACAGGATTGGGGAAGATCTGAATTTTAGAATCATTGTTTCTGACATCTGAAGCCGCAAGAGATGTACTGTGCAAATCTCCCGTCATGGTCGCATTGGAAGTCGTAAGATTTCCTCCGCAACCTCCGGCTTGTGATGTAAATGATGTATTCTCAACCCAGGTTCCAAAAGTAATTGATGGTGGATTTTGTACGAAATTATTGTTACCTGTAGAATTATAGTAAATTAAGTTTGGGCTTGAAAAAGTTCCGTATCCTTCATCAGCAAGGAATTCCCATCTGCTTAATGTATTATTCCACTGAATTTTAAATTCGCAGGTTCCTAAGCCGCCACAAGGTTGTCCGTCTAAAGGTGTTGTAATATATATCCCTTTATTAAAGGCGTCTACTCCCGTTTTTGTAAAAACAAAGTTCTGATTATCAAATATATTATGACAACCGTTAAAGGTGATCGTCTGTGCAAAGGCAGAACCGCCCAAAGCAAGACATAAAAGATAAAGAGTTTTCATGCTGATATTTTAGAATTGTGACGGGAAAATACCTTGTAAAGCAATAATACACTTCAGAGTAACGAAAGGTGGTCTGTTTTCGTGTGGCTGTCCTCCTCCTGTCTGGTTTACCATCGTAGATTTCATGGTTGTATTTGCAGCAGCATCAGAGTATTCTTTATCTAATCCTTTTGTATCGGCAGGAAGATTATTCGTAGGAGAATTCTGATTTCCTTCTGCGGTTACAGCATTTACTGTGTGTGAGTGAGGCGGCATTTGTGTCACCTGAAGTGTTACAGATTCTGTTCCTCCGCTTTGTCCCATCGTGTAGTTGGTAGGTCCTCCCGGAGCCTGTCCTTCGTGTACCAAAACTCTTCCTCTCATATCAGGTAAAGCGAATGTTGTGGTTCCGTTTCCTCCGTAAGTGGTTCCTAACAGTGCAAATAAAGCCTGATTTTGCGAAATTGGTAAAAGCTGTCCGTTACAGGCAGCCCAGTTTTTCGGAACAAAATTGTAAGGTACGAATGCGATTTGCCCTAAAAAAGGCTCTGAAGCTTGTGCTTTTAAAACAGAAGTAGATGCCATGCTCAATAGCAATGTGCATCCTAATACAAGTTTTTTCATGACGAATAAATTAGTTTTAATTAGGTGTTGTAAAGGTAGATATTATTCTACATATTTTTGTTATATTAATAAAAAAACCTTCCAGAGGTTTCTGAAAGGCTTATATTGTTACTAATAATAGGTTATTTTTGAAGTTTATCTTTAAAGTCTTCTATCCTGAAATCTGTTAAAGCATTGCCTTTTTCCACTTTTTCTTTTGAATATAATCTGAAATCATTTTCTGTTTTTTCTAAAAGATAATCGTAAGGTCCAACATGGGAAATTAATTTAACCAAAACCGGAGAAATTTCAAGACAGATGAAAAGTCCCATAATAAAAGCGGCAGCTAAACCAATAATGGCTGAATTTTTTCCCAGTTCATCCAAAGCCTGTAATCTTGCTGCAAAACCATTGAATTTATCTTCAAAGGTTTCGGTAGATTTTCTCTCTGTTTCTAAATTGGTATATACCTTAGAAATTTCTTTATCTAAATATTCCAGTCTGGGAGCAACCTGTTTCTGGTAATTTTCCAGATCAAGTCTTCTCTGTTCTTTCAGTTCCTGCTTTCGTTTTGCATTGGGACCGAAACCTTCTTTTCCGCTTGTTAATCCGGATTGCTTTCCTAAAATTTCTTTTTCAAGCTCTACAGAAGCGGAATCATAAGATTTTTGATAGTTGGCGATTTTATCAGAGAGTTGTTTCTTTTCAGTCTCAAAAGGTCCGCTTTGCTGAAGAATTCTTCCGTTCATCTCGCCCTGAAGCTGCTTTTTATTTCTCTGAATGATGGTATTCAGTTGTTTGTTTACTTCCTTTTCAAAAATTTTAAGTTCAAGAGGTTTTGAGATGATAATTCCTAAAAAAGTCGCCAGAATTAATCTGGGAATCGCCATTAACATCTGATTCCACCATGTTCCTGTCTTTTTGATGGAAGAAACGATGTATCGGTCCAGATTAAAAATCATTAAACCCCATAAAACACCGAAGCCAATTGCTGTCCAGATGTCATCGAAAACCGTATACATCGCATAACCTGCGGAAAGTGTTGCAAATACAGCGGTAAACAGTACAATTCCTCCGATTCCCGCAAATTTGTTCCATTCGCTCGGCGTTTTTCTCAGAATATGAATGTTTCCTCCGGAACACACCATCAGAAACTTTTGGAACCAGTTTATTTTATGATTCACCTGATTTATAGTTTGTTGGTTGTTTTTCATGATAGAAAATTTATACAAATGTACTACTAAAAATCATACCAATGTAAAAGATAGTATTATGTTTTACCAAGTATATAGGTTTGTTTTATTATTTTGCTGTAAATCAATTAATTAAATTTATTAAATAAAATATTCTTATCTTTATGTATAATCACTAAATATCAAAATATGAAAAATGTAATCTGCCTTTCTCTGGCAATGGCTTCGTTTGCGCTTACTTCATGTACCAAAGAAAAATCGATAGATGATGATCTGAAAGAAGTTGCCGCAAACATCAACAAAACGACACCTCAGAATCTTGCCGACGGAGTGCGTCTCGACAGCGTTTCCGTACAGCCGGGAAAAATTTTTAAATATAATTATACCCTGACTGACGATGTAAAAGAAAGTGTAAGTCCTGAAGAAATTCAAGTTTTTAAAAACAATGCGAAAGAAGGAGCTTTAAGAGTTATTAAAACTTCGCCGGAGATTAAAGAATTCAGGGATAATGATGTAACCATGGTATATAGTTACTATGATAAAAACGGAAAACCGACCGCCGATTTTAAAATTACCCCCGAAGAATACAAAACAAAGTAAACCAATCAATCACTCACAAAATATTTATCTGTGAGTGATTTTTATTTCAGCCGGTCCGGATTCTGTTTTAAAAAGCTTTCCCAACCAGTGTAAGATTTTGTATCGGCTATTGTTCCGGAATTGAAATGATGACATACCGCAACTGCCAATCCATCGGAAGCATCAAGATATTTTGTGGGGAATTCTTTCAGATTTAAAAGACTTTGGAGCATTCCTGCAACCTGTTCTTTACTGGCATTTCCGTTTCCGGTGATCGCCATTTTTATTTTTTTCGGAGAATATTCTGTTATCGGGATATTTCTGTGAAGACTTGCCGCCATCGCAACGCCTTGCGCGCGACCTAGTTTCAGCATACTCTGAACGTTTTTTCCGTAGAAAGGAGCTTCAAGAGCAACCTCATCAGGATGAAATTCGTCAATCAGCGCCAAAGTTTTATCAAAAATATATTTAAGTTTGGTCTCGTGGTTCGGATACTTTTTCAGCAATAATTCATGGATGGAAATCATTTCCATTTTTCCTTTTTTTATGGAAATAATCCCAAAACCCATCACGGTTGTTCCCGGGTCGATTCCTAAAATAATCTTCTCTGCAATCATTGCTTCAAAGATATGAACTTTCAGACTTTTAAGAATGAAATTTTTTGAATCATATTTTACAGCAGTTCCAGTTTCTTTTCTGCAATAGGAATCCAGTTTTCATCATGTCGAAGCAAAGTGATTTTATCAACTAAGAATTTAGTTTTATATTCTTTATCTTGATATTTCTCCCATGCTTTCAGATAGTTTTCCCACGTCAGATTTCGAAAACCCACCGTGACATGAGGGTGGAAAGAATAATCGATAAAGTTGAATATTTCCTTCACCCGAAGATAAAGTTCATTTAATTGTTCATTGTTTTCAGGTCTCACAAAAACCACAGGATTTTTTGGATTGGCAAAACTTCCGAAACCATTCAGTTCAATTTCAAAAGGAGAAACAGCAGTATTAATCTTATGAAAAGCTTCTAGAATGTCATTTTCTGAAGTAACCTCTCTGGAAAATGGCGGAAACAAAGTAATGTGCGCTTCATTTTTCAGAGCTTTGGAATTTTCGTAGTGTAATGCAAAATCCTGTTTGAATATTTTTATTTCTTCAATAATTTTTTGTGGCGGATAAATGGCGATGAAATACATCTTTTTCATTGATTGAAATTAAGAATTTTAAAATTAATAATGATGCATAAGAAAATTATGTATAGATTTGCTAGGTATAAAAGATGAGATATTGAAAAAGAACAGTCTTTATAAAGGAACCCTCCAAAACATCATCCTGAAGCTCCTTGCCAAGGAAGTAAAGATGTATGGATACCAGATCACGCAGCGCGCCAAAGAACTTACGCAGGGCGAACTGGAAATGACGGAAGGTGCGCTGTATCCGCTTTTGCATAAGCTGGAAGCGGAAGGAATGATTTTGTCTGAAATCCAGAAGATCAACGGAAGAGACCGGAAATATTATCTTCTGACCGAAAAAGGGAAAAAGCAGCAGGCAGAACAGGAAGCAGAAATGAAAAATTATTTATTTAACCTCAATACGATTTTTAATATATGATAACCAAAGAACAGGAACATCAAATAGAATTATATCTGAATTCAAAAAAGCTGACTGCTCAGATTTTAGCTGAAGTGAAAGATCATTTTATTTCCCAGATCAGTCATCTGATGCTGTCTGAAAATTTAAGTTTTCCCGAGGCTTTTCTGAAAGCTAAAATCAGTTGGAAGAATGAGTTGGAAATGGTAAACGCAGATTTTATTTCGTTCAAAAAAGTAGCCAGAATCGAAAAAGTTATTTTACAGCAGAGGTTTAGAAAGATTGGTATTTTTTCTTTCATTCTTGCAACAGCAGCAACATTCATAATGTTTTTAAATACGGATGTTTTTTTTACAGTTCAGATTGTATTGTTGGGAAGCTTAGCAATTCTTTTGGCATACAGTTTCATTGCTAAAAAGATGAAATTTTCCAATTATATCGCCATGAGCTTTCATCCTTTACTGCTTAGAAATCTTCTTTTCGGAGTGCTGATCTTTGCTTTTGGATCTTTTATAACAGCAGAAAACTGGAAAATCATGGATATGAATGTTTCAAAATTTCTATCGGTATATTCTTTGGCGGTTCAGCTTCAGTTATTGTATTTCAATTCAAAGAAAATTAATGTTTTAGTTTAAAATTTAAAATGATGACTAAAGAACAGGAAGAGGAGATTACAGATTATCTGATGCTTCATAGGCTTCCTCTGGATATTTTGCTGGAAGTGAAAGATCATATGATCTCTCAGATTGCCGATATTCAGATGGAGGAAAATGTGGGTTTCGATGAAGCTTTCCTTAAAACGAAAAAGTTATGGGGAAGTGAATTTAAAATGACGCGTTACTCTATTTTTTACCAAGAACAGATTCCGGTTATTGTAAAAAAAATAGCGAAAGCCAGATACAATAATATTCTTAAAAAATCATTGTTATTGGGATTGATTTCTTTTGCTGTCAATATTCTTTTGATTTTTTTAGCCAATAATGAGGAAGTTTACAGTACTCTTTTCAAAATACAAAATGGATTGTTCGTTCTATTTACTTTTGGAGTATGGTTTTTTAATCGTAAAATCTGGAAATATGTAAAACAGGATTTTAAATACAGAGGCAGGCTTTTTTATTCTATGTATCAGCAAAATACTGGCTTACTGGTTGTTTCTATGACTTCAATGACACAGATCATTTCCAAGAAAGGTATTTATCCGTATCTGTTTTTCAGAACTAACGATCACAGCGAAATTATTTTTGTTCTGGCAACATTAGTTCTTCCTTACTGTATACAGGTAATAATTATTTTCGGTCTTATCAATTTTTTCGAACATAAAAAATCATTAGAAAAAATGAAAGACTTTCTGAATCTTTCTGCTGAATAATTTACATCTTCATTGCATTTCCTTTTGTAGAATTCATCTCCGAAATAGTACTTTCCAAAGCATCTGTAATTTTTTTGATCTCAACGTGAGGTTTAAAAGTAAATCCTTTTCCCTGTTCCTCATCGGCGATATTAGAAAGAATAATAACCGAAGTTTTTGTTTCCGGATAAAAGATGTTTAATGAAGGTGAGCCTTTAACGTAACCGCTGTGGAAAAATGCCGCCGGTTTGCCGATGTTGCTCATAATTCCGTAGCCGTAACCCATTTTCCCGAAAATCGCATGATGTCTTTCTGCGCTTTTAGATTCAAACTTTTTCAGTGTTTCAGGACGGAGGATTTTTCCGCTGTATAAAACAGTATTCCACATATGAAGATCGTTAATGGTGGATAAAATTCCGCCTGCAGGAACTCCAATATCTTTACTGGCGAGTCTTTTCGGCATATTCTGGATCTTTTCGAATTTTTTTCTGTTGCCTAAATAAGCTCCGGCAAAGTTTTCTCCCTCAAAAGAAGTCGCAGTTGAAGAATGATTCATTCCGGCTGTTTTAAATAAATCTAAAACATTTTCGTCATACGATTTACCCGAAACTTTTTCCACAATTTTTCCCAATGTATTAAAACCATAGTTGGAATAAAAGAAATCCGTTCCGCTTTTAAACTGGAGCTTTCCGCCCAAAGTATTCAGTCCCGAAGTATGGTTCAGAAGCTGATGAATGGTAATATTTTCGTAATTTTTGTTTTGAAACTCCTTTAAATAAGCTGAAACTTTATCGTCTACATTCAGCTTTCCCTGTTCCATCTGAAGCAAAATTAAAGCAGCGGTAAATTGTTTGCTTACAGAACCGATGGCAAAAACAGTACTGTCATTCATTTTTAATTGATCTTTAAAATCTGCAAAGCCCTGATTTTTTCTGTACAGCTCAACCGAATCTTTGAAAACCGCCACACTTCCGTTAAACTGATATTTTTTGAAAACAGAATCGATCTGGTTTTTCAGAAGACTTTTTTCAAAAGCAATGATCGTACTGTCTGCAATTGCCTGTTTGTCCACTTTTTTTCCGGACGGAATAAATGGAATCTCTTTTTGACAGGAAATTAAACTGACAGAAATAGAAGCACAAAGAGCAGAGAAAAGTAATTTTTTAATCATTTATTGTTTTTCTTTCAGGAAGCAATTTTTATGCCCCTGTTACGAAAAAGCCTCCTAATTTTCATTAAGAGGCTTGTTGTAAATTATTAAAATGGTAATTAGAATGATACTGTATTTACGGTATTGGTTGCTGAAGTGGTAAAGGTACTTTTAAGCGTTCCTCCGGAAGTAGAATAAGTTCCTCCGGTGTATAATCCCCATCCTGAAGTTCCTCCCACAAAACTTCCGCCGGTATAACTTCCGCCAAAATAAACTTTATAAGTAGTACTGTTTACAAGATTCGTACTGGAAAAATGAAAATAATACACTCCGTTTTTAGGTTTGAAGGTTACCATTTCCGTTCCCGAAGCATTTTCAATATGCAACATAGAAGTGGCTGCAAGCTGTGCGCTGGATTTCAGGAACATACTTACCTGTGTGGAAGCAGCTCCCATTGCTTTAGTCATACTTGCATTCGATCCCGCAGAAATCAGAAAACCTCCGTTCATTAAAAAAGTTCCGTTGTAATCAATTCCTTCTTCCGGCTGACTTGTCGGTCCGTTTACAATAGTTGTTCCGCCTGTAATGGTGATATTTCCGTTGCTGTCAATCGCGTCGCTTCCTGCTACGATATTAATTCCTCCGGTAATGTACAGATGGCTGTTGTCATTAGATTCCGTTCCTCCGGCAACTGTTCCGTAGGTTGCGTTAATTCCGTCATTGGAAGCCGTAATATTGTTTACTCCGCCTGCTAAAGTAATGATCGGCGCTTCTACACCTTCACCGACTCCCGAAGTGGAAGAAATTGCAGAAACCGTATTTGTTCCTCCATTTATGGTAACCGATGCATCTGAATGAATCCCGTCATCTGTAGAATTAAAGGTGTTGTTTCCATTATTGATTGCAACGGCTCCGGTTGCGACCAGAGTTTTCGGGTGACTGTAATCTGTTCCGGATACTAAAAATCGGGCTCCAGTTGTTTTAATTAATAAAACAGGATTTCCTGTTGCGCTTCCTATCGTTATCGTTCCGTCTGCTTTTAAGCCTTTTCCTCCTGTTCCCGAACTTGTTGTCGTCACTGAACCTGCATTAATCAGAAGATTTCCGTCTGCTGTAATGGCAGAAGAAGAGTAAGAATCCAAAACGCCTGTTGTATTGGTGTAAGTAGCTCCGTTTCCTGCTGTTGTAATCGTTAAATTTCCATTATTGACTGTGATATTCTGAGCGGCTGAAATTCCTTTCCCTCCGTTTGCCGTAGAAGCTAAAGAAAGATTGAAAGTTCCTCCGTTTACAATAACATTTCCATCGGTTTTTATGGCTGTGGAATAAGAAGGGTCATATCCGCTTCCTGAAGCGGTAAGAACGGCTGCTCCCGAAAGTGAAGCAGTAATATTTCCACCGTCGAAAGTAATATTTCCTTTTGCACTGATGGCTTTTGATTGCGCCCCTGTTAAAGTTAAATTAAATGTTCCTCCCGAAATTCCGATGGTTGAAGTTCCTGTTTTAATCGCTTTTACATCGGCTGAAGCCAAAGTTGCGGTTAGGTTTCCTCCCGAAATAGAGATTGCTGTATCTCCTGCATCAATTGCGTCTCCGGTTGCTGTGATGTTTACCGTTCCGCTGCTCATGACATAACCTTCCGAATGAAAACCGTCTGATGCGGAAGAAGTTACTGTAATATTTCCGTTCTGAACTTCAATTCCTGCGGAAGTGGAAATACCGTGCTTTTTAATTCCTTTAATGCTTAAAGTTCCTGTTCCTGTAAAAATTATTTTTCCATCGGTTTGTAATGTCCCGTTTTTTGTGCTTGAAGAACCGTCTGTTAATGAATTTGTTGTCCCTGCCTGAAGGGTAAAAGTATGAGTTTGTCCGCCGGTGATATTAATGGCAGATCCGGAAGCATTGGTAAGATTTAAATTATTCATTACAAAACTTGCGGGAAGAGAAGAGCTCATTGTGAGACTTCCTGTTGTGCTTGTTCCCAGTAAATTGTATTCTAAATTATTGATGGTTGCAGTGGAAACAACATTCACCGTTCCGCCTGTTGCCGTAATAGTAACTCCCTGATTAGAATAAGGATTGATAATGGTTGCATTTTCTGAACCTTTGTAAATAATATAAATTTTGGTTAAGCTAACCGCAGTAGGAGAGAACGTTAAACTGTCAACTATGCTTTTCGGTAAGTCTAAACTTGCTGCAGCTCCGTTAATGTGAAATTTTGTATAATTTGAGTCAAATTTAATACTGTCGACAACCGGAGTAGGAGAAGCGTACATATTGTTTCCCGAATTATGCGCCACAATATTGCTTTGGGCTTTTAATCCAAAAGACAAAAAACATGCAATTACGATATATAAATACTTTCTCATTTTTTAATCAGTTTTAAAGTTGTGTTATTAACCTGTACCAGATAAAAGCCTTCTTTGAAGCTGCTGATATTAATGTCTTCATTGGGTTGATAAGTTCCCGACAGAACAAGTCTTCCTTCAGCAGAATAGATTTTCACTTTTAAAGATTCTTTTTTGTCTGATGTTATTCTGATGAATTCTGCGGATGGATTCGGGTATAGTCTGATCTGGTCTTTATTCAGCCCGATCTCCTGAGTGGCTAAAATGGTTGATGAAAAAGTTATTTTCCGGATAATACCGGTCGGGATAGAAATATCGGAAGCGGAACTCGCGGTTTTCACCAATAGATTGCTTCCTGAAAAATAAAGTTTTCCGCTGTTTTCAATTGTGTAGTTCTGTGTGGAACCCGTGTAATAGGTAACTTTTATTGTTGTTTGAGCAAAGGAAACCACTGCAAACAGAAATAAAAGCAAACCCATCATTTTGCTGAAAAATTCTGTTGTTTTCATTATCAAATTAATTTATGTTTCAAAATTAATTTTTAGTTAACATTGAAGAAATAATTTGAGGTAAACAGTAAAAATGTGTCGGTGAATGAGAAATATTTAACTAAAATAAATTTTTATTGAAATATTCTTATTTTACAAAAACAATAAAAATGTCTTTTACAAGATCACTTTCGGTGAAAAATTTAGTATAAGGTTTCGAGATGTAATGAATATCGTATTTGCTGCTGTACAAAGAATAGCTTTTGTTGTACAGTTTGTAATCAAGTCTCTTACCGTGCAGAAAAACAATTGAATTTTCTTCGGCATACGGCGGACCGAAACTAACTTCTCCCAACTCTTTATAAGTTCCATTGTCCGGAAGTTTGATCACTGTATTCTGTCTGAGTTCATTTCTGCTGAATACTTTCAGCTTTTGATCGAAATTATAAGAAAAAGGGCTGAATTCTAAAAGATAATTCTCTTCCTGAGCTAATTCCTGAGGAATTTCCAGTGAGTAAAAACCGTCTTCGTTAGTTTCGGTGGAATATACTTTATTAATGGTGATTAAATTTACATACGCTTTTACGGGTTTGCCTTCTTCGCTGGTTACAATTCTTCCAGAGGCTGTTAATTTTTCGCCGCCTTCTGTGTTTTTGTTTTTTTCTGTGGATAAATTTTTTCCGGTAAGAATAACCTGTGTTTTTGAAATATCTTTGGTCTGCGCAGGAAGAGTATTTACCAAACTCGCTGATAAAGCAATTCCTGCTGCTACTTTTGTAAAAGTATTTTTTCTGTGGGAAATATCTTCACGAATTGAAAAAGTTTCTTCCCTTTTTTGCTCAGGCTCTTTGTTAATGAGTATTCCGCAGAACTTTTTGCCATGATTTTGTTCTGCGATATCCGAAATTTCAGAATGAGTAAGCTTGGTAAGATCGTATACTTTTTTCGAACACAAATCGCAGAATTTTCCTTCCGGAATCGTGTGCATATTCTTTAAAGATTCTTCACAGGACTTTTCAATTTTAAGATAAGGTCTCATTGTTTTAGTTTACACAAAAACGGAAAAGCACAGAAATTATTTTACAATCAGATCGCAAAACCAGAAAACATATTCATCATCTTCGCTGTTTTCATCAGATTTCGGTTTCGGATAGGTTTTTTTAACAATTTCCCCGATCTCGAATTCAACAGGATTTTTAAAAAGAGGGCCGTTAAAAGTAAAAGTATGAAATTCGCCATTTTCTCCGCATACATCTACATTTTCAGGTAAATCTTTAATAAAGTCTTCATCAATAATTCTTCCGGCAAAACTTTTATCGAGATAGGTTTCGTTCACGCAGGTAACAATGGTTTTAAAGCCAAGATCTAAAAATTCACGGATGAGGTCGGTTGTATTGATTTTCCATAACGGAAAGACTCCTTCCATTCCAATGGAGCGTAACTGGTCTTCGCGGTATTTCTTTAAATCTTCCAGAAAAATATCTCCGAAAATAGAATGGGTAATGCCTTGAGATTGTATTTCCGTCATAGTTCTGCCGATAATTTCTCGATACTCTTCCATAGAAGGTTCTTTGGGAAGTTCCATTTTAATTAAAGGAAAGCCTAGACTTTCTGCCTGTTTTTCAAGTAATGAAACATGAACGCCGTGCATGGAGATTCTCTGAAATTCTTTATTAATGCTTGTAAGCAGAGAGGTGACTTCAAATTTTTCTTCCTTTAAAATTTTATATAACGCTAAAGCAGAATCTTTTCCGCTGCTCCAGTTGAAGATGGCTTTCGGTTTCATAGTTGAGGTAATGTTCTTCAAAAATAATCAGATTGATTCAAAAGTCAGTTGACAATTGTACATATTTATTGAAATTATGGTTGTTTGCATTGTATTAGATTATTTTAATTAAATGTTAATAAAAGTTCATATATAATTTTATTTTAGTCAGTTATAAGGATTTATGGTGGGTAATAATGTTATATATTTGCACCTGCTAATTTTTGTGCCGTGAAAAAGTTTTTTTTATTTCTATCGATTGTATTTCTGAGTCGGGCGAATGCTCAGAATGTTGGGATCAATTCGCTTACACCGCAAATGACTCTGGATGTGAACGGAGTAGCTTCTACCGTTACCAAAGCAGACGGAATGAGAGCGCCCAGAATAACGTTGGCTCAGCTGAATGCAAAGACAGGGTATAACTCTAATCATGTAGGTGCTTTACTTTATATTACGGATGTTACAGGAGGTTCCACGGTATCTGCAACAGCACAGATCGCGACGGTTGGATATTACTATTTTGATGGTACCGCATGGCAATCTGTAGTTGCTAAAACAGGAACAGCGGTTTTTATTGCTTCACTGGGAAGCGGAAATGGTTCTGCAACAGCGGCTAGTATCAATTCCGGTGGTTTTACCACGGTTCCTCTTTCAACCGTAACTAAAAATGTAGGCGGTGGAATCTGGACTCCGGCATCCAACACATACACTGTGCCAAGTTCGGGAACTTATCTCATTAAATCGAGTATCAGACTTGTAGATGGAAGCGCAAGTAGAAATGTGTTTCAGGCGGTGCATACTGTAAATTCAGATATTCCCGAAGGAATCTGGGACACGAATTCCGGAAACCGCTGGACAATGCTGTATACAAGAATTGCCTATTTTAACAAAAATGATCAGTTAAGGCTTTATATGTATTCTGACGGAGCAACGGCTAATATTTCTGACGCTTCTCTGAATATTGTTTTGCTAAGCCAGAACTAAAGTCCTTTTGAAATAAAATAAACCCCTCATAGAATTTCTGTGAGGGGTTTTTTGTTAAAAAACATTTATTAATATTTTTTCGACTGAATTTCTTTAACGGGAATAAATGCTCCGTTAATATAATCTATTTTCTGTTCAAAAGGATAAGCCGGATTTGATGTCATTAAGACTCCCACAACGCCGAAAAACATTCCGATACTCAAATTTCCAATATTAGGACTTCCGGATCTTAATTTTCCGACGAAATAATAATCGTTGTCTCTTTTTTCTGCCTTCGTGAAAAGATTTTCGATAGGAAGATAAACATACAATTCTCCTTTGTAAACAAGGGCATACACATCATCTTTCTTTATTTCTTTTTCTTTTCCGTCTGCTGTTTCAAATATTCTGTGAATTTTGGGTTGGTTTCCGTAAAATTTAACGCTGCTGATTTCCTGTTGAGGCTGCTGGTTTTTCAGAGAAGTATAATCTTTGTACAGTCCGTCTTTCAATTCAGAAGAATTGAAGAGGCTGATTGACTGTTTATAGATATCATCAAAATTTTTAAGCTGTTCCCATGTGTAACGCTCTGTTGTATTAGGTTTTCTGGATGCATTTTTAGCAATAAATTCTCCCAGCATTTCACTACCTTTTCTTAAAATTTCTTTCGTTACATCGGCTGATTTATGCTCTGTTACGGTATCTGTTTTTTCGAGCAAAGAGTAGGTTCCGTCATCATTTTTAGCAAAAAGAAAACCCTGGAAATAACAGTATCCCAACTCAGTAAATGCTTTTGAGACTTCAGCAAAATACAATTGTTTAAGATATAAAACCAGATTTCCGTTTTCTGCATTTTCTCCGTTTATGCTGTTTAGAACATTTTGAAACTGATCAGAAAGGGGAGACGTAGGAACCACTCTGGCTTTTGCATTCAATGCGCCCTGCTGCACAATTCCAACGGTTGTTGTATCAATTCTGGCATCAATAATTGTAATGGTTTTATAATAGCTTTTCTCTGATTTCTGAGAAGGCGGGATAATCGTAAAATCTTCCGTTCGCTTCTGGGCAAATAAAATGGCAGATAAAGATAGGAATACAAATAGTACATTTTTTCTTAAAAATATTTTCATGATGGTTATTTATTTTCTTTTAATAACGGTTTAAATGGATGATTAGTCTATAAAAGTACAAAAACCTCAAAGAAAATTCCCTGAGGTTTGATTTATAAATCGTAAAAAAGGTAGCTGAGCGAAGTCGAAGCTACATATTTCTTCTATACTTCCCGCCCACTTCAAACAAAGCATTGGTAATCTGTCCAAGAGAACAGTATTTCACAGCATCCATCATCACTTCGAATAAGTTTTGCTGATTGATCGCGGCATGTTGCAGCGTTTTCAGAGCGGCTTCCGATTTGTCTTCATTGGATTTCTGGAAGTTGTGAAGCATTTCAATCTGGAACTGCTTTTCCTCCTCTGTTGAACGGATAACTTCTCCCGGACGAACCGTTGGCGAACCGTCTTTTCCTAAGAACGTGTTCACTCCGATAATCGGATATTCTCCGGTATGCTTCAGCCATTCGTAATGCATTGATTCTTCCTGAATTTTTGAACGTTGGTACATCGTTTCCATCGCACCCAAAACGCCGCCTCTTTCAGTGATTCTGTCGAATTCCGCGTAAACAGCTTCTTCTACTAAATCCGTTAATTCTTCAATGATAAATGAACCCTGAAGCGGATTTTCGTTTTTCGCTAAACCTAATTCTTTATTGATGATCAACTGAATTGCCATCGCTCTTCTTACAGACTGCTCAGTTGGCGTTGTAATCGCCTCATCATAAGCATTGGTGTGCAATGAATTACAGTTGTCGTAAATTGCATACAACGCCTGTAAAGTGGTTCTGATATCGTTGAAATCAATTTCCTGAGCGTGAAGCGAACGTCCCGAAGTCTGGATGTGGTATTTCAACATCTGGCTTCTTTCGTCGGCTCCGTATTTCAGTTTCATTGCTTTTGCCCAGATTCTTCTTGCCACACGTCCGATTACCGAATATTCCGGGTCGATTCCGTTAGAAAAGAAGAACGATAAGTTCGGTGCAAAATCGTTGATATCCATTCCTCTTGAAAGATAATATTCCACATACGTGAAACCATTTGCCAATGTAAATGCCAACTGAGAAACCGGATTGGCTCCTGCTTCCGCAATGTGATATCCTGAAATGGAAACAGAGTAGAAGTTTCTTACTTTTTCTTTGATGAAATATTCCTGAACGTCGCCCATTAATCTCAAAGCAAATTCAGTAGAGAAAATACAGGTATTCTGCGCCTGATCTTCCTTTAAAATATCTGCCTGAACAGTTCCACGAACGGTTGCGATGGTTTTTGCTTTAATTTCTGCATATACATCGGCAGGAATGACTTCATCTCCTGTAATTCCCAATAGTTTTAATCCTAAACCATTATTGGAAGGCGGCAATTCTCCGTTGTATTTTGGTCTTGCTAAACCTTTGTCGTCGAATTTCGCTTTCAAAACTTCCTCAACCTTAGCCTCAAGTTTATTCTCAGCAATATATTTCTCCACATTCTGGTCGATTGCGGCATTCATAAAGAAAGCCAATAACATCGGAGCCGGACCGTTAATCGTCATTGAAACCGAAGTTAATGCATTCACTAAATCAAATCCTGAATATAGTTTTTTAGCGTCATCCAAAGTAGCAATCGAAACTCCTGCATTTCCGATTTTTCCGTAAATATCCGGTGGTAAAGCCGGATCCTGTCCGTAAAGAGTTACTGAATCGAAAGCAGTAGATAAGCGTTTTGCAGGCATTTCCGCAGAAACGTAGTGAAATCTTCTGTTGGTTCTTTCAGGTCCTCCTTCTCCGGCAAACATTCTTGTTGGATCTTCTCCGGTTCTTTTGAAAGGATAAATTCCCGCAGTGTAAGGGAAACTTCCCGGAAGATTTTCCTGTCCTTTCCATTTGATCAGATCGCCCCAGTCGTTGTATTTCGGTAAAGAAATTTTCGGAATTCTTAGGTGGGATAAAGATTCTGTTGAGGTTTCAACCTTAATTTCTTTTCCTCTTACGAAATAGGAATAAAATTCAGCTTTGAAAGCCTCTTTCGTATCATCCCATGTTTTAAGGAAGTCGATATTTTCCTGTTGAAGTTCTTTTTCAGCTTTTTGATATTCAGCATCTAATGTTTCATTGGAAAGGAAATTTTTAACGCCTTCAATATGATACATTTTTCTTGCCAACTCAGCCTGTTTTTCAACATTCGCATCGTATTGTCTGTTGTTTTCAACGATTTCAGAAAGATAACGGACTCTTTTTGGCGGAATAATCGTTACTTCGTCTGTAATTTCCTGTTCAACAAATGTTTTTAAATTTAAATCAGCAAATTTATCATTGACTTTAGAAACCAGTCTGTTGTATAATTCCGTCGTTCCGTGATCGTTGAACTGAGATGCTTTTGTAGCATAAACCGGCATTTCATCCAATGGCTGTTCCCACAGCAAATGGTTTCTCTGGAACTGTTTTCTTACGGCTTGAAGGGCATCAAGAGCGCCACGTTTGTCAGATTTATTTAAAGCAACCAAATCTGCATAATCCAACATATCGATTTTTTCCAACTGTGTGGAAGCTCCATATTCCGGAGTCATCACATACATCGAAACATCCGCAAAATCGGAAACTTCCGAACCGGATTGTCCAATTCCTGAAGTTTCAAGGATAATAACATCAGGATGAGCTAATTTCAAGACATTCAATGCAGAATGAATGAACGGAGAAACCGAAACGTTGTTTTCTCTTGTTGCCATCGAACGCATATACACTCTTGGATCATTGATCGCGTTCATGCGGATTCTGTCTCCCAAAAGTGCACCTCCGGTTTTCTTTTTTGAAGGGTCAATTGAGATAATCGCAATTTTTTTATCAGTATTGGAACGTAGGAAACGTCTTACCAATTCGTCTGTTAAAGAAGATTTTCCCGCTCCTCCGGTTCCTGTAATTCCGATAATCGGAATATGTAAGTCTTTTGATTTTTCGTCGATCGCTTTTACCAGTTCCGGTTTTTCTTCCGAGAAGTTTTCAACGGCAGAAATGATTTTCGCAATGCTTGTCGAATTTTCAAAACTGATGGAATCCAGATCTTTTACATCAACATCCTTTCCTGTTGCGAAGTCTGATTTCTGAACCAAATCGTCGATCATTCCCTGTAAACCAAGTTCACGACCATCATCCGGAGAATAAATTCTGTCGATTCCGTAAGACATGATATCTTCGATTTCTTCGGGCAGAATTACACCGCCTCCGCCACCGAAAATTTTGATCTGCGGAGAGTTTTTCTCTCTTAAAAGGTCATAGATGTATTTGAAATATTCGTTGTGACCACCCTGATAAGAGGTTAATGCAATGGCATTTGCATCTTCCTGAATCGCAGTATTTACTACTTCTTCAGCCGATTTATCGTGTCCAAGGTGGATAACTTCGCATCCTGTTCCCTGAATCACACGGCGCATAATATTAATCGCAGCATCATGACCGTCGAATAGCGACGCAGCCGTCACGATTCTGACTTTATTTTTTGGAGTATATTTTTGGGTTTCCATAAAAGATTTAGAAAATTTCTGAATTTCCAAATATAATAATAAAATAGAAACCCGATGTTTAATGTTAATACATTGTAAATGATTAAGTTAATTTGCTTTGATTAAATATTTGAACCTCATTTAAACTAACATTTGTTAGAAATGATAACTGCTTAGAAGTTACGCCGCTGATTTCTCAGAAAATCTTTCACAGAATGATATCATTAATTTCTATAATTTTGCATCATATAAATAAGGTATGAAAAAGGCATTGCTGTATTTTGCGTTGGGAACGGTTTTAAGTTTTTTAATTAATTATTTCTTTTACAGTTCGGAAAACATCGGGCTCGATATTTATTATGCCATTGCCTTTGGTTTTGCATGGGGAGTTGCCTATTATTTAGATACCCCGGATTTTACTCTGCCTCAAAAATTAGGATTGTCTTTTGTTGCCATGGGAATCTTGGTTCTTGTGGGCGCTTTAATTTTTAATCTGGAACTGGCTATTCCTTCCGTTCTTAAATTTTCGACGGTTTTTGTGGCGTATTATTTAATTGCAAGTTTCAGAGCAAATAAAACACTGCGCGATTAATGCATCGTCATAAAACTTACATACATTAATAGAAGGAACATGCAGAAAAGTCCGAATAAATTGACAATAAATAAAAGAATTCCTTTCATTACACTAATACTTCGTGCATTTTTGTAAACTCTGTGATGCGCTATAAAGAAATATACAAGCATATAAATGACGGCTGCGGAATAGATTGAAAATGTTAAAGTGTTGAAAATCGTATTATCCGGAAGTAATGAAGTAAGTTCCGAAATGGTTATGATGATCAGAATTCCTAACAGCAGAAAGGAAAAATAATGAAGCGTGAAAATACCATGATCAAAATACCACCATTTCTTTTTATTGTGGAAAAGCCATAGAAAGAAAGCGAAAATCGGCAGATAAACAAATAATGCTTTCGGAAGAGTGTGGACAATATTTTCAGTGAATTTTTCAAAGATCTGATCTTTTTTCAATCCCTGTTCCTGAAAGTGAAATATTTTTTTTGCATAAGGTTTTAAAAATGCAAATACGGCTTTTTTATCCTGATTTTTAAGGCTTAAGGAGTCGAACTGCTTCATGGTAGTAGCTCCCAGAATGCTCATTTTTCCGTCGGCTGTTTGTGTAAAAGTATCCTCTTCAGGATCGGTAGTATTTTTTTTGCTGCCAATTTTCAGGTCTTTTTCCGTCTTAGAACTAGATAAATCCTCTTTTATCAGTTGATCTTTTTGGAGCGAATATTTCAGACTGTCTGTAAATCGTGCAATTTTTTCGTCCTGTTCTTTTTCTTTCAGGATCTGCTCTTTCTTTTCGTTTTCTGAAAGTTCTTCTTCTGAACCGGAAAATAGAGTAGGGAGAAAAAAAGTAATAAAACTGATGAAAATATACAATTTTACAGGAGCCACATACATTTGTCTCTTTCCGGCAAGATATTCTTTAGTTAATCTCCCGGGACGAATGAGTAAATATTTTATTGTTTTCCAGAATTGTCCGTCATAATGCGTGAAATCTTCAATGAAATGAGTGAAAAGATAATGGAACGGCTGTTTGGGTTCCGTATTTTCCTGTCCGCAATGAGGGCAGAATCTTTCTTCAACAAGGTGTCCGCAGTTAAGACACGTTTTATCTTCTCTAATTTTTCCGTGGCTCATGATATAGATATGGATTTCAGCAAATATAATTATTTAAAGAAATTAAATAATCATATTGATATGGTTTTGGATGAAAGTTTAAATTTAATTGACAGTTATTATTGAAATTTGATTGATTTTTAAATTATTTTTAAATTTGTAAGTAAATTTTTCAATTGGAATTTTCTTGTTTTTTAATTGTTTTTATACGATTAAGTCTTTCAGATACTTAGTCTTAAACACATAATCAGCAGATTAAACGAAATATGTTTTTGCATTCTAAAAATAATTTGTACCTTTGCACACCCTTTTAGGGGAAAATTATGTTTAATCTTTAACTAAAACGTGTGAATACATTAAGTTACAAAACTGTTTCAGCGAACAAAGCTACTGCTAATAAAGAATGGGTTGTGGTAGACGCTGAAGGACAACCGTTAGGAAGACTAGCTTCTACGGTTGCAAAGATTTTGAGAGGTAAGCACAAAACGAACTACACACCTCACGTAGATTGTGGTGATAACGTAATCGTTTTGAACGCTGGGAAAGTAACTCTTTCAGGAAACAAGTGGAACGACAAGACTTATATCTGGCATACAGGTTACCCTGGAGGACAGAAGTCTATGACTGCGGCTGAACTTCAAAAGAAAGATTCTTTAAAAGTATTGGAAAAATCAGTAAAAGGAATGTTGCCTAAAAACAGACTTGGAGCTGCGATCCATAAGAATCTTTACTTATACGAAGGAACTGAGCACAAACATGAAGCTCAACAGCCTAAAACAATTAATGTTAACGAATTTAAATAATTAATATGTCTACAGTTCACAAAATCGGAAGAAGAAAAACTTCTGTAGCAAGAGTTTATGTAAAGCCAGGAACTGGTAACATTACAGTAAACGGTAAAGATGCTAAAGAATACTTCTCTACAGATGTAATGGTTTACAAATTAAACCAACCATTTATCCTTTCTGAAACTGTTGGTCAGTATGACGTTACCGTAAATGTATTCGGTGGTGGAAATACAGGTCAGGCAGAAGCTATCAGATTAGGTATTTCAAGAGCTTTATGCGAAATCAACGCTGAGTTCAGATTAGCATTGAAGCCTGCTGGTTTACTTACAAGAGACGCAAGAATGGTGGAAAGAAAGAAGCCAGGTCAGAAAAAAGCAAGAAAGAGATTCCAATTCTCAAAACGTTAAGATTTGCTGTTGGCGAATGGCTTATGGTTGTTTGCTACAGAAATGTATTAATTTTTATTTAAACTTAATCTCGGCGAAAAGCCAATTGCCACAAGCAAAAAGCCAACCGCCAATTGCCCGTTACGTTTAGCATCCAAACGCTTCTCCCATCTAAAGAAGTTGTTGATTGTTTAAAAGACGGAAAGTAAACTAACAAAAACAAAAAACATGGCAAAAGCAAATGTAAAAGACCTTCTAGAGGCTGGTGTACACTTCGGTCACATGACTAGAAAGTGGAATCCAAATATGGCTCCATACATTTTTATGGAGAAAAATGGTATTCACATTGTAGACTTACATAAAACAGCTGTTAAATTGGATGAAGCTTGTAACGCTTTAGAAAAATTAACTTCTGCAGGTAAAAAAGTTCTTTTCGTAGCTACTAAGAAGCAGGCGAAAGAAGTGGTTGCAAAACACGCTTCTGAACTTAATATGCCTTATATTACAGAAAGATGGCCGGGTGGTATGCTAACAAACTTTGTTACTATCAGAAAGGCTGTTAAAAAAATGAACTCTATCGACAAAATGAAAAAAGATGGAACGTTCGAAACTTTATCTAAAAAAGAAAGATTACAGGTAGACAGACAGAGAGCTAACCTTGAGAAGAACTTAGGTTCTATCGCTGACATGGTGAGACTTCCATCTGCTGTATTCGTAGTAGATATCATGAGAGAACACATCGCGGTAACTGAAGCTAAGAAATTAGGTATTCCGGTTTTCGGTATTGTTGATACAAACTCTGACCCAAGAAAAGTAGATTTCGTTATCCCAGGAAACGATGATGCTTCTAAATCTATCGATATGATTCTTAGTGTAGTTTCAGAATCTATCAAAGAAGGTCAGTCTCAGAGAAAAGCTGATAAAGAAAAATCTAAAGAAGAAGGAGAAGTAGTATCTGCTGATAAAGATGCTGACTTTGATGCTGAATAATTAAAGATTTTCTTTAAAATACAAAGACCGCTAAATTTTAGCGGTCTTTTTTTGTTTTTAATAAAGCTTCCTGTTAATTTGAAAGCGTTACATTATAAGAAGTACTGATAAACTTAGTTTTCTGATACACCGAATTACAAACCATTCCGGAAATATTGTAATTCTGATTTTTAGGAACCATTGCCGAACCTATTTTGTTGGCGCCAATCGGAATTTTCTTGAAATAATTATTACCGCTAATCGTAAGAACCATATTGCAGCGGGAATTATTCTCAACAGTAATTGACGTATTCGGGCTGTCTTCGGAGCCGTTTAAAAGATCCGTTAAAACTGCCGCCGTTTCAGATTTGTACGTTTTTAGTAAAGTCTGATATTCTAATTCCGTTTGATTGGCAGTAGAGGTTCTGCTAACAGTACTTGAGTTTGTATGAGGATTTTTTACGGCACTGTTGTTTGTCCTGTAATGAGTAGTCTCACAACTGTTTAAGACAATGATGATCATAACCGTAAAAGAAAAAAGCTTTTTCATAACAAAATTTTCTTGGTGTAAATTTAAAACTTTTACTTACTCGCCCGTCATAATTTATTTTCCAGTCTGAACAGGATTATTAATGGTTAAAAAAATACTTTTTTTAATTTCTTTCTGTGAGGAATATAAAACATCACAGACATGGCTCGTTAAAGTATAACTTCCTTTATTAATCACAATAGAATTTTCTCCTTTCGCCGGTACTGCAAGATTATAGAAATCTTTTCCCTGAATTCTTAAAACGATATTACAGTCAGAATTATTTTTAAACAAAAGAATAACTTCTTTGCTGCTGATATCTTCATTAAACATCGCATTAAGCAGTTTTACTGTTTTCTCTTTATGTTCAGCGGGTGTAGAAGCAATCAGGCGTTTAAACTCCTCCGTTTCCGAGGCATTAGAATTCTTCATTAGGTTAGAAGAAATTTCGGAAATAACAGGTCTTGCTTCCATCGGTTTGGCATCCTTTTTTCCTTTGGTCCACTCCGAGTTTTTCAAGGCAATTATTTTAGATTTTAATACGTTTCTTTTAGGATCATCCGGATGTGCGGTTTTCAGGAAATCTTCAATTTCGCTGATGTTTTTACTTTCTAAAATATTCTGGGATTTATTTTGTTCCTGAACGCTGCTGCAGCATACGAGAATTCCCGTCGAAATAATCAACATTACTTTTTTCATAACTTATCTTTTTTGTGTTTATACGTGAAAATACAAGGATGTAAAATAGTACAGCCTTTAATTGTTTATGTGAATTTTATCACCTAAAAATTACCGATAAGTTAAATTTGTAAAGTGTCTGGAAATACTGATTTTCTTTTCATCGTGTGTTTTTGTTTGTTAGTTAATTCTGAATTTAATATACGTTATTGTTTTCCCTTTTGCAGAGAAAAGCTCTTCATAATATGTTTTAATATCTCTTAGATGCGGTGTATTCGGATCATACTCCAAGGCTCCGTAAATATCGTGGTGTGCAGTAATTATTTCATAACCTGCCCCCTGTAAAAATCCTAAAGTGTAGCCGTGAAGAAATTCTGAATCTGTTTTTAAATGGATAATTCCGCCGGGTTTCAAGAATTTCTTATATCTTTCTAAAAAGTCAGGATGCGTTAATCTGTGTTTTGTACGCTTATATTTAATTTGTGGATCCGGAAACGTAATCCAGATTTCATCCACTTCATTTTCTCCGAAAAAATAATCAACGAGTTCAATCTGGGTTCTCAGAAAAGCAACATTCTTCATGTCGTTTTCTACAGCTTCCTTGGCTCCGAACCAGAATCTTGCCCCTTTAATATCAACTCCTATAAAATTTTTCTCAGGGAATGTTTTTGCAAGACCTACCGAATATTCTCCCTTTCCGCAGCCTAATTCTAAAACAATAGGATTGTCGTTTTTAAAGAAATCTGTTCTCCATTTTCCTTTAAGGTCGAAACCATTTAAAGCATCTTCTCTAGTTGGCTGAATAACATTTGGTAATATCTTGTTTTCTGCGAATCTTGCTAATTTATTTTTACCCATGAGACATTTATAAAATCCTGCAAAAATAACTAATTTTAGGCAAATGCTCCATTTTTAAACCTGAAAATAACAGCTAACTGCGTTATTTTCTCATAGAACTTCCCAGTGCAACCATGATGGGTTTCTGGATGGTTTTCTGTGAGGCGTACTGAGCTCCGCAAACAATACTGGTGAAAAGATAATCACCTTTCTGTATCACAATCGAATTGTCGCCGTGCGAAGGAACAGGAAGCCTGTACTTCGTGGTCCCGATTCCTTCTATTCGTACAATAATATTACAGTCAGATTTATTTTCAATCATCACGATACATTCTTTCGCATTGGGGTCGTTATCGAAAAGAGAGTTAAGGATTTTTACCGTTTTGTTTTTATGTTCCGTAGGATTTTCCGCCATCAGCATATTAAATTCAGAAGCTTCTGCATCCGGAATGGCAACCACAGGTTTCGTGTTTGAAGATGGTGCGGAGGAAGCTGCAGGAGCAATATATACATTTTTCGGATTACTTGGTGTGTACACTACCGCAGATTGCCCCACCTGCAATTCTTTCTGATATTTTGCAATCTGTTTCTGCTTAATGATAGCATTCATCTCATCAAAAGATATTTTGGTTGAAGGTCTTCTCTTCAGCATAGCAAGCCAGTCCTGCATTTGCTTTACTTTCTGGTCACCGGGTTGCGCATTTTTTATGTATTCTTTCATCATTTCCATCACACGAGGCTTAAGTACAGATCTTCGCGGATCATCGGGATGAGCATCTCTCAGGAAAGCATTAATTTCGTAAATATTTTTACTCTTTAAAATTTCACTGTAATCTTTCCCTTTCGACTGAGCGGAAAGAGTGATGTACAGAATCATACTAAAAAATATAAATAACTTTTTCATTCACTGGTATTAAAGTGTAAAAGTAAAATATTTTCTCGTTTAATTGATTTATTTTTAAGGCATTAGTATCCAAAATTGCAGCGAAAATTACACCAACTGTAATGAACAATCAATTTTTTCTAAATTTAAAAATTATTTTAAGTAAAACAAAAAAATGTACATATCACTTGGAAAATGTACATTTTTTTTATTTGTATAATGAGAAATTTTATTTCAGAACATCCTGAAGATGAGAATTCCTTAATCTTCTCTGGTAAATCGGAAGATATTTTTCTATAGGGATTTTTATCGCCTCAAAATTTCCGGCAAGAACATAAGGTTCGATATTTTCTGAAGTATAGACAAACTGCAGGAAATTATCAATTAAGTTTTCAGGAATTTTGAATTTCGTGAAATAATCTTTTCCCAGATAATTTTTAATCTGCGTTACAGAATTATTCATTCTTTCGTAGGCTACATAGCGCTGTTTTTTCTTTCTTTCTCCGGATAGAATATCATAAATGCTTTCCAGGCTGAAGGTAAGTCCGCCATCCCGCAAACCTGCAACAGGAAGCTGCGGCGGAGTTCCGTCTCCTTTAGGTTCCGGAAGACCGATTACTTTTTTAATCGCTAAAGCCTTATCTTCTTTTCTTATTGAATTAACATCATAACGTAAGTTACCCGTAGGTTTAAATCTGCTGATGATGACTTCCTGAATATCGTGATACGCCACTTTCAGTTCAACCAGATTTTTCTGATCCATCATCTGGGGCGTCAGCTTAATATCTTTTCGCTCTGTAATAATCGACGTAAAACGGATCACATCTCCAGGATTGGCAGAGATATAAAAATCACCATTATAATCGCTTAAAACAGTTTTCAGGGTAGTAAGATTCGTAACATACATCTGGTTCAGATACAAAACAGAATTATCTTTTAGAAAAACTTCTCCGGAGTATGTTTGTGCGTTAATTTTTGCCAGAAAAACCAACAGCAGCAGAGTAAATAGCTTCTTCATATAATACCGCAAAATTACGCAGAAAACCAACAAGCTATACCTATTTTAGTAGTGAAAACAGGTTAAAGTTATATTAAACTTTAATGAGGAATTGTTAATGAATGTTATAAGTATGCATTTAAATATAAAATGTGTGAAAATTTTTAATGATTTTTCATTCCGATTAATAATTCTTTACCAAAAGCCAACTCGTATATTTTACAGTAGTTGTGCCTCCAAATTCCGTCCAGCTTATGAAATACCAGTACGTTGCTGTGTTTACCAGTCTTCCTCCGACTCTTCCGTCCCAGGTAAATCTGTTGGAAGGCGCTCCTCGAAATACCTCTGCTCCATAACGGTCAAAAATTCTGAAGATAATATTGTCATTATTCATTAATTCAGAATAATTTATGGCATCATTATAGCCATCAAGGTTAGGCGTAATTGTATTGATAAGATTAATAATAACAAAAGGTCTTATAACTTCTTCACATTGATTGGTATCCCGAATGTGGATAATATGATTTCCCCTCGGAACATTCATGAAAACATTTGAACTCTGCCAGTTTACGCCATCCAGAGAATATTCGTAAGGCGGAGTTCCACCGCTTGCTCCTATCGTTACGGTACTTCCGTTTATTTCAATCATCGTGATAACCGGAAGAGAAGATTCTGTAACGGTTACACTTTGTCTGTAAGTACAGCCTTCTGCAGTAAGATCTACCCAATAATTTCCGGGCGCAACATTTCCGATTGAAGAGGAGGTTGCTCCGGTACTCCATAGATAACTGTCGAATCCCGGTCCTGCATCTAAAGTAGTTAATGTTTTAGGGCAAACTACTTTATCTTTCAGAATAAGTGACGATTTCGGAGTTTTTATCGTAACGGTAATTGAAGCAATATTAGGACAGACTCCGGATTTCTCAAATCTTATAAAAATAGTCTGCGTTCCTGATAAATTCATTGGATTTACAATCTGCGCCGTGTTGTTCTGAGCATCCGGAAGAGTAGGGTGAAAAGTTACGGTAACGGATGGATCTGTTGTAAACTGACTGATATAAGGCATTAAATCAATTGATTTTGTACCGTCCAGATTATCATCACACATGGTGATGGCGTGTGTGGTTTTAATTAAAGAAATTTTATTTCCGATAACAAAAACAAGCGGCTTTACAACAGGAGGACAACCGTCCGGAGAATCTACTCTTATATAAATTGTAGTGGTGGTTGTGTATGACCAGTTATTCGGTAAAGTATTTGCGTTTCCGGCATTGGCATCTGCTAAGTTAGCGTAATATCTTACATTCGTAAAATAAGTCGGATTGTTTAAAACAAGAGGGGTGATGTTAGGCAGAATTACATTCACCACGCCGTCCAGATTATCATCACAAAAAGTTCCGTTATAATTATTAAGAACGTTGGCAAAAGGGTAAAGATTAAGTGTAATCTGGGCAATGGCTTTACATCCAAGTGTATTTTTTACCACGGCATACACAATGGTTCCGTTTGTTGCGGTATAAGAAGTTGCATTGGTAATTGCGGTTCCCGGAGTTTCGTTCTGGGCATCCAACAGATTCGTATAATAGGTAATGGTTACCGGAGAATTGCTGGTAACATTGGCTGTTGTTAAATTAAATATTCCCTGTCCCGATCCGTTATCACAGACTTTTAATGTTGCATTATTCACCGTTAAAACCTGAATGTTAATAATGACGGTTACAGTTTCGCAGTCAGGAAAATCTGGGTTGTTCCCGCAGAATGTATACGTGAAAGTGTCTGTTCCTGCAGTTCCGGGATTCGTAACGGTATAAGTAATAACTCCTGTTGTTGCATTTACGGTTGCCGTTCCTAAAGTCGGAGCCGTAAGCACGGCAACTGTAGAAGGAACCGGAGTCTGGGTAGAACTGGTAAATGCAGGAGTAATTGTTTTTGTGGTACAGACATCATAGGTCGCGGTAGACAGTTTTGTACAGTTCTGTACCTTGTACTGTGCCGTGATTAATGGAGCACAGCTTCCCATCGTTACCGAACAGGTGTAATAGCCGGACTGAGTCGGTGAGTAAGAAGCTCCTGTAGCTCCCGGAATTAAAACTCCGCCGACGTACCATTGATAGGTGTCATAAATTACAGGATCTACTGTGAGAATAATTCCCGGAGCGCAGTCTCCACCGGATTTTAAAATGACAGGCTGTGTGGGAAATCCTGCGAAAAATCCGCCATATCCTACCGCATCACTTCCTGCATTAATTCCCGCAGTTATCGCCTTAGAGGAAACAACAGTTACGGTTCCTGCAGTATTGGGAATGCCATAAGTTACCCAATTCAGGGTTCCCGTCATATTGAAAGGTCCTGTTGTAGCCGGAGGAGTAACTCCGTTTACGGTAACCACTGCACCTCTTTCCGTAATAAGGTTTAGTTTCGTGGGAACATTTAAAATACCATTCGGGTTTCCATTGGAGTAGACAAAGTTTTCATCAATCAATCCGAGTTCATTAATCTGTTTCGGTAAATAACAGTTGAGTGCCGGAATAAAATTGAATCCACCGGTTGCCACTTCGTTTCCTGCGGTACTCGCACCCGCAAGAACCTGATAAATATAAGCGTTTTTGGTTGTTTTGATGTATAAATTATAATGTCCGCTTCCCTGAAGCTGATATTTGGAGTCCGGAATCATGAAATATTGTCCCGTGTTTAAAGTGGCAACAGGAACAACTTCATTATTTACACGGATTTCCGTATTGTCTTCGGTGGCAATTACCAAAGCGCCTTCCATATTCGAACCGATGCTTCCGTTACCTTTTACCAAAGCAAATTCATTTCCCAAACGATCTACGGGAACCGACTGATCCATGAGGATATCAGAACTCTGAGGATAGTTTCCTGCATATTGTCCGTTGAAATTTCCATTGGTAACGTTAATGTTTTTATTGGCTGTAATTTTAGCACCTATAAATCCGTCAAAGTTTCCTGTAATATTTCCGATTCCGTCGATGATGTAGGATTGCCCTTTATTTAAATTAAACGTAATGGTAGGATTGGTTGCTCCCGTTGTTCCGTTGGAAAACTGTACAGTGGGTTTATATCCTGTTATGGTAACGGTGGTATTGTCTTCAGTTGCCAGAACGCTCGTCATAAAATTCAGGATAGAATTACTTACAGAGAGGGGAGCATTGGCTGCGTAAAAAGTTTTTCCGGTGGAAGGAATTCCTTTGGATGTAATAATTTCAGCGTGATTAAATACTGAAAATCTTAAGTTGGCGTAAAAGGGAAATTCTGCTTTTACATAAAGTCCTTTTGTTGTTGGAGTAAAAAGATCTGTCTGCTGTGATGTAATAATATAATCTCTTAAAATATCAACTTTTTGAGGATTTCCTTTGCTGATCGTTGCTGTGGCAATTAAAGTATTGTTGTTATAAATTTCTACCGGAAAAGGGGTGGTACGGTTAGTAGAAAGATATAGTTTCTGATTGGGGTTTGAATTTCCTGTGCGGTCTACCATGGGTGCAAACCAGTGTTCTCTATCCAATTGTGCCAGAGTAGAGGTGAAAAAGAGAAGTAAAAACAGAAAAGATAAAATTTTCTTCATTCAGATATTGCCTTTAACACAAATTTAATAATAAAAAGCATTCTGAGCTTAAAAAAATAAAAAAAACCATGATATCAAAATCATGGTTTTCAGAGTATTATTTAAAGAAATATATAAGCTTAATTTCTGTTTTTCACTAAGATCCATCCGGAATATTTAATCGGGGTCTGTTTGCCGTTTGGCTCGTTCCAGCTTACATCATACCAATAGTTTCCTGTAGGTATTTTTTTACCGCCTACTGAGCCGTCCCATTTATATCCGTTTTCCTTATTTCCTTCATGCATTTTTGTACCATATCTGTCGTAAATATTGAACACAAGGTTTTTCTTGTTTCCTAAAGCAGAATAATCAATCATATCATTTACGCCATCTCCGTTCGGAGTAATCACGTTGATAAGATTCGGTACGGTAACTTCTACCTGCATTGGATTACAGTTGTAAGAATCTTTTACATAGAATGTATTGTTTCCTCTCGGAACATTGGTAAATACATTGGAATCCTGCCAATGAATATTATCAATAGAGTATTGATAAGGAGCTGTTCCTCCCAATACATTTACCGTAACGGTATTATTGGAAATATCAATGCTTGAAATAACAGGCTGCTCCGAAGCATAGACTTTTACCGTCTGTCTCGTTACACAATTTCCTGTTTTCAGATCTACCCAGTAAGTTCCTGTGGTAACGTTACTGATCGACTGTGTTGTTGCACCTGTACTCCATAAATACGCTGTAAATCCTGGACCTGCATCTAAAGTTGTTTTATTTTCGATACAGATAATCTTCTCCTGTAAAACACTGGAATACACTGGTGGAAGAACAATTAAAGTAACTTTTGCTATTCTGAAACATCCGTTTGCATTGCTTACTTTCACAAAAACGACTCCGTTGGGTGCAACATAGTTCGCCGGATTGAGGATTTCATTGGTTCCGAGCTGTGCATCCGTTAAAGAAGGATAATATTTTTTTGTAATTCCTGTAGTGGTAGATACAAGAGCTGTTGTAAGGTCAAATAATGCCGTAGCAGGATTAGACGGAATAAAACATGATCTCAGTGTTGCATCCGTTACAGTAGGACTTGCAGAAACGGTAAACGTTAAAGTTACCTGCTCACAATCTGTAAAATCAGGATCGTTTCCACAGAATTTGTAAACTATTGTATCTGTACCTGTAAAACCAAAAGTTGGGGTATAAATAATTACTCCATTAGGATCAATAACAGCAGAACCATTTGCTGGAGGCGTAACAATCGTTACCGTACTCGGAACATACGTCTGTGTAGAATTTGTAAAGGCAGGAACTACTGCCTGATAACCCTCACAAACCGTAAGCGCTTTCGTAGACTGCTGAAGACAGGTATACACTTTATAAACAGGAGTTATTGCAGGAACGCAAGATCCTACTGTAATTCTTACGGTGTAATTTCCTGCTACTGTCGGCGTATAACTATTTGAATTGGCTCCCGGAATAGGGCTTCCATTCAGATACCACTGATAGGTTTCATAGCTGTCATCAACCTCAAGAACAATTCCCGGAATACAGTCTCCGGTTTGTTTTGTAATTAAAGGAATGGAAGAGAATCCCGCAAAATATCCCCCATAACCAGCCGTGCTGTAGCCTCCATTCACTCCGGCTGTTACCGCTTTGGTGGAGGTTACTGTTACATTTCCTGTAATTCCTGTAATAGCATAAGTTACCCAGTTGGTGTTTCCTGTTAAAGGATAAGGTCCCTGCGCAGCGGTTGGAGTTGCTCCATTCACCGTAACAGCCGCTCCTGCTTCTGTAAGAATATTAAGCTTCATGGTTACCCCCGAAACACTTGGCATTTCGTTGATCTTTCCGATCTCATCAATTTTTCTCGGAAGGAAGCAGTTCAAAGGCGGAATATAATTGTATCCTCCGGTGTTATTTTCTGTTCCTACACCAACTAATTGATACAAGTATACATTTTTAGAAGTTGAAATAAACATATTGAAATGTCCGCTTGCTCCTCCCTGCTGAATGTAATTGGTTTCATTAATTCTATACCATTCTCCGGCATTAATTGTTGCGATAGGTGCAGTAGCTCCGTTAATGAAAATCTGAGTGTTATCTTCTGTGGCAATAACAATTCCACCTTCCATATTTTCGGCAGGAGCGGTAGATCTTGTTTTTACCATTGCAAAAGTATTCCCCAGTCTTTCCACTGGAACCGACTGATCCATAATTAAATCTGAACCACTTGAACTTAAAGCTCCGAAATTACCGTTAGAACTTCCGTTGGTTAAGGTAATGGGTTTATCTGAAACTATTTTGGCTCCGATAAATCCCGTAAGATTTGCTGCGGTGCCATTATTTCCTGCCATGATGTAAGACTTCCCTTTGTTAAGGGTAAAAGTGTGGGTATTGGTTCCGGAAGTAGATCCTCCTAAAAAGACCAATCCTGAAGTATTCCATGTAACGGTAACCTGTGTATTGTCTTCCGTTGCAAGAATTCCTGCAGTAAAATTGTTGGAAGTACCGGTTCCTGCATTGGTATTTGGTGGGTTGGCTACAAAGAATAATTTCCCGATTCCTGCTTTACCTTTGGATGTAATAATTTCTCCGTGTGAAGATTGTGCAGACCTCAATGTACAGTAAAAAGGCTTGTCTCCCTTCAGATAAATTCCTTTTGTAATGATCTGCAATGCTTCCGAAGCGGTTGTTGCGCTAATAAGATTGGCAGAAACAGTATACGATTGAGGATTTCCTTTGCTGATGGTAACGGTCGTTAGCAAAGTATTATTGTTATAAATTTTTACATCAAAAGGAGTGGTGGAGTCTGTTGAAAGATATAACGCATTGGTATATCCTGTTGTGGATGCATAGTAAGGTGCAATCCAGTGCTCCGTATCCCTCTGTGCAAAAAGAGTAC
>NZ_JACLCU010000012.1:0-67487 GCF_014218905.1 Chryseobacterium sp. C3 | reverse complement strand
ACATTGGCTGCGGTAAGATCAAAGAATCCTTTTCCGTTGTACTGACATGCTTTGATGGTTGTGTCCGTTAAAATAAACGGAACCACCGTCAGATTTAAAGTTACCTTTTCACAGTCTATAAATTCGGGAGCATTTCCGCAGAACTGATAAACAATAATATCAGGACCTAAATATCCCGGATTCGGAATATAGGTAATCTGTCCTGCGCCGTTTACTGTTGCTGTACCGTTTGTCGGATAAGTAAGAATGGTTACCGTACTTGCCACCGGAGTCTGTGTTGTGGTGAACGAGAAAGCGGGAGTAATGACTTTTGTTGCACAGGCATTAAGAGCTGCTGTTGTATTTCTTACGCATGAAAAAACTTTATAGATGGGAGTGGTAACCGGCGGACAGGTTCCCATGGTTACTTTCACGGTATAGTTTCCTGCTACGGTAGGCGTATAAACGTTTTGTGTTGCCCCGGTGATCGGGTTTCCGTTCAGGAACCACTGGTAGGTTTCATAGCTGTCATCAACCTCAAGAATAATCCCCGGGACACATTCGCCTGTTTTTTTCGCAATAATCGGAATGGAAGAGAATCCCGCGAAATATCCTCCGTACCCTGCAGTGCTGTATCCACCGTTCACTCCGGCTGTTACCGCTTTGGTGGAAGTTACCACTACATTTCCTGTAGGATTATCGATGGCATAGGTTACCCAGTTGGTGTTTCCTGTTAAAGGATAAGGTCCCTGAGCAGCAGTTGGAGTGGTTGCCGCTCCGCCGTCGATGCTGTACGTAACGGCAGCACCTGCTTCAGTTAAGATGTTTAATTTCAGAGTAACTCCGGAAACACCCGGCATTTCGTTGATCTTTCCGATCTCGTCAATTTTTCTCGGAAGGAAGCAGTTCAATGGTGGGATATAATTGTATCCTCCATTGTATGAGAATCCCTGAATTCCTATAAACTGATATAAATAAACATTTTTGGAAGTTGAAATGAACATATTAAAATGTCCGCTTCCTGCAGTTTGTTCTACGTAGCTTGTCTCGTTAATTCTATACCATTCGCCTTCATTAATTGTGGCAACAGGTGTTGTGGCTCCGTTAATAAAAATCTGGGTATTGTCTTCTGTGGCAATAACAATTCCACCTTCCATATTCAGGGCTGGATTGGTCGCTTTGGTTTTTACCATAGCAAATGTATTCCCAAGTCTTTCCACCGGAACCGACTGATCCATAATTAAATCTGAGCCATCAGAAGTATTTGTTGCAAAGTTTCCGTTAGCATTTCCATTCGTCAGGGTTACAGGTTTATCTGAAACTACTTTAGCACCGATGAAGCCATTTAAATTAGCAGAGGTTAAATGATTTCCGGCTAAAATATAAGATTGTCCTTTATTTAAAGTAAAGGTTTGTGAATTTCCTCCGGGAGTACCTCCGATAAAAACTAAACCTGCGGTGTTCCATGATACGGTAACCGATGTATTGTCTTCGGTAGCCAGAATTCCTGCTGTAAAATTATTACCGGAACTGCTTGCTGTACTGGGAGTTGCTGCCACATAGAATTTTTTTCCTATTCCTGCCTTACCTTTAGAGGTAATGATTTCTCCATGCGCCGTCTGAGCGGATCTTAAAGTACAGTAAAACGGTTTATCTCCTTTGAGGTATAATCCTTTTGTGCCTACTGTAAAGGCATCTGCGGTAGTTGTCCCATTGATGAGATTAGCGGCAATAGCATACGAAACGGGTGCTCCTTTTGCAACCGAAACCGTCTGAATAAGGTTATTGTTGTTGTATATTCTTACGTCAAACGGAGTTGTTGAATCCGTAGAAAGATATACAGCATTGTTGTACCCTGTAACGGATGTATAAAACGGGGCAATCCAGTGATCGGTGTCTCTTTGTGCAAAAAGCGTATTGATCGTACAAAATATTAATACGAAAGACAGTAGAAATCTTCTCATATACAATTAATTATGATTTCTACAAATTTAAAATAATATTTAATAAATGTTAACGAAAAATAAAAGAAAGTTTAAAAATTATTAACGATTCTTAATTAATAACCATCCGGAGTATGAAACCGGTAATTTTGTGTCAGGTTCATTCCATTTTAATAAATACCAGTATGTGCCTGTTGATAAGGGTCTTCCGTTAATTTTTCCGTCCCAGGTATAATTTTTATCAGATGATCTGTATACGGGAGCTCCGTAACGATCTACGACTTCGATTGAAACATTTTGTTTAATTCTTAAGTCGGAATAATCCAGTACGTCGTTAAGTCCGTCGCCGTTCGGAGTAATCGCATTGATAAGATTTAACACTAAAAATTCTTTAATAACCGGAGAGCATCCGTCTTTACTTAAAACATAAACAGTATGCATTCCTCTGGAAAGACCTGTAAAAATATTAGATGTCTGATAGTCTATTCCGTTTAATGAATATTGATATGGAGGAGTTCCTCCGGTAACGGTAATGGTAGCATTATATCCGGAAACTTCAATTTTAGAAATAACAGGAGATTCAGCAGTTGTGATCTTCACATACTGTCTGTAAACGCATCCGTTAAATCCAAGATCTACATAATAATTTCCCGCTCCCGCAATGATAGATTGTGTAGTGGCTCCGGTACTCCAGGAATAGGAAGTAAATCCTGCACCTGCATCTAATGTTGTTGTATCGTTAAGACATACTACTTTATCGACAAGTAGGGTAGATTTTTTTGGTGTTTTTAAATTGATTGTTAAAACGCCTGTACTCGGACATTCTGTAGCGGAAGTAAATCTGATGTAGAAGGTACTTATAGCGGAAATAGTCTGGTTCGGTGAAATCGCATTAGTTCCCGCCTGTGCATTAGCCAGCGTAGAGTAGAATGTAAGACTTACTCCTGCATTCGCAGTAAAAAGATTTTTATAATCATTCAAATTTACCGCTTCAGAGCCGCTGATATCACTATCACAAACATCTGTTGCAGCATTTCCTGTAATTAAGGTAATTCTGTTTCCTATGGTAAAGTTAATCTGACCAAAGACAGCAGGACAGCTTCCGGTAAGCGCGTCTACTCTCACATAAACAGTTGTGTTGGCTGTATAGGTCCAGTTTGCAGGAAGTGTATTATTATTACCTGCATTGGCATCTGCCTGAAGTAAATAATATCTTACATTGAAATTGGCAGAATTGGTTACAATAACAGGAGTAATACTTGAGAAATTTACATTCACGATGCCATCAAAATTATCATCACAAAGCGTTGCATTATAATTACTCGTATTGATGTTTGGAGATGGAGTAGTGGTTAAATTGATTTGTTCTACTTTTGTACATCCATACGATGATGTTACGTTTGCGTAAATCGTTCCGGCCGGTCCCGAATAAGTTGTCGGTACTGCAATCGGAGTTCCTGTTAATGCTGCATTCGTGAAATACTGTACCGTAGTTCCCGAATCTGGTGTTACATTAGCCGTAGTTAAGTTAAACGTCCCGTTTCCGCTGATATCTGCACATGAAGTTAACGATGTATTTGTAGTCTGTAAAACATCTGTATTGATGATAATTTTAAAATATTCAAAACTTGCAGGGCTTCCGTTTCCTTCAACATAATAAATGAAACTATCTGTTGTATCTGCTGTAAGTCCTGCATTAGGAGTATAAGTGATCTGTCCGGTTGCAGAATTTACGGTTGCAGTTCCGGAAGTAGGAGCCAAAATAATGCTTGTATTTGCCGGAACAATGGTTTGTGTAGAATTTGTAAATGCAGGTGTAATTACTTTTGTATTGCATGATCCGATGTTATACGTTGTCGTTGTGATTGGAGGACATAATGTATATGAATAAGGGTCTGTAAGCAGATAACCGCAGTTATTTTTAGAAACCATACAGGTGTAGTTTCCTGCGCCGTATAATTCAGGATTGATGGAATATGATGTAGCTCCCGGAATAGGATTTCCGTTCAGATACCATTGATAACTATCGTACGTATTGTCTACCTGCAGTAAAATTCCGAGATAGCAATCTCCGGTTTTTGAAATTACGGGTACAGAAGAAAATCCTGCAAAATAGCCTCCATAACCTACTGCGCCGCTTCCTGCTGCAATTCCTGCGGTTACAGATTTGGTAGAATTTACGGTAACAGTTCCTGTAATATTAGGAACAGTATAGGTAACCCAGTTAGGATTTCCGTTCACAGGATAAGGTCCGTTAGCTGTAGCAATCGGATTCCCGTTTAAAGTTACGGTTGCTCCGGTTTGAGTGATAATATTAAGACGGGTATTAAATGTCTGATTCCCGATTTGATTGATAAATCCTATTTCATCTACTTTATTGGGCATAAAGCAACTCAAAGGCGGGATGAAATTCATTCCACCTGTAGCATATTCATTGCCTCCGGTTGTAGAAGAAACTCCTGCTAATAGCTGATAAACATAGATGTTGTTATTGGCAGAAATGCTCATGTTATAATTATCTCCGGTTCCGTGCTGTATATAATTATTACTTGGAACCATGTAATATTGTCCCTCATTCAGTGTAATTCCTGTAGCAATACCATTAATTGTAATCTGGGTGTTGTTTTTTGTGGCTACAATCAATGCGGTTTCCATTTCGGAAAGTATGGTTCCGTTTCCTTTTACCACAACAAATTCTTTTCCCAGTCTGTCTGTAGGAGCTGCCTGATCCATAAGGATATCGTTGTTGGTGAAATTTAAATTGGTATAAATTCCGTTAAAATTTCCGTTGGTAACGGAAATCGGTTTCGAAGATTGTATTTTCGCCCCGATTAACCCATCAAGATTCACTGCCGAATCTGTACTTAAAGCATCTACGATATAGGATTCTCCTTTATTTAAGGTAAATGTTTTTGTGGGGCTTGAGGAGCCATCTGAGAAAACAACATTGGGATTATATCCTGATATCACAACATTAGTATTGTCTTCTGTAGCAGTAACTCCTATAGTAGAGTTGACATAAGTTGCAGCACCGGTAATAGGTGCCATTCCTACATAAAATGTCTTCCCAAGACCTGCTAAACCTTTAGAGGTAATAATTTCAGCATGGCTTGGGACAGAAAATCTATAATTGGCGAAGAATTTTTTTGTTCCTTTCAGGTAAACTCCCATTGAATTCGGACTAAATAAATCCGATGGATTAGTAGTGATTAAAAAACTATTTGGAATACTTACCTGAGCAGGATTTCCTTTACTCACCTGTACTGTGGTATAAAGAGCATTGCTATTATAAATTTGCACACTGAAGGGGGTGGTTTCATTGGTGGATAAATATAAATATCCCTGAAGATTCCCTGTGCCAGACTTTGAAGCCATTGGAGCAAACCAATGATCAGTATCAAGCTGTGCATTTAATAATAAACAAAGAAATGTACAAATGGTTAGTAAAAGTTTTTTCATATTTCTCAATAAGGGATGCAAATGTAAGTATTAAAAGTCAATTTTTTACATAAAATTTAATTAGTAATTTCTATAATTATGAATATTGTTGAATATTTAATATTTTTTTAATAATTGAGAATATATTGTGATGTTAATAAAAAATCCTGATGAATTAAAATCATCAGGATCAATATTTTTTGGTAAAGTAAAAAGTTATTCTCTGTTTTTTATTAAAATCCATCCGGAGTAAGAAACCGGAAGTTTTGTATCGGGTTCAATCCATTTTAAAATATACCAGTAAGTTCCTGTCGGAAGAGGTCGCCCTCCTGATTTTCCGTTCCAGGTATAACTTTTATCTGTGGATTTATAAACAGCAGCTCCATATCTGTCAGAAATTTCAATAGACACGTTTTGCTTTATTTTCAGATCAGAATAATTGAGAACATCATTGATGCCGTCTCCGTTCGGGGTAATTGCATTGATAATATTTACAATTAAAAACTCCTTAATCACAGGTGAACAGCCATCTTTTCCAAGTACATAAACGGTATGAATTCCTCTTGAAAGCCCCATAAATGTATTGGAAGTCTGATAATCTATTCCGTTTAATGAGTATTGATAAGGAGGAGTTCCGCCTGTAACATTTATCGTCGCATTAGAAGCCGTTACGTTGATGCTGGTGATTGTCGGAGCCTGCGAAGTCGTCACATTTACATACTGACGATAAACACATCCGTTAAAACCTAAATCTACATAATACGTTCCCGCACCGGCAAGAATTGTCTGGGTAGTTGCTCCCGTACTCCATGTATAAGAACTGAATTCCGCACCCGGATCCAATACCACTTTTTCTGTGGAACAAACCACTTTGTCAGTAAGCTGACTGGATTTTTTAGGCGATTTAAGCGTTACATTAATAACTCCTGTATTCGGACAGTCAGTTCCGCTTACAAATCTTACATAGAAAGTTTTTGGAGAAGTAATCGTCTGGTTTGCAGGAATTGTATTGGTGCCATTCTGAGCATCCGCCAAAGAAGTATGGAAAGTTAAAGTAATGGCAGGATTAGTGGTAAATAAATTTTTATAGTCATTAAGATTTGTGTTTTCAGAACCGTTAAGATCATTATCGCAAATATCCATATTCACGACGTTGGTAAGCAGCGTGATCTTATTTCCGATTTTAAAATTAATCTGCCCGAAAGCCGGAGGACAACTTCCTCCCGCTGTATCTGCTCTTACATAAACTGTTGTATTTGCTGTATACGTCCAGTTTACAGGCAGAGTGTTGCCATTTCCGGCATTTGCATCTGCCTGACTTAAATAATATCTTACTATAAAATTCGCAGCGTTAGTAACAATCTGAGGAGTAACGGTTGAAAAATTCACGTTAACGATTCCGTCAAAATTATCATCACAAAGGCTCGCATTATAATTTGCGGTGTTAATATTAGGCGATGGAGTGGTTGTTAAAGTAATCTGTGCCTGTCTGGAACATCCATTCGCAGAAGTAATGTTTGCATAAATAATTCCCGCCGATCCTGAATAATTCGCAGGGTTTGTAATCTGTCCGGTTAAATTAGAATTGGTAAAATAAGTTACCGTCACTCCCGGATCAGAAGAAACGTTAGCTGTGGTTAAGTTATAAGTTCCGTTTCCGTTGGTTCCTGCGCACGAAGATAAAGTGGCATTCGTAACATTAGGCAAAGGATTTACCGTTAAAGTAATCTGAGCTGCTTTTGAACAACCTGTCGCAGAAGTTACATTTGCATAAATAATTCCAGAAGTTCCCGAATAATTCCCAGGGTTTGTAATCTGTCCTGTTAAATTAGAATTAGTAAAATAAGTTATCGTAACTCCCGGATCAGAAGAAACGTTGACTGAAGTTAAATTGAAAGTTCCGTTTCCGTTGGTTCCTGCGCAAGACGTTAAAGTCGCGTTATTCGTGTTGGGTAAAGAATTTACCGTTAAAGTGATCTGAGCGGTTTTCGAACAACCGTTTGCAGAAGTTACATTCGCATAAATAATTCCTGAAGGACCTGAATAGGTTGCAGGATTGGTAATTTGTCCTGTTAGATTAGAATTGGTGAAATACGTTACCGTAATTCCCGGATCAGAAGAAACGTTGGCTGAAGTTAAATTGAACGTTCCGTTTCCACCTGTTCCCGTACATGAAGCCAGAGAAGCATTGTTAACATTCGGAGAAGCATTTAAAGTTAATGTAATCTGTGCCTGTCTGGAACATCCATTCGCAGAAGTAATATTTCCATAAATAATTCCAGCCGGTCCTGAATAATTCGTAGGGTTTGTAATCTGTCCTGTCAAATTAGAATTGGTGAAATAGGTTACCGTAACTCCCGGATCAGAAGAAATATTGGCTGTGGTTAAATTATAAGTTCCGTTTCCGTTGGCTCCTGCGCACGAAGATAAAGTAGCATTCGTAACAGTAGGCAAAGGATTTACCGTTAAAATAATCTGAGCTGCTTTTGAACAGCCTGCTGCAGAAGTTACATTGGCATAAATAATTCCGGAAGCTCCCGAATAATTCGCAGGGTTTGTAATCTGTCCTGTTAAATTAGAATTGGTAAAATAAGTTACTGTAACTCCCGGATCAGAAGAAACGTTAGCTGAAGTTAAATTAAAAGTTCCGTTTCCATTAGTTCCGGCGCAAGACGTTAAAGTCGCGTTATTCGTGTTGGGTAAAGAATTTACCGTTAAAGTGATCTGAGCGGTTTTCGAACATCCGTTTGCAGAAGTTACATTCACATAAATAATTCCTGAAGGACCTGAATAGGTTGCAGGATTAGTTATTTGTCCTGTCAGATTAGAATTCGTAAAATACGTTACCGTAACTCCCGGATCAGAAGAAACGTTGGCTGAAGTTAAATTGAATATTCCGTTTCCACCTGTTCCCGTACATGAAGCCAGAGAAACATTATTAACATTCGGTAAAGCATTTAAAGTTAATGTAATCTGAGCGGTTTTTGAACAACCGTACTGTGAAGTCACATTGGCATAAACAGTTCCTGCCGGTCCGGAATACGTTGCAGGATTGGTAATCTGTCCGGTTAAATTTGAATTGGTAAAATAGGTTACCGTCACTCCCGGATCAGAAGAAGCGTTAGCTGTGGTTAAATTATAAATTCCGTTTCCGTTGGTTCCTGCACAGGATGCTAAAGAACCGTTGTTTACCTGTAAAACATTTGTATTAATAATGATTTTAAAATATTCAAAATCAAAAGGATTTCCATTCCCCTGAACATAATAAATGAAATTATCGGTAGTGTTCGTTGCAGAAGGATTGGGGGTATAAGTAATTTGTCCTGTTGCTGGATTTACCGTAGCAGTTCCCGATGTTGGCGGTGAAATGATACTGGTAAGCGATGGAACGATAGTCTGTGTAGAATTCGTAAACGCCGGAGTAATCACTTTTGTATTACAAGACCCGATATTGTAAGTTGTAGTGGAAATCGGAGGACATAAAGTATAGCTGTAAACTCCTGTTAATCTGGTTTCGCAGTTGTTTTTTGTAATTAAACAGGTATAATCTCCGGCTCCGTATAATTCCGGATTGATAGAAAAAGAAGTGGCTCCCGAAATTGGATTTCCGTTTAAAAACCATTGGTAAGTATCGTAATTGTTATCAACCTGTAAAAGAATTCCTGCGTAGCAGTCGCCGGTTTTTGTAATCGCCGGAACAGATGAAAACCCTGCAAAATACCCGCCGTAACCTACTGCACCGTTTCCGGCAGCAATTCCTGCCGTAACAGGAAGAGTGGAATTTACCGTGACATTTCCGTTAACGCCCTGAAGAGAATACGTTACCCAACCCGGATTTCCCGTTACAGGATAAGGCCCGCTGATCGCGCCGATGGCACTTCCGTTAAACGTTACATTGGCTCCTGTCTGGGTAATGATATTAAGTTTGGTATCAAAAGAATTGCTTCCTATTTTATTGATAAAGCCGATTTCGTTAATTTCTTTTGGTAAAAAACAGCTTAAAGGAGGGATGAAATTCATTCCGCCGGTTGCATATACCGTACTTCCTGAAGTTCCTGCAAGAAGTTGGTAAACATAGACATTATTATTGGCAGAAATACTCATGTTGTAATGTCCGTTCCCCTGATTGATATAGCTGGTTCCCTGAACAATATAATATTGTCCTGCATTCAGCGTAACGCTTCCTAAAAGGTTTCCGTTTACTGTAAGTTTGGTGTTGTTTTCAGTAGCGATCACCAAAGCAGCTTCCATTCCGGAATTGGCAGGTCCGTTTCCTTTTACCAAAGCAAAGGTTTTTCCTAATCTTTCCACAGGAACAGCCTGATCCATCAGAATATCCACATTGCTGTTGTTTTGTGTGGTGTAGATACTGTTGAAGTTACCGTTGGTTACCGAAATAGGTTTATTCGCCGTAATTTTTGCGCCTACTAATCCTGTTAAATTGCTTGAGGATAAATCACTTTGTGCTTCAATAATATATGATTTCCCTTTATTGATGGTAAAAGTTCTTGAGGGTGATGAAGTACCGTCAGAGAAAATAACGTTCGGATTGTAACCGGATAATGTTACGGTTGTATTGTCTTCCGTCGCAATAAATCCAATTGTTGAATTAACGTAAGGTTTTGCGGTTGTATTTGGGGCAACTCCTACGAAAAAGTTTTTCCCGATTCCTGCCAAACCTTTGGAAGTGATGATTTCTGCCTGATTGGGAACTGCAAATCTGAAGTTGGCAAAGAATTTTTTAGAACCTTTCACCTGTAATCCCATTGATCTCTGTGTAAAAAGATTGGATGGAGTAGAGGCAATCATATAATTACTCGGGATGGTAACCTGTACCGGATTGTTTTTACTCACCTGAACAGTAGAAAACACTGTATTGTTGTTGTAAATCTGAACCGAAAACGGAGTTGTTTCATTGGTGGATAAATACAGGTAGCATTCCGGAGTACCCTGAAGCGAGCTTGCGGACATTGGAGCAAACCAGTGTTCTGTATCCAGTTGGGCATTAAGAATAAAATAAAAAAAAGAACAAAAGATTAGTAGAAATTTTTTCATGTCTAATAATAAGGGCTGCAAATCTAAGCATTAATAATCAATTTTTTATGATGATTTTTATCTAAATAACTCCATTTGATGTAAATTTTAAATATTTAATAATGGGTTAATATTTAGACGGTTTTGTTATTTTAAGCACAAAAAATCCCGATGAAAAAAATCACCGGGATCAATATTTTTAATCTTAAAAAGATTATAAGCTGATTCTGATAAATCCTGTTACTTTAAGATCTGCATTTACAGACTTCACATAGTCAGCAACTGACATAGAGCTGTCTTTGATGAAATCCTGGTGTACCAAAGTATTGTCTTTGTAGAATCTCTGCATTTTACCTTTAAGGATATTATCGATAATGTTTGCAGGTTTCCCTTCTTCTACAAGTTTGTGTCTTTCGATTTCCAATTCTTTATCGATGGTTTCCTGAGAAACAGAAGTTTCGTCTAGAGCGATTGGGTTCATCGCAGCAGCCTGCATAGAAACAGATTTTGCAACTTCATCTGCTCCGTCTACTTTTGCAGAAAGAGAAGTGATGGCAGCAATTTTGTTTCCAGCGTGGATGTAAGCTCCTAAATAAGGACCTGTAATTCTTTCGAATGCACCGATCTCGATTTTTTCACCGATAACACCTGTTTGCTCGATTAATTTTTCAGCAACAGTGATTCCGTGGAAATCTGTAGCCAATAATTCTTCTTTAGAAGCAGCAAAAATTGCCATTTCAGCCAATTCATAAGCTAGTTCGATGAAAGCTTCGTTTTTACCTACGAAGTCAGTCTCACAATTTAAAGAGATAATAGCACCTAACGTGTTATCTTCGTTTACTCTAGCGATTACTGCACCTTCAGTAGACTCTCTGTCAGCTCTGTTAGCAGCAACTTTCTGTCCTTTTTTTCTAAGGATATCTACCGCTTTTTCGAAATCTCCTTCAGCTTCAACTAAAGCTTTTTTGCAGTCCATCATACCTGCACCTGTTTGGTTTCTCAATTTTGCTACGTCTGCAGCAGCTGGTGTATAAGACATAATATCTATTATTTTTTTTATTTAAGATTAGTATTAATTTTTAGCTTAATTTTAAAGCGATGCAAAGATAATGATTTTAATGATAAACTAAAAAATGACTTTTTGCGTTATTTGTATATTTAATAAATTTTTAAATGCTTACTTAATGAAAAAAATATTTCTCCTCATATTTTTATGCATTTTCACTCTTGGATTTTCGCAAAAAAAGAAAAAAGCGAAATCCAAAGGCATCGTGGAAAAGGAAACCGCCATCATTTATACAGAAAATGATGCGGAAACTACTGCGGAAGCAAGAGTGATTGCCGGATTTCTGAAACAAAATCCCGGACACGCCAAAACAGATTATTTCAAAAGAAAACTGATTGCCATCATTACGGCAGGAAATTCTCCTGAAGCCAAGCCAACCATTAAACCCTTAAGTGAAGATAAAATAAAACAGATGGTTTTGGATAACAACAGCCTGAATAATTCTAAAACCATTGCAGCCAATGCTTCTAAAGCGGAAAGAACGGTAAACTACGCGAGTGTTTCCGGATCGGCTAAAAAATCTACCGGAGCAAGCGAACAGAACAAAAAGACAGCAGCAATGTTGACGCATCTTTTTAATAATGATCCGATGGATAAGGAAGCGTATATCAATATTAAAAACAGGTCTAAATGTAATCTGATTGTAAAAATCAACGGAAAAAAATATTACAATCTGGATGTTCCGGCAAACGGACAGAATTTTCTATTGGTAGAAAAAGGGGAATATATTTTAACCACAATGGTTTGTGATGCTAAATATTCGTCTCTGAAAAAGATTAATAAAGATATTGAGATTGAATTAAATCTGAGTGAATAATTGAATAGAGAAAAGAGCTAAAAAAACCGGTTAAGAAATTTTCTTAACCGGTTTTTCATTTTAATTTACAGAATTGTTGGAGTTTCCAGCCTGATCTTTCCAGAATTCTACCTGCTCCTTTAATTCTTTTATACGTTCTTCGTAGAGTTCAATTACCTTTTCTGATAAGGAATTTATAGTATTAATAGTGCCTACAAATTGAAATGCCATTCCTCCTTTTTGATCTGTATTTTCTTGTTCAAGATTATTAGCTTCATCCGTAAGAAAGTTCTCAGGTTTTATTTCAAAAATTTCACTTAATTTTTCAATATGATGTACCCATGAATTGCTTTCCCCGCTTTCTATGCGTGCATAGGCAGACTGGGAAATGTGTAATTTATCTGCCATATCATCCTGAGAAAACCCTTTGGATTTTCTTAATCTTTTTATTTTCTCAGCTACGGTATTTGTCATCGGTATAAATATTTAAAACAAATATAGAAAATTATTTCAAATCACAGGCTTTACCCGATAATCGGGTAATTTTATGCAAATATAGGTTTTTGGGGATGTATTATTTTTCACATATTTGTAGAGTAATTTAAAAAAAACAGTATATTTAACCCATTAAAAAAAACAACAAATAACTATGACGAAAAAAATGATTTCGTGGCTGTCTTTCATGGCAGTATTTCTTTTTCTCCTGCACTCCTGTGTGCACGATGAGATTTATTCTTCTTCCGATCCTGCATCCAGAGAATACCATTCTAAAAGTGTTTTTAAAGAAGATGAAAAGTACATTAAAAATGTAATGGACATCTATTTTGAAAATGAAGAAGCGATTAAAAAAACTACAGGAACCCCTCTTTGGGATTATGCCATGACGATGGGGACGATGGACGAAAGTTTCCTTATTGTTCCTGTAGCGGATGGAAAAACCGTTATTACATGTCTACAGGTTCCCCGAAAAGGAAACTATGTTCGTTTTTTATACGATAATGATCGTGAACATATTAAATTTTTCCAGAATTACCTTTTATCCGAAAAAAGAGAGCCTGTAAAGCAGGAGCCTTATAGTAATCCCACAGGAAAAGGACTTGCAGAATGTAAAGTAACCGCCGTATCTATGTGGTATCCTGCAGACGAATACGGATCCAACGCAGGATATTGGGAGACCAATTATATCATTACCTGCCCTCCTGAGCAAACCGATGGAGACGGCAATGAGTCGGGACCTGGTGATACTACTTATCCTTATCCGGGAGGAGGCGGAAACCCGAATCCGCAGAATCCCAAAACGCCCTGCGAGAAAACGAAAAATATCCTGCAGAATCCTCAGGTAAAAGCAAAGATTGATGAAATGAAAGCTCAGTCTGCTTTACCGGCTTCAGATCCTAATAAGGGCGAAACAGGATATAAGTTTGATAAAAATGGCGTACCTTCCGTTAAATATAGTGGTGGAGCCCATTATGTGAACATGGGAGAACCTGCAGGATACCAAGGTGCTTATCATAACCATACGCTGAACGGAATAAAAATACAGTCTCCCTCAGATATTATAAGGCTTTTGCAATATGCCATTGCGCAACCCAATGGAGATATTGGAGGTGCTTATGCAGGAATGGTAGCTACAGGGTACGACGGTACTTCTTATCATTATGTGATACAATATACAGGGAATATGCAGGATTTGTCACAATATGTATATGGTAATTGGAATGAAGATGGATTAGAAAATGACTATATAGATAGGAAAAATGAATTACTACGTAACACATTATATGTCAATAATTCAACTGGAACATTAAATAATCAAGGTTTAGAAAAACTCTTTTTTGATACATTAAAGAATATGGGGTTAGAAAATAAAGTTAATTTACAACGTGTAGAAAATGATGTAATAAAAAATGTAACTTTAGATAGCAATGATAGTACGACTACTGCAAATCCTTGTCCACAAAATTAATTCAAATAAAAATATGAAAACAATATATTTAAAAACAATTGCAATATTATTAATGCTAAATACAATATCTTGCAAAGCACAAACACTTCCTTTGAATACTTTAATGGAAGATATTCCTTCAGGAGCCTATATTAAAGATTTAAATAATGAATTGACTCCTTATATAGGAAGTTATAAAGCTAATTTTGAAGGAAATGAAATAATTTTATTTATAACTAAAGAAGAAAATAAACCAACAACAAGAATGAGTAAAAATTTTTATAGAGATGCTTTAGTAGTAAAATATATTGTTAAAAATTCTTCGGGAATAGTTTTACAAAATACTCAAAATATGAACTATGATCCAAATCAAAAATATCATACAATTCTTAGTACTGGAACAAGACCTACTCAAAATATTATTATATTTAATTATAGAGGAACTAACTGTGGAATTGGATGGGGAAGCATTTATTTAAAGAAGCTTAATTCAACTCAGATTTCATGGGAATATGAACCAAATGATAGGGTTATTGACAGTGCAACCTGCCCTCCAAGTGTAGATAAAACAATTTATCTGCCTGAGACAAAGGATTTAATCTTTACGAAGCAGTAATGAAGGCTTTGATTTTATCTTTGGGAGTGTTTGTTGTATTTTCTTGCAAATCGCAAACAGTTCCTCTAAATACTTTATTAGAAGACATTCCGCAAGGCGCTTACCTTAAAGATCTAAATAATGAATTGGCTCCCTATATAGGAGTTTACCGATCTAATTTTCAGGGAAATGAAATAACACTATTTATAACTAAAGAAAATCAAAAACTTATCCCTTCATCTTTAAAAAGCTTTTATCAAGATATCTTATCAATAAAATATGTTGTCAAAAATTCTTCAGGGAATATTCTTCAAGATACACAAAATATGAATTTTCAACCTAATCAAATAAGATTTTCTATTTATAGTATGGGTACTCGTCCTAGCCAAAATATTGTTTCACTATATTATGGAGGTACAAATTGCGGAATTGGATGGGGAAGCATTTATTTAAAGAAGCTTAATTCAACTCAGATTTCATGGGAATATGAACCCAATGATAGGGTTATTGACAGTGCAACCTGTCCTCCAAGTGTAGATAAAACAATTTATCTGCCTGAGACAAAGGATTTGATTTTTACAAAACAATAGCTTTAAACCTCCGAGAGGAGGTTTTTATTTTTATATAATGTAATGCCATTGCGCAACCCAATGGGGATATTGGAGGCGCTTATGCAGGAATGGTAGCTACAGGATCGGATGGTACTTCTTATCATTATGTGATCCAATATACAGGGAATATGCAGGACTTAGCTCAGTATGTGTATAACAGCAATTGGGATTTGGAAGAATTAGAAGCTAATTTTCAAATGAAGTATTCTTTAGCAAAACCTCAAAATAGTCCTTTAAATGAACAAGGTTTAGAAAAATTATTTTTTAAAACTTTAAATGAAATGGGGTTGAATAATAAAATCCACCTACAAACAATAGATAATAATGGAATTATTAATAATATTGTATTAGACTCAAACAATAATCCTGTACCAAATCCCTGCCCAATATAAAAATTAAATTATGAAAAAAATTAAAATTATAGCATCTCTATATTTACTTACAAATCTCACTTTTTGTAAAGCACAACAAACGTATCCATTGAAAACTGATTATACAGAAATTTCTAATAATTCTTATCTGAAAGATATTAATAACGAATTAAATAATTTCGCAGGAAATTGGGTTAGTAGTTTTAATGGGAATGAAATAAAACTATTTATAAGTAAAGAAAATTATAAATATTTTAAAAGAGGATCACATATTTTCAATAAAGATGTTCTATCAATAAGATATTTTGTTAAGAATTCTAATGGTACAATCCTTCAAGATACACAAAATATGATATTCCAAAATAATCAAATTACACATACTATATATAGTCTTTGGCCGGAAAATGGAGGAAATACTATTGTATTATATTATGGAGGAACAAATTGTGGAATAGGTTGGGGTGAAATAATTTTACAAAAACTTAATTCAACACAATTTTCTTGGCAATACAATCCAAATAGTAGGGTTATTGATAGCGCAACCTGTCCACCAAATGTAGATAAAAATGTTTATCTGCCTGAAATAAAAGATCTGATTTTTACAAAACAATAGCCTAAACCTCCGCTCGGAGGTTTTTAATTAATATGCCATTGCGCAACCCAATGGAGATATTGGGGGAGCTTATGCAGGAATGGTGGGCACCGAATCCGATGGTACTTCTTATCATTATGTAATTCAGTATACGGGAAATATGCAGGATTTGTCACAATATGTGTATAATAGTAATTGGAATAAAGAACAATTGGAAAATGATTATCAAAATATGAAAGATCTGTTATTATTAGATTATCAATATTCTAATGATCATTTAAATCTTAATAATCAAGGCTTAGAAAAATTGTTTTTTAAACTTTGAAAAATATGAATATTGAAAACAAAATTAATTTACAAAGGATAGAGAATAACGGAATTGTAAAAAATATTACTTTAGATTCTAACAATAACACAATAGCTAACCCTTGCCCTTTATAAAAATAATATTATGAAATACACTAAAATAATAATCTATACATATTTATTTACGAATATGATGTTTTGTAAAGCACAGCAGACATATCCTTTAAATACAGATTTTACAGCAATTCCAGATTATTCGTATTTAAAAGATATAAATAATGAATTAGATCCATATATTGGAACTTACAAAGCAACATTTAATAATAATCAAATTACATTATTATTAACTAAAGAGCCTCATAAATTAATTGAGCTCACAAAAGTTAAATTTTACAGAGATGTTTTATCTGTTAGATATATTGTTAAAAATTCGGCAGGTATCGTTTTGCAAGATACTCAGAACATGGTTCTTCAACCTAATCAATCCTATTTTTCAATTTACAGTACAATGATTAATCCATATCATAATCTTGTAATGTTTAATTATAGGGGAACTAATTGTGGCATTGGATGGGGAAGTATTTATTTGAAAAAACTTAATGCAACTCAAATTTCATGGGAATACAAGCCAAATGATAGGGTTATTGACAGTGCAACCTGCCCTCCAAATGTAGATAAAACAATTTATCTGCCTGAAGCAAAGGATTTAATCTTTACAAAACAATAATAAAAGCCTCTCCGTAGGCTTTTTCAAAAGATGATATATGAGACCAATATTATTAAAATTCTGTCTGATTCTATTAGTTTTAATAATGAATTTTTATAATTCTCAAACGGTGACTTTTAAAGGTGTTGTTAAAGATTCATTAGGGACAAATGGTATTGCCATTAGTGTTAATGATACCGTAAGGAAATTTAGGGACAGAGCTTTTAAAGACTCAATATTTAAAGAAAAACATTGGGATAAATATGATGAATTGATTCATAATCAAAATCTCTTTACATATCCTGATTCTATTGGAAATTATACAATAACAGCAAAGCTTACAGATACTTTATATTTTTATAAGAGAAAATATATCACCCAAAAATATAAAATTGAAGATATCGTAAAAAATAAAATTAAGGTGAATTTAAAGCGTTCACCTTGTATACCCAATAAAGAATGTAATCAGGATAAACCATCAAAGCTATATATTTTCATTGGAAAAAAAATAAATGTTTCTTCTGTAGATACTTCTAAATATTGTGGAGAAATGATGGACAGTGAATATAAGGCTGAATATAAAATCGAACAGGAGTTTGAAGATCATTATCTTGAGAAAGAAATTACTTTCACGGCATATGATCATAATAGTAGATATGAATACATGTTTCAACATTATGAAAATGTTTTAATCTTTATTGGGGAATATTGTGGAGATTTAATTCAGCTTAAATATCAATTTTTTCCAGTGTATAAAACAAAAAACGGAAGATGGGCAAGTCCTGTAGACACTTACATGGAACCATATTATAAATCTGATCAATTTACTCCTGTAAATATTCTTTTCGATAAATCCGTAGCTTTTGATGTATTAAAGACGAATAAAAATTCATCTGATGAGCAAATTGAAAAGTTAAAAAAATTCAAATTCCCTGAAAAATACTTTAAAATAGAAATCGGAAAGGCAATACCTATTATGGGAAGATATGCGGAAGATTTAGTAAAACTCTGGAAAGAGATTTCTGAAAAGAATGAATAATAAAATTTATTAAGTTGATACTACTACTAATCTTTCCCCTGATTTGCCTACCAGAAACAAAAGATTTAATCTTTACCAAGCAGTAGTGAAAGTTAACCTTTGTTTTGTACAATAAAAATAAAAACCGGTTAAGAAATTTTCTTAACCGGTTTCTATATTTTATCCTTTAAATTGCCCCATCGCAATAAATTTCTCCTGTCTCTGGGTTTCAAGTTCTTTTCCAGTGAATTTTGAAAAGGCTTTGATGTTCTGCAATATTGAATTTTTAAGGTTCAGATACGTTGTTTCCGGATCGTAATGCGCTCCTCCAAGAGGTTCTTCCACAATTCCGTCGATGAATTTTTCTCTTAAAGCATCTTTCGGAGTCAGGTTCAGAGCGTTTGCCGCATCTTCTTTATGATCCCAGTTTCTCCAAAGGATGGATGAGCAGCTTTCTGGTGCAATTACCGTATACCATGTGTTTTCCAACATATATACTTTGTTTCCTACACCAATTCCCAAAGCTCCGCCACTCGCTCCTTCACCAATAATGTAGGTGAAAATAGGAGTTTTAAGCATCGTCATTTCGAAAATGTTTCTTGCAATTGCTTCTCCCTGTCCTCTTTCTTCCGCTTCAAGACCAGGATAAGCTCCCGGGGTATCTACCAAAGTAATTACAGGAATTCTGAACTTTTCTGCAAGCTTCATCAGTCTTAAAGCTTTTCTGTATCCTTCAGGATTCGGCATTCCGAATCTTCTGTGCTGTCTTTCTTTTGTAGTTCTTCCTTTCTGAGTTCCGATGATCATTACTTTCTGACCGTCCAAGGTTGCTAAACCACCGATCATGGCAGGATCATCTGCGAAATTTCTGTCTCCGTGAAGTTCTAAGAAACTGCCTTTATCCACCATTCCGTGGATATAGTCCAGTGTGTAAGGACGATCCGGATGACGGGAAAGTTGCACTCTTTGCCAAGGGGTAAGATTTCCATAGATTTCTTTTTTCTTTTCTATGATTTTATCCTCGATCTGGCTACATGCTAATTTTACATCAACACCACTTTCTTCTCCTACTAAAGAACAGGTTTGGTATTGGTCCATTAATTCTTTTATAGGAAGTTCGAAACTTAAATATTCCATTCTTGAAGTAAATTAAATCTTTCAAATTTATGAAAAATTATCAAAATCTATTTAAAATTATTTACTGCATTGTTTATTCTGGAGATAGTCTCCTCTTTTCCAAGAAGTTCCATAATGTCCGGAACGTCTGGTCCTTTCAGTTCTCCAACCAACGATAAACGTAAAGGCATCATCACTTTACCCATTCCCAAACCTTTATTTTCCGCGAAATCATGAACCGTCTGCTTAAGATTTTCAGCATTAAAATCAGCTTCTTCAAGATTTGAAGCCAATTCCCTTAAAATTGCCGAAGTTTCATCATTCCATGCTTTTTTGGATGCTTTTTCGTCATAAGAAGTGGGTGCTTCGAAGAAAAACTTTCCGTTTTCGTAGATGTCTTTCGGGAAAGTAGCTCTTTCTTTCATCAGCTTAATCACTTTTAACAGTTTGTCGTCTGATAATGTTAAATTTAAATCTGAATTTTTAAGAATATTCAGTAAATCTTCATCTGAAGTTTTCTGGATGTACTGATGATTGAACCATTCTGCTTTTTCCTTGCTGAATCTTGCTCCGGCTTTATGAACTTTGTTCAGATCAAATTCTTTTGTCATTTCATCCAGAGATAAAATTTCTTTATCGTCTGCAGGAGACCAGCCCAAAAGTGCAACCATATTGATAAATGCTTCAGGAAGATATCCGCTTTCTCTGTATCCTTTGGAAATATTTCCTGTTGCAGGATCTCTAAAATTCAAAGGAAATACAGGGAACCCGAATTTATCGCCATCTCTTTTGCTTAGTTTTCCGGAAATTCCTTTTTTAAGAAATTGTTTTACAGAAGCTAATATTTCATTGTCCTTATCATTTTCGCTTAACATTGATTTAAATCTTGGACTTTTTACTTCTGAAAAGAAAGATTTAATAATTGTTGCAGATTCATCAAAAGAAAACTGATTGTTTTTTGCTACGAACTCTTCTGTGAAAGATTTAGTAATTTCATCTATATTTTCTTTATTAATTAAAGTTGAAACATCAGGTTTTAAAATCAAGGAAAGATGGGCAAACTGAGGCGCTTCCCAACCCATTGCTTCATATAATAAAGTGTGTAGTCCTAAAGAAGGCAGCCATTCTTCACCACGGATAACGTGAGAAATTTCCATTTCGTGGTCATCGATGATGTTGGCGAAATGATAAGTCGGCATTCCATCGTTTTTTACCAGAACTTTATCATCTAAAGTATTGGTATTCACAGAAGAATTTCCTCTGATGATGTCTACAAGATTTAATGTTCTGTCGATCGGCATTTTGAATCTCACGACATACGGCGTTTTTTCATCCAGCAATTTCTGAACTTCCTCTTCAGAAAGTGCAATACTGTTTCTCAAACGGTTTCTTGATTTATTGTCATAAGAAAAAACGTCTCCTCTTGCCTCATATTCTGCACGGATCGCGTCCAGTTCTTCAGCGGTATCAAAAGCAATGTAAGCATAATCTGTTTTTAAGATCTGCTCTGTATATTTATCGTAAATATGTCTTCTTTCAGATTGTCTGTACGGAGCGAATTTTCCTCCTTTTTTCGGGCTTTCATCGGCAATAATTCCGCACCATTCAAGGGCTTCTTCAATGTATTCTTCTGCTCCTTCAACGTATCTTGCGGTATCTGTATCTTCAATTCTCAATACAAATTCACCTCCCTGGTTTTTAGCAAAAAGATAATCGTATAATGCGGTTCTTACGCCTCCTAAATGTAAAGGTCCCGTAGGACTTGGAGCAAAACGTACTCTTACTTTGTCCATTTTAAATAAAAATTTTTGCAAATTTACTTAAACTAATATAAAAAGGTACATTTATTTGCGATAAACTAATTTTAATCATCTATTTGAACGATTTAATTTTCTAAGTGTAAAAATCAATTAAAATAATTTCCTTTTCGAAAAATAACAGATATAATGCTGTATTTTTGTGGAGTTTTAAATTCACCATGGCACAAGTTAAAAAACAGAATAAGTTATCTTTTTATATTCAGGGATTTGCAAGAGGATTATTTCCAGTAAAATCTTTCGAAAAAAAGATTGATGATCTCTATAAAACCGTTTCCAAAGAACAGCTTACAACAGTTGAAAGAAGAGTAGACTATTACAATAAAATTTCCGTTGAAACTCTGGTAAATCATTCCGGAACAACGATTACAGATCTTTTGAAGCCCAAAACTCCGAAAGCCTATTATTTTGATACCTATGAGTATGCAAGATATTTTCCGAAAGATTTAAAAATTGATTTTGCATTTGGTGATGTCAATACCATCCTTGTTTTTCCCAAAATCACGAAAAGCCGTCCTATTCACGGAAATAATGAGAACAATATTTTACTGAATCTGGACAAAGCAAGACATTTTGTATCTGTAAAAGACAACCTGAATTTTTCTGAAAAGAAAAATATCATGATTGGCAGAGCGGCAGTTCATCAGGAACACCGAAAAAGATTTTATGAAAAGTATTTTAACCATCCGCTTTGTGATCTGGGACAGGTTAATAAAAACGGAAATCAGGAATGGATAAAACCTAAGATTTCGATCGGGGAGCATTTAAAAAGTAAATTTATTTTAAGCCTTGAAGGAAATGATGTTGCCACGAATTTAAAATGGATCATGTCTTCTAATTCTATTGCCGTTTCGCCGCCTTTAAAGATGGAAACATGGTATATGGAAGGAACTTTAAAACCAGATGTACATTTTATCGTGATTGATGAGAATTATGAAAATCTTGAGGAAAAGCTTCAGTATTACATCGATCATGAAAATGAAGCTCTGGAAATAATCAGAAATGCCAAAGAATACAGAGCGCAGTTTAATGATAAAAATGTTGAAAATTTAATATCACTTTTGGTATTGAAAAAATATTTTAACTACATTCGCTAAAAATTATTAGACAGATATGCTAGAAATCGGAGAAAGACCTTGGGGAAAATATTATGTTTTAGCGGATGAGCCACATTATAAGCTGAAAAGAATAGAAGTAAATCCGGGGCAGAAATTATCTTACCAGTATCATCATAAAAGACAGGAACAGTGGACGATTATTGAAGGTAATGCGACCATCGTTCTGGATGATAAGGAGATCAGTTTATCTTACGGTGAAAGTATTTTTATACCTCTTGGTGCGAAACACAGAATAATGAATCTTTCGGATAAGCCGGTCGTTTTTATTGAAGTACAAACGGGAACGTATTTCGGCGAGGATGATATCGTGAGGCTTGAGGATGAATATGACAGAAATTAAAAAATAATAGGTTACAGATTGCTGTAGCCTTTTATTTTACTTTTCAAGCTGTCTTTTATTTTTTATTTTATCGACAATATTTAAAATAAAAAAGCGAACCGGATATTTCTTTTTCATTTTCTTTTTGTATTTGTAGTAAAGACTCTTGAAAAGATCCAGGTTTTTACTGAAAATATCATGATGAATCTGAGATTCTTCCAGAATATGTTTATGCTTCTGATATGAATTGGCAATTCTTTTTAGCAGATGTTTATAATTTGAAAAAGTCTGTACATTAAAATCCAGACTGAAAAATCGCAATAGCGTATTTTTCTTTCTTTCGTTATTATCAAAAAATACACCTCCGACCTGTTGACTTTGATGCTGCCTGTAGTAAAACATTTTATCATCAATAAAATCGAATTTATTTTCAGAAGCTGCTATTAATGCAATCCATTCATCATGGTGAAACTCCGGAACAATAGGAAAAGGAATTGTTTTTTTTACAAAATCTTTTTTAATTGCCATTGTTGCACCGGTTGCGATATTTCCCGAAAAACTTATAATCTCAAAAAAGTCAATCTTAATATTTTTTGCCTTCATGAAACCTATAACATCCCAAATGGTGATTACGTCCAAAAGCTTTCCATCATCATCAATCCCAAAACCATTAGAAGCAATGACTTCTATTTCAGGATGGTTTTCAAAATAATTCAGATATTTTTCGACTTTATTTTCAACCCAGATATCGTCCTGATCGCTAAGAAAGATAATTTCGTGGGTACACAACGAAATTGCCTTTTCAAAGTTTTTTACACTTCTTAAATTTTTTTCGTTGATGTAAATCTGAAATAGTTCGGGATATTTTTCTTTGTAAGAATTTAGTATTTCTACTGTAGCATCAGTCGATCCATCATCGCATACGATGATTTCATCAACAGGATGAGTCTGATTCAGAATGGAATCAATTTGTTTTTCTAAAAATTTTTCACCGTTATAGGTACAAACCGCTACAGAAGTTTTCAAATAAATCTTTTTTAATTACTATTCAGAATATGCTTTATCCACTCAGTGAAAGAATATTTTTCTCTTATTTCATTGGGAAGTTCCACGAAATCCTGTTTTAAAAAATGTTCCGCCTCATGAATATTTTCATTCGAGAATACAAAGATATTATTAGGATTATAAAAATCATAATTTTTCACCAAAGGATTGTTGGTAATCAGTTTTTTCTGATATCCGACCGCTTCAAAAACCCTGAATGAAACTCCATTGTGCATGGAATTCTGAAAATCTAATATCACGTTGGATTGCTGCGTGTTCAGGATACTGTCTTTAAAGTTCATTCCTGATTTTTTAAAATGCACAGGAAATCCGGCGTATTTTTTATAATATTTTGATTTATTACAGATGATATTGATGCTGTTTGTAAGACCGATCTTTTTAAAAATTAAAGACAATTGTAATAGCTCATTAATTCGGTCTCTCATAAATGTTCCCACAAAAAATACATCCTGTTGAATTGCTTCTTCGGAATGCAGATAGTCAAAGTAAAAATTGTTAATATGTTGTACGTTAGCATATTTTTTCACATCATTACTGTCAAAAACAAAGAAAGTATCAAAATACTGTATGGTTTTTTCAGCCAGTGGAAATCTTTGCATTCCATCCCATTGATAACCAACGGTGTGTTTGCTTTTTGATTTGATTTTTTGAAGAACCTTTTCACTGAAAAGATCCGGTCTTATTACTAAAGCATAATCTGCGGATTCAATTCCGTTAAGAAAAGTAATTTGTGGACTTTCTTTTTCCAGTGCGGTGATTCTGGCTTTATGAGTTTTATTCTTACTGAACGTTTTTTTATAAAGGTGAATAAGAGAATCTTTGGTTTTAAGTTTAATCTTGGAATTGTCGTGCTTCACCAGATAGACTGTAAAACGCAAAAACTCAAGATTTTCTTTAAAAACCTGAGGAAGTCCGAAATGATCCGGAACTGCTAATATGATGCTTTTATCTTTGAAGTTATCCATCGTTTATATAGAATATCCTGCTTTAGAAAAGTAGGGTTTCCAGAATTCTCTCTCTTTGTTCCATCGGTGACAGCCAAAAGGAAGCTTTCCGTGATTAATTTCCAATGCTTTCTGCTGCTTGTTTTCAATAGAAAATCCACACGCTTCTTTATAGTCTGGTTTAGAAAAATTAATTCCATTTCTTTCCGGCTCTATGCTGAAAAATACATCTTCAGCATAAAATTCACTTATATTTTCTTCCTTCAGATAAACATCTTTAACCTCTGAAAGATTTTTTAATACTTCGATAAATTTTTCGCGCTTTCTTAAAGATAAACCTCCGTTTCCGACTGCATTATAAAGTAAAGATTTGTCTTTCTGCGATTTTCCGTTGCCTTTGAAGTTGATTAAAGCTTTTAATTTTGCGAAACCTCGGTCTGAAATCAGTTTGACCAAAGATATCTTCTCAGAACTTCTGATCCAGGCAGCACCGATATAATCAAAATCTTTATTACACCAATCCAGAAGCTCGTCTTTAAACACGAAACAGTCGGTCTGATAAATCAGTAAATATTTTTCCGAAAAGCTGTTGTAGAAATCTACACTCAGCATAAGACAATTGTATCCGTGGATATTTTTAAAGTAAACATCATCAAAAGCCAAAAATCTGGATGTGAACTTTTCATAGTTGCTCACATCCAAACTTTTGGGATGAATAAACGTAATTTTGTGATTTTTTAAAACATGGAATGCCTGATTTATCGAAATCAGATCATCTGCATCAGGTGTTTTTTTGTATATCGGAATAATAATTTCTACCAAAACAGGTCTATTCTAAAATAGTTTTCTCAATAATCTTCACGCAATCCAGCAATTGCTCTTCTGTAATCACCAAAGGTGGAGCCAATCGGATAATATTTCCGTGGGTAGGTTTTGCAAGCAGTCCATTTTCTTTTAACTTCAGACAAAGATTCCATGCCGTAGAACTTTCAGGAGTGTCGTTAATTAAAATAGCATTCAGCAAACCTTTTCCTCTAACCTTTGTGATAAGGTCTGTTTTTTCAATAATTTTTTCAACTTCGGAACGGAATAATTTTCCCAGTTCTTCCGCTCTTTCAGAAAGTTTTTCTTCTTCTACAACATCTAAAGCTGCAACAGCTACTGCACATGCAATCGGATTTCCTCCAAACGTAGAACCATGTTGTCCCGGTTTAATCACATTCATGATCTCATTATCCGCCAAAACTGCTGAAACGGGGTACATTCCTCCGGAAAGGGCTTTTCCTAAAATTAGAATATCAGGTTGTACATCTTCGTGATGACATGCGATTAATTTTCCTGTTCTTGCAATTCCTGTCTGAACTTCATCGGCAATAAAAAGAACATTATGCTTTTTACACAATTCAGAAGCATTTTTTAAAAATCCTTCATTCGGAACATATACTCCGGCTTCACCCTGAATAGGCTCAACCAAAAATGCCGCAATATTTTCTGCTTCTCTATTTAAAACTTCTTCTAAAGCTTCAAGGTCGTTGTAAGGAATTTTAATAAAACCTGGAGTAAACGGACCGTAATTCTGGTTCGCATCAGGATCATTGGAGAATGAAACAATCGTTGTGGTTCTTCCGTGGAAGTTATTTTCACAAACTACGATTTTTGCAGCATTTTCAGAAATTCCTTTTACTTCGTAGCTCCATTTTCTTGCTAATTTTACTGCTGTTTCCACTGCTTCAGCACCGGAATTCATCGGTAAAACTTTATCAAAACCAAATAGGGTAGTGATCTTTTTTTCGTATTCTCCCAATTTCGAATTATAAAAAGCTCTTGACGTTAAAGCAAGTTTCTGAGCCTGCTCAACTAAAGCTCCTACAATTTTCGGATGAGAATGACCTTGGTTCACAGCAGAATACGCAGAAAGGAAATCATAGTATTTCTTTCCTTCCACATCCCAGACAAAAACACCTTCTCCCTTATCTAAAACAACCGGAAGAGGGTGGTAGTTGTGGGCTCCGTGTCGGTCTTCAAGATCAATGAAATATTGTGAGTCTTTTACTGTTTCTACTGTTGACATAAATTTAGGTTTTGTACAAATTTAAACATTATAATTGATATGAATAAACAGAAATCTTCTACTGAAAAATTTTGTGGGAAAAGTACATTTTAATGATAGAACAGAATGTTTTAGAAATTATTATTCCAATCACTTATCAATTACAGTTTAAATATCTTTTCGTTTTGATTTTTAATAAAAAACCGCCCCAAAAATGAGGCGGTTAAAATATTTTTAAATAATCAATTTAGTGATTATCATATTTTCTGTCCATCACAAAATCCTCCATGAATTTTGTAGTATAGTTTCCTGAAAGGTAATCCTCATTATCCATCAGTTGTCTGTGGAAAGGAATTGTTGTTTTTACACCCTCAATATAGAATTCCTCCAATGCTCTTCTCATTTTTGCAATAGCTTCTTCACGCGTCTGAGCCGTTGTGATAAGTTTTGCAATCATAGAATCGTAGTTGGACGGAATTGTATATCCTGAATAAACGTGTGTATCCACTCTCACTCCGTGTCCTCCGGGAATATTTAATCCTGTGATTTTCCCCGGAGAAGGTCTGAAATCCATGTAAGGATCTTCCGCATTAATTCTGCACTCAATTGAATGCAATTTCGGATAATAATTGATTCCTGAAATCGGAGTTCCTGCAGCCAGAAGAATCTGCTCTCTGATCAGGTCATAATCGATAACCTGCTCGGTGATAGGGTGCTCTACCTGAATTCTTGTATTCATTTCCATGAAATAGAAATTTCTGTGCTTGTCCACAAGGAATTCGATAGTTCCCACCCCTTCATATCCAATAAATTCAGCAGCTTTTACAGCCGCTTCTCCCATTTTTTCACGAAGTTCGTCCGTCATGAAAGGAGAAGGAGTTTCTTCCGTAAGTTTCTGATTTCTTCTCTGTACCGAACAGTCTCTTTCAGAAAGGTGACAGGCTTTACCAAACTGGTCTCCCGCAACCTGAATTTCGATATGTCTTGGCTCTTCGATCAGTTTTTCCATGTACATTCCTCCGTTTCCGAATGCCGCTACAGCTTCCTGAATTGCAGATTCCCAGTGATCTTTAAGGTCTTCGGCTTTCCAAACGGCTCTCATCCCTTTTCCGCCACCTCCTGCAGTTGCTTTGATCATCACAGGATAACCAATTTCCTCAGCAGTTGTTGCAGCGATTTCATAAGACTCGATCAAACCGTCTGAACCCGGTACGCAAGGTACACCTGCTGCTTTCATGGTTGCCTTAGCATTTGCTTTGTCTCCCATTTTTTCAATTTGCTCAGGAGTCGCACCGATGAATTTAATACCGTTTTTTTGACAGATTCTGGAGAAGTTAGCGTTTTCAGATAAGAAACCGTAACCCGGGTGAATAGCGTCTGCATTGGTAATTTCCGCAGCAGCAATAATATTAGGAATTTTTAGATAGGAATCTTTGCTCATTGCCGGACCGATACAAACCGCTTCATCAGCAAATCTTACGTGAAGACTGTCTTTATCTACAGTAGAATATACCGCAACGGTCTTAATTCCCATTTCTTTACAAGTACGTAAAATACGCATTGCAATTTCGCCACGATTGGCTATTAATATTTTTTTGAACATCTCTCCGAAATTTTAAATTATAAATTTTGAATTTTAAATTATTTTAAATGAAAAGCTTCATCTAAAATTTATAATCTGTAATCTAAAATTCCTTAAGATGGATCTACTAAGAATAAAGGTTGGTCGTACTCTACAGGTGTTGCATCGTCTACTAAAATTTTAACGATTTTTCCGCTTACCTCAGATTCGATCTGGTTGAATAACTTCATTGCCTCGATAACGCAAACTACTTTTCCGTTAGAAACCTCATCACCAACATTTACGAACACGTCTTTGTCTGGAGATGGCTTTCTGTAGAAAGTTCCGATCATTGGAGACTTAATGGTCACGTATTTGCTGTCGTCAGAAGCAGCTTCTGTACTTGCAGCAGGTGCAGCAGCCGGAGTTGCAGCCGGTGCAGGAGCAGCAGCTACCTGTTGTGGAGCAGTGTGGTAAACCGCAGGTTGAGCGTAAGCAACTTCACTTCCAGCCAATGGAGTTTTAATAGTGATTTCGAAATCTTTAGTTTTGTACTTTACTTCAGAAACTTCTGCCTTAGATACAAACTTAATAAGATTTTGTATGTCTTTAATGTCCATAAAATTGATATTTGATTTTGTTCCAAAGATACCAAAAAAACATAAAAAACAACAAAAAACCGCCAAATTTTATCAAAATTGGGCGGTTTTTGTATTAAAATGAGTGTTTTTCGAGGAAAATCGACTCTTAGTTTTCTTCAGTAGATGCTACTTCTTTTTCCAATACTACTTTACCTCTGTAGTACAATTTTCCTTCATGCCAGTGAGCTCTGTGGTATAGGTGAAGCTCTCCTGTTGTTGCATCTTTAGCTAATTGAGGAACTACAGCTTTGTAGTGAGTTCTTCTCTTATCTCTTCTTGTAGACGACTGTCTTCTCTTTGGATGTGCCATTTTGTAATAACTTTTTTAATTGATGAGCGATGAGATTCATCATCTCATCATTAAACTATTTAATTTTTATTCTTTAAATTTTTTAGTGCGTCCCATCTCGGGTCGCTTTCATGTTCTTCCTCCTCTTCTTTCTGAATTTCTTTCGGGCTGAACTTTTCCAGAATAGCAAGATCATCATCACTTACATTCGGTGAAATCTTTTTCATCGGAATGGAAAGTGCTACGTTTTCGTAAATCAGCTGAGCGATATTAAACGCATGATCTGAAGTCGGAATAGTGATTACATCTTCTTCGCTGTCATCATACTCTTCCCCAAATTTTACCAAAACTTTGATCTGGTTTTCAATAGGATGATCGAAATTTTCATTCGAAATATCACAAACCAATTCTACCGTTCCGTTTACTTTGATCTCAAATTCTAAAAAGGTAGAATGCTTATCTAATAAGACATCCACCGCAATTTTAGGATTTGTAAATTCCTGTTCAGTGTCAAATAATTGAAAGAACTCTTTATCTATCTCAAACCTGAACTCGTGCTTGCCGGTTTTTAGTCCGGAAAAGCTTACGTCATAGTTTCTTAACTTGTCCATAAAATGAGTGTGCAAAAATATGCAATTTTTTTATAATAACAAATAAAATTTCTAACAAATTAATTTAAAATCTTTATTAAAGATTTATCCTTCAGTTTCATCCGGCAGATCTTCGTCTATTCCGTTGTCTACTGCCATTTTTCTTGGCTGCAGACGATTGTTCATCAGATCGTTGTATTCCGTTCTGTTCCTGAAAATTTTAATAGCAGTGAAAATCGCTTCTGTAAAACTCTGTGGATCGGCAACATTTTTTCCGGCAATGTCATAAGCCGTTCCGTGATCCGGAGATGTTCTGATGAATGGAAGTCCTGCCGTATAATTTACCCCTTCTTCATACGCCAGCGTTTTGAAAGGAGCTAGTCCCTGATCGTGATACATGGCTAAAACAGCATCGAAGCTTTTGTATTTTCCGGGTTGGAAAAAACTGTCTGCCGGAAAAGGTCCGAAAGCAAGAATTCCGTTGTCGGAAAGTTCTTTAATTGCCGGAGCAATAACTTCAATTTCTTCTTTTCCGATTACTCCGCCGTCTCCTGCGTGAGGATTTAAGCCCAGAACAGCAATTTTAGGTCGGGTAATATTAAAATCTTCAATCAGCGTCTGGTTTAAAACCCGGATTTGTTTTTTTATCTTTTCCTTGGAAATATTTTCCGCAACTTGTGCAATCGGAATATGATGTGTTGAAACCGCTACTTTAAGATCTTCTGTTACCAGAAACATCAATCCTTTTTTATTGAATTTCTCTTCAAAATATCCTGTGTGACCAGCGTGTTTAAAGCCCATTTTCACCATTTCATCTTTGTTGATTGGTGCCGTAACCAAAACATCGATTTCCCCTTTCAGTAAAGCTTCGGTAGCCGCTTCCAGAGAATCGATCGCCATTTTGGTGGATTCTTCAGTAGGTGTTCCCAGTTCTACCATCGAATTTTCCTTCACCAGATTCACCATGTTCAGTTTTGCCGCCTGAGCCTGCGAAGCTTCGGTGATGTAGTTAAAATTTAAATTTAACTTAAAAATATTTTTCTGATAGGTAAATAATTTTCCCGAACCAAAAATTACAGGTGTGAAAAAATCCGTAATGGTTTTGTCTGCAAGAGATTTCATGATGATTTCGGGACCGATGCCGTTGAAATCTCCAATTGAAATTCCTACTCGTACTTTATGGTTTTTTGGGCTCATTTTGATTATCTTTGAACATTATAATTTTACAAATTTAGCAAAAAATAATATGTTCACAGGAATTATTGAAGCAGTTGGAGTAATTGAGAAGATCGAAGAAAACGGAAGCAATATAGATTTTACCTTAACATGCCCGTTTACCAATGAATTGAAAATCGACCAGAGTCTTGCACACAACGGTTGTTGTCTTACGGTTGTGAAAATTGAAGGAGACCGTTATGTGGTAACCGCCATCAATGAAACTTTAGAAAAAACAAATCTTGGAAAATGGCAGGAAGGAACCGTGGTGAATCTTGAACGCTGCATGAAAATGGACGGAAGACTGGATGGGCATATTGTTCAGGGACACGTTGATAAAACCGGGGAAGTGGTGAACATTGAGAATAAAGACGGAAGTTATTTTATTACCATGAAATATGAAGATAACGGAAATTTTGTAACCGTTCCACAGGGTTCAATTACAGTGAATGGGATCAGTTTAACCGTGGCAAAAAGCGAAGATACACAGTTTTCTGTAGCGATCATTCCGTATACATGGGAATTCACAAATATGCAATATTTAAAAATTGGAGATAAAGTTAATCTGGAATTTGATATAATTGGTAAGTATATTGCTAGGTTAATTAAAAAATAGCGGATGTCAATTAATATATATAAAGGATATAGCTTAAGGAACCGTGTGTTCTTCGGTTTCTTATTGGTTTGTCTTTTAAGTGTTGTCGCTTCTTCGCTGGTTCCGTACTTTGTTTTAAAGGAAAATTACGAAAAACAAAGTGAAATTGACATGCAGAACAAGACGGGTACTGTAATTAGTTACCTGGATTATGAACTGAGCAGGACGCGTGTAAAAACGAGCGATCTTCCTGAACTTCTGGATAATAAAATATATGAAATAGCCGATATTAACAAACATCCTGTTGTTGTTTATGATTTAAAGGGAAATTACCTTCTTTCCAGTGTAGAAGGAAATTCGGAGTATAAAAAACCTGTTCCTTTAAATATTCTCAACCGTATTTTGGCAACCAAAGCAAGGGTGGATATTAAAGGGTATGATGCCAGTAAAGATGCGGTTCTTACCTCTTCATATTTATTACTGAAAAATAATGATTTAGAACCTATAGGGATCGTATACATTCCGCTTTATCATGATGAAGCTGCGTATTTTGATGTCTTGAACGTTTATGTAAAATATATTATTCTTGTAGATGTTCTGCTGATCTTATTCAGCGTATGGTTTAGCTGGGTGATGTCTAATAACTTAGCAAAAAATATTACCAAATTCTCGGATATGATTACGCGCATTACATTGTTTGAAAATGAAATGCGTCCGATCCGTTACTATAAAAACGACGAACTGAATGCTTTGGCAAGAGCTTATAATAGAATGATTCTCCAGATTCAGGATCAGAAGGAAAGACTTCGTTTTAAAGCTTCGGAAGAAGCGTGGAGAGAAATGGCAAAACAGGTTGCGCATGAGGTGAAAAATCCTTTAACCCCCATGAAACTGACCATCCAGAATTTTGAAAGAAAATTTGATCCCGAAGATCCGAATATCAGAGAAAGAGTAAAGCAGATGAGCAAAACCATGGTCGATCAGATCGATTTGATTGCTACCGTAGCTTCTGCATTCTCGGAATTTGCCAAATTGCCTGAAAAAAACAATGAGATCATCAATCTGAATACTGAGGTGGAAGATATTCTCCGTGTTTTTAATGATGACAGCATCTTCATGCATTCCAATAAAAGCAATATCATGATCAATATGGACAGGATCTATTTGTCCAGAATCATTACCAACCTTGTGACGAATGCAAGACAGGCGGAAAGCGATGAAAGAAAATTAATTATCAATGTAGATCTTGAGCAGCATCAGAGACGTGTGATGATTTCCGTACAGGACAATGGAATAGGAATCCCGGAAAATATTTATGAAAGGATTTTTGAACCAAATTTCACCTCAAAAAACAGCGGAATGGGACTTGGTCTTTCCATGGTAAGAATAATGGTGGAAGATTACAAAGGAGAAATCACCGTTAAATCAGAAGTTGGAAAAGGATCGACTTTTACCATCACATTACCGACAAATTTATAGTGAAGCCTTTTACATTCAGACAATTTGAAATTCAGCAGTCTAAAAACGTCTTTCGCGTAGGAACGGACGGTGTTTTGCTGGGTGCTTTAGCTTGTGTTGATAACGCTTCTAAAGTACTGGAAGTCGGAACAGGAACCGGATTAATTTCGATGATGTTAGCGCAAAAAAATCAGAATGCACAATTTTTGGGAATCGACATCAATGAAGAAGCGGCACATCTCACCAAACTTAATTTTGAAAATTCACCTTTTGCTTCACGATTAAAAAATATTCATCAGGATTTTAAATATTTTGAACCCGAAGAAAAATTTGATCTGATTGTTTCCAATCCACCGTATTTTGAAGTTTCCGGCTCAGAAAAAGATAAAATCGCAAGGCAGACCGTGGAATTAAATTTCCGACAGCTCATTTCAAAATCATCTTCTTTACTAACGGAAAAAGGAATATTTTCAGTCATTATTCCTGTTGAAGCCGGAAACGATTTTATTCAGTTTGCGAATGAAAATCAGTTGTTTTTAGTTAAAAAAATCAATATTAAAGGCATTGAAAACTCAAAAACAAAAAGATTGATTCTTGAATTTTCTTTAAACGAGCAATCGTACGAAGAACTAGAGTTTACCATAGAAAAAAGTCCGAGACAATACTCGGACCAATATCTTGAACTCACCAAAGAGTTTCATGTTTTTAGGAAATAAGAATATTATAAACCATTAAGTAATTGTTAAGGAATTAAGAATATTAAGTACTTTTCCGCTTTAAAAATCTATTTGATTTTTTTAAAGAAACTTAACTTCTTAAATGTCCTTAATGGTTTAAATTTTACTCAAATAATTCTGCAGTATCAAGCACGGAAACTTTTCCGTCTTCACATCTTATGGCTTCACCCGGAAAATTCTGGATCATATGATAATCGTGTGTTGCCATAACAACAGCCGCTCCGTTTTCAAGCGCAACCTGCTTTAGTAAAGTCATGATTTCATTGGACGTTTCAGGGTCAAGGTTTCCTGTAGGCTCATCCGCAAGAATAAGATCCGGATGATTGAGAAGCGCTCTCGCGATAGCAACACGCTGTTGTTCTCCTCCTGAAAGTTCGTGCGGCATTTTGTGCTTCTTACTTTTCATGTTTACACTGCCAAGAACTTCGTTAATGCGGTCTTCCATTTTTGTCTTATCGCTCCATCCTGTTGCTTCGAGTACGAATTTCAGGTTTTTTTCAACCGTTCTGTCAGAAAGCAACTGGAAATCCTGAAAAACAATTCCTAATTTTCTTCTCAGGTTCGGAACGTCTGAAGCTCTCAGTTTGGCAAGGTCAAAACCTACCACTGCACCGTGTCCGGAAGCTAAAGGAATATGCCCGTACAAAGTTTTCAGCAGGGAACTTTTTCCGGAACCTGTTTTCCCGATAAGATAGCAGAATCTTCCTTTTTTGATGTTCAGATTCACATCAGAAAGAACCGTGAAGTTTTTTTGGGCAATCTTCGCGTGCTGTAAGCTGATGATATTGTCTCCGGCGATATTTGTATGTGGCATAATTCAGTTTTAAAGTACTTTTTCTTAAAATTTTTTCAGATTTTAAAAATAGGAAAAAGAAGAATAAATAACCTAAATTTTGGGAAAATTTAACAACAAAAAATGCCTGAAAAACTACTTTTCAAGCATGATTTGTATATGATAATAAAAAGATTATCTCTTAGCGCGTGAAGCACTTACAGTTAAACTCTTTCTGCCTTTAGCTCTTCTCGCAGCCAAAACTCTTCTTCCATTTGGCGTAGACATTCTTTCTCTGAAACCGTGTTTGTTTCTTCTTTTTCTTTCTGATGGCTGGAATGTTCTTTTACTCATTACTATATGTTTAAATCGTAATTATCTATTAATTTTCAGGTTGCAAAGATATGGAATTTTTTAAAAGTTGCAAACTTTACAAATCTTTTTTTAAAAAAATTACACTGTTTTTTCATGCATTCTTTGCAAATGCCGACGGGATGCGTACTTTCCCGATATTGTAAAATAATGCACAATGATTTGTTTAAAAGCTCTATCTTTGGAAACTCAAATTTAAAGAAAAAATAAACATCATGATGTTTACACCAGCAGAACTTTTAGAAATCAACAAGTTACTTACTCCGGAACATAAAATTGTAATTCTTACCCATTATAATCCGGATGGCGATGCTATTGGTTCCAGCCTTGGTTTAAAACATTATCTGAAAGCAAAAGGAATTCATGCAGAGGTAATTGTTCCCAACGATTTTCCTAAATTTCTGAAATGGATGCCCGAAGCAAAAAAGGTTCTGATTGCAGACTACAAAAGAAAAGTAGCTTCTGATCTTATCTATGACGCAGATGTTATTTTCTGCCTGGATTTCAATGCGCCTTCCAGAATCGGGATTTTGGGAGACTGGCTTACCAATTCCAGAGCGAAAAAGATTCTTATCGATCATCATCAGCAGCCTGAGAAATTTGACTTTGTTTATTCCGATACCATAATTCCTGCGACCTGTCAGATGGTGTATCATTTCATAGAAGCGATGAATGATGAAAATCTTGTGAATAACGATATTGCAGAATGTCTTTATACCGGAATTATGACAGATACAGGAGGTTTCAGATTCCGTTCTACAAGTGCAACCACGCACAGAATTATTGCCAATCTCATCGGACACGGAGCAGATCCTGCGATGATTACTTCCAATACATGGGATACCAATACCGTTTCCCGTCTTCATTTATTAGCTCTGATTTTAGGAAGAATAGAAGTGGTAAAAGACGGAAAAGTGGCTGTTCTTTATTTAACAAGGGAAGAGCTGAAAGAATATGGCTTCCAGAAAGGTGATACAGAAGGTTTCGTTAATTACGGTCTGAGTATTTTAGGCGTAAAAATGGCAGCGTTCTTTATGGAAGATCTGTATGAAGATTTTATTAAAATTTCTTTCAGAAGTAAGGATGATATGGATGTGAATCAGTTCTCAAGAAAATATTTCAATGGAGGAGGTCACATTAATGCAGCCGGAGGAAAATCTTACGAATCTTTGCAGGGAACTATTGAAACATTCAAAGGGAAAATAGAAGGAGAGGAGAGTTTGTAAGTTTGATTTAGGTTTAGGCTGAGATTGAGGTTAAGTTTAAGGTTTAGCCTAAGAAAGCTCTGCGTATATTTTCATTCAGAAAGAAATAAAAACGGATGAAGAATCTGAATTTTATTGATTTTAATCCCTGAAAATAATCAACGCAGAATTTAAATTGCTTTTAAAGAGATGGCTTCGTCGTTCGAATTAAGTTCGCAGACCTTCGGTCTGTCCGCAATAACACTCACTCACATTCTAAAAACTCTCAACGCTATAACTCTAAAACTCCAAAACCCTCAAACCCTCAACTCTAACCCCTCGAATATCCCTTTTCCTCAAGCTCTTTACAAGTGTATTCATAAACTTCCTGAAACATAATATCTAAGAATTTTTTGTTAAAAAGACTGAATTTCGTCATCTTCGGCGGATCCAGAAAAATATCGCAGGTCTTGGCTTTGGAATATACAGATTTTGCGATGGCCAAGTGTAAAATCCGGTCAAATTCCTTCATTAAGCTCATTTTTTCCAGACTATCGTAGCTGATGGAATTGACGTGGGAAGCAATAAGGAAATCGCATTTGTCTACAATCGGTTCAATCGGTAGATTGTCTAAAACACCGCCGTCTACATAAATCTTTTCGCCAATTTTTACTGGAGGCAAAACAAAAGGAACGCTTGAAGAAGCCAATAACGGGATGAAAAGTTCACCTTCCGAGAAAAAATCTACAATTCCGTGCGTCATTTCAGTGGCGGCAACATACAAAGGAATTTTTAAAATGTTAAAATTATCTTCCGGAAAATGATCGGTGAAAAGTTTCAGAATAAATTTAGAACTGAAAATTCCGTTTTTGGAGAGTTTAAGATAAGACCTCGAAAAAAAAGTAGTCTGTTTTACGATTTCCATCATTTCATCCGGAGATTTCCCGAAAGAATAAAACGCTCCTACAATAGATCCTGCACTCGTGCCAGAAATAATGTCCGGTTTCAGATCGTACTCTTCCAAAGCCTTTAAAACCGCAATGTGAGCAATTCCGCGCATTCCTCCACCTGAAAGAGTCAGACCGATGACGGGTTTCTTTTTTTTGAAAGAGAAAAAATCCAGCATACTAAAAGACCAAATGTTTCGGCATATTGTGAAGAAGCTCTGTATTGATGATCTCTGCGCAGATTTTTGGCTTTTCCCAATGTCCGTTGTGTCCGCAATCAAGAATGTAGGATTTAATGTTGGTACGGTCGGGAAGATGCTTAATCATGGTTTCGGTTTTTACCGCGTTGTCGTGTTTTCCGGCAAGAACCAAAATTTTTGCCTCAAGATTTTCCATGATATGCTTTTTGTCAGTTCGTTCCACCATTCCTTTTACAGATGCCAAAGCTCCGAGATTATTGGTAGAAAGGGCAACTTCCAGTGCGGTTTCTATTTTTCCTTCCAGAATGTCTTTTTCATTGGGATTAAACAGATTCGGAACTCCTGCTCTCGCGTAATGCGCGAAAGCATCTTTGATGATGCGGTAACTTTTGATGCGCTGTTCTTTTTTTTCATCATCATCCGGAAAATACGTGGAGAAAAATAAAGTTAAACTTTTCAGGTATTCAGGATGTTTTTCTGCGAAAGCCAGAGAAACATACCCTCCCATCGAATGTCCGAGTAAGTGAATTTTGGTTATATTTTCATGATCCAAAACTTTTTTTACCTCTTCCGCCATCAGTTCCATCGTCTGAACTTCCGCAATGATTTCAGATTGTCCATGACCGGGAAGATCAATTTTTAACAATGAAAAATTGTCGGAAAGATGAGGCTGCATATCGCTCCAGATAGAAAGATTTTCCATGAAGCCGTGAATCAGAACCAAAGTTTCTTTTCCGTTTCCTTTTCTCTCGAAGTTTAACATATTTCAGTAATTAAAAGTGAATGTCAATATATTCAACAAATCCCGAACCATTTACCATATCCTGAAGTCGGTATGTTTTTCCTCCGTCCTTTGACATGAAAGTTTTTGTTCCTTTTCTGGTATAAGGTTTTCCGTTGTCGTTTGCTGAAATACTTTCTGTAATTTCTCCTGTAAAATTCATGTGTTTGTCTGAAACAACCGCCATAAATCCTTTTATTTCGACGGTGTTTTTTCCGGAGCTGATATTTCCTGAAACGTCGTAATGGTCTCTTTCGCCATCAATTTTTTTGAAATTTACAGAACCCGAATTTTTAATTGAATTATGAGTGAATTTGTGAGACCCGCTGAAATCTTTAAAATGATTTTTGGATTTTATGCTGTCGTTGATTTTTGTTCTCGCAGCGTTAATAGAATCGATGATTTTTGTACTGTCGGTCTTATCGGAAGTAGAAGTTGCTTCTTTTTTGGAGCATGAAACAATAAAAGCTGCTAAAACAACTGCGGTTAAAAAGTTTTTCATTAATGAATAAATTATACTCAAAAGTAAATAAAAAAAAGAGCATTTTAAAAATGCCCTTCTTATTTTATTTGATTAATTCTTCGTAAACTTTCTTTTCCCAAGGTTTAATGTCGGTAACTCCATATCTTTCTTTTTTCGAAATAGCGATGTTGTCCAAAACATCTACAAAGTTTTTATAGTTTGCGTCGTCTGTTGGTTCCACGATAATAGTGAAATTTTCCTTATTGGGAGCATTATTGTAGGCTTCCGAAATAATTTTAGTGATATTAATTCCACTGAAATTTGTTTCTTTTAAATTACTTGTATTTAATCCTTCTTTAAAGCTTTGATGATAAAATACTCTGTTATCTTTTCCTAAAATAAAGGTAACCTGATTTAAAGGTTTTATTACGGGTTTGTGCGTTGGGTCTGGATGTGGATCTTTAGCAGGCAGTCCTAAATCCATCACATTAGGTTTTGTAAAATTCGTGGTAAACATAAAAAAGGTGATGAGTAAAAATCCTAAATCTACCATTGGAGTCATGTCAACTCGGATCAGTTTTTTTCTTTGTTTGCTTCCTCCCTGCTTCTCTTGTGCAATAACTTCAGCCATAATTAATAGTTTTTAAAATGTTAAACAATTTTCAATAAAGGGTGTTGTATCTCTATTTTTGTTTTGGAATCAATACAAAGTTTATACCTAAATTTTAAAAATGGTATTAATTTAACATTTTTACTATGTGTTTTCATTTAAATCTTTTAAAATCAATATATTAAAAAAATAACGGTTTCTAAAGCTTAAGAATTTATTAAGCAAAAGTTTCTGCTATCATTTGCTGAACGAAGTGCCCTTGCGAACCAAAAATAAAAAGCATAGCTATATTAAATCTTGTGATCGTTGCGTTTAAATGAAACTCGCCCAAATTAGATTATTAAAAAAAGTATTAAAAAAGCCTCACCAGAAAAACTGATAAGGCTGATTTATGAGAATTGAATATATTATTTATTCTGTTTATAATAATTTACACCACATTCAAGGAATTTTTTGAATTTTTCTTTCTCCATATATCCTGAAACCGGGGTGTTGATTACTTTTCCGTCCGGCGTTAATAAAACGTAATGCGGCTGGGAATTATTATTAAAATTCACCTGCTGGAAAAGACTCCATCGGTCACCGATGGTTTTTACTTTTTTCACCTGTCCGTCACCAAGATCGATTTTTGTTTTCTGATCTTCAGGAAGTTCTTCTTTATCATCCACATAAAGAGAAGCCAGAACCACGTCGTTTTGAAGAATCGGTAAAATATCCGGTTCGCTCCACACAAATTCTTCCATTTTTCGGCAGTTTTCACATCCGTAACCCGTGAAATCAATTAAGATCGGTTTGCCTTCCTTTTTCGCTAATTCAATGGCGGTAAAGAAATCGTGTTCAGGATGCATTCCCAGAATTCCGTCTTTTTCATCATGGAAATAGCTAACATTTAACGGAGGTAAAATTCCGCTTAATAATTGCAGTTTTGGTCTGTCAGAAGGAATGAATCCCTGAACCAGATACACCACAAAACCAATTCCTAAAACCCCTAAAATTTTTCTGGTAACAGAAATTTTAGGTTTCTTGTCATCATGCGGGAATTTGATTAATCCAAACAAATAAATGGCTAAACCAATGGCTATAACGATCCAGATTCCGATGAAAAGTTCTCTTTTAATGAAGAATGTTTTAGAAACCAGATCTGCTTTGGATAAGAATTTTAAAGCAAGAGCCAGTTCTACGAAACCTAAAACAACTTTCACCGTATTCATCCAGCCTCCGGATTTCGGAAGACTTTGCAATGCCTGCGGAAATAAAGCCAGCAAACCGAAAACAATTGCCCAAGCCAATCCGAATCCTGCCAAAGCAAAAGTAAGCAGCATCGGAACATTAGCAGAACCCGTAATCGCGCTTCCCAATAAACTTCCCAAAATAGGACCTGTACATGAGAAAGAAACGATCACCAGCGTTAAAGCCATGAAGAAAATCCCGATAATTCCACCCGCTTCTTCCGCTTTTGAAGATTTATTGGCAATAGAACTTGGCAAAGTAATGTCATAATAGCCGAAGAAACTTCCCGCGAAGAAAATAAAGATGATGAAGAACGCAATATTCAGCCATACATTGGTTGAAATTTCGTTGAAAATATTTCCTGCAATTCCATCAATTAAATGGAAAGGAACACTTAATAAAACAAAGATCAAAAGAATGAAAAACCCATAGATCAAAGCATCTCTCTTTCCTTTTGCCGGATTTTTATTTCCTTTGGTAAAGAACGAAACCGTTAAAGGAATCATCGGGAAAACGCACGGCGTTAACAAGGCAATTAAACCTCCGATAAATCCTAACAGCAGATAGGTCCAGTAGTTTTCGCTGATTTTTGATGATCCTGTTCCGCAGTCTGTTAATGGTTTCTGGAAATTAATGGATTCTATTTTTAAATTTTTAGGATCAAGTTTTTGGGTTTCTGCAGTTGGAACAGCAGGTTGAACAACATTACCCAACGTATCCACAACAGGTTGCAAAGAATCTTTTGCCGTTGTTTTTTCATTGGTTTTTACTTCTTCAGCCGCTCCTTTTGGCGTAACCTGTTTGTTGAATTCCAATGTGTTCGGAGCAAGACAGACTCTGTCGTCACAGGTCTGATACGTAATTTCAGCAACAACATCTCCCGGTTTTGTTCCGTCTTTCAGCTTAAATTTCTGCTTGAAACCTGCCGTGTTGGAGTAGAAAATAATTTTTCCGCCGAAAGCCTCAGAAAATTCTTCATGCTTTTTACCCACTTCGGTAAATTTCCCGATCAGTTCTATGTTTTTCCCCGAAACTTTATAGTCGGTAGGAATTCCCGTATCTTCCGGAATGTCTTTGGAGTAAATATGCCAACCGCTTTCCATCGTGGCATTCAGGACGGCTTCATATTGATTGTCGCCTAATTCGTTGATTGTAAATTTAAATTTTACAGGATTTTTGATTTGTCCCGAAACTGCAAGGGTAATAAAAAAGAAAAGCAGCAACGGAATTTTATAAATCGAAGAGAATTTCATATTGTAATTTTATGTAAATACTTTACTACAAAAGTAACTGTTTTTTGCAGATTAATCAACCGAAGAAATCTTCCTCAGCCTTTTTTCTATGGCAAGATTGTTTTTCAGCGCAGAAAATCCCTCTTTTATATCCAGATAAGGAAATCCGGTTTCGTGGTTTTTTCTGCTGATTTCTGCCATGATGTTCCAGTGTTTTGCAATTTCTTTCCATGCAAAAAATAATGAGTGTTTCGGATCGTACATGTGCGTTGGTTCGCTTTTAGCACCGTTTATTTCGATGATTTTTAAATTCTTTCCCTCTTTTAGAAGTTCCAGATTTTCAAACATCACATCCAGTCTTCCGAAATAAAAACCATTCACTTTGGTACAGATTTCATCTATTTTTTGTTCTAATTTTTCGGTAACTTCACTTGAAATATCAATAAATTTTGCGCCTCTCGTATGGCTTCCGAACGGGATCAGAATTATTTCTTCGTTTTCAGGAACTGTTTTCTGCATTTCGCTTCCCATTTTCTGTTCTATGGCTTTGATCTGGAACGCACTTCTGGGATTTTCCATCACCAATTCTCTCAACGTTTTTCTGCCATTTCCTTTTACGGAAAGAAATTCTTTTTTCACCATTCCTGTGATCTTTCCTTTTTTCTCGTCCGGAAAACGGTGATAAAAAATCCCGACTTCATGCTGATAATTTATTTTTTCCTGAATTAAAAAATCACAGGCATTATTTTTTTGATAATCTTCCAGTTCGTTTACATTTTCAACCTGAACAACGCCCAAACCTTTCAATCCGATATTGGGTTTTACAATAACGGGGAAATTGATGGTTTGTGATTTTAATTCAGATAAAATTTCGTTAAATGAAATTTCTGAAGACGCAAAAACTGTTTTCGGGATCCAGTTTTCGGGAATCAGATCGTAGATTTCTTTTTTGCTTTCCATTGCCATTCCGCCGTATTTTATGGAAGGATTCGCTCCATGGAAGAACAAAAGCGTTCTTGCTTTATATGCACAGTACAGCCAAACCGGAAAAAGCGGCAGGTAAATGGAAAAAGTAGACCAGTATTCCCAATGTGCAATTTTATGAAGGCGATGTTTGAGTTTCATTTTTGAGGGAAATTTTTTCGGGTTTTGAATCTGGGTTCAGACGGTCGTAATGTTTCAGTGTCATTTCATCGGAAATAACGAGCTGTGTCGTACTGATGGTTTGTATCCTATTTTGTCTTTTGATGGTAATTCCGTTTTCCAGATCATCGGTTTTCTGATGGTGGAAATCTAAAATATCTTTTTCGGAAATCGGCTCGATTTGCAGAAATTCTTTGAAAATTTCCCTTCTTTTTTCCTGTGCTTTTGCATCGTACAAAGTTGCGGAAGACCAGATGTACGGAAGATGAGCGTCTAATCTCTTAAAATGTTTTTCGGTTCCGTCCCAGCGAAATTCTGCCAATTGTTTTTCCTGAAAAATCACCAGTGTGAAAGGTTCAATGTTTTCCAAATCAATTAATTCTATTGACTCGAAAATATCTTCTTCCGCTATCAGGTCCAAAACGATCAGTCCACGGCTTTTTCGGTAATTTGTTTTTACCGGATGATTTTCAAAAGCACCGTTTAATAAAATGAGGGCATTTCCGTTTTCTGAAACCGCAAACCAAGTTCCGTTTTTGGTGGCATCTTTCGGATAAAAGATACCTTTTTCACGATGAATTTCCTGTGCAGAACGATTGGGTTTCTCGTCCCGGTTGGAAGTCATAACAATTTTATTTTTAAGCGGAAAATACGTTACAGTACACATTTAGTTTAAATTTTGGGTTTCTCTGTATTGAATTGTTGAAGGGGCAATTCCGAAATTTTTGTTGAGTAAATGACTCATTTTAATTTCGTTAAAAGCTACTTTTATCAACGCCTGATGATGGATGCAATGCTCAATATTGTACAAAAGTTCCCGAAAGAAATTGGTCGGAATTTCCAAAGAAATAGTTCCTACCGTTTGATGCATTGTCAAATTTTTGTTGGGTAAATTAATGCTGAAAAGTATTTCGGAAATAATTTCTATCGCTTTTTCAGGATTATGTTCCAGTTCCGGATTTCTCTGTCTTTCGTCATAATTAATCTGATTTGTATGGTAAGAGTTCCGTAAAATTTCCAGAAACTCAATAATATGTCTTGTGTGACCGCCAATGGTAGAACCGTCCAGAGAAGGAATACTTTGGGTGTACATTTTTGCCGAAACTTTTCTCAATAAATTCTGTTGTTCGGTAAGGATCTCGTGTAAGATCGCATAAACCGATTGGTCTTTATTCATACTTTCCTTTTTTAAATTTAATTAAAAGAATCACACAGAAAACAAAAACGGTAAGCGCAAGGTAAAACAATTTTCCGCCATCATTATTGGTATCGATTCCCAGAATGAAAATGTGTGAGGCAATTGCTCCAATCATCGTTACAAGTCCCAGAACGGCTCCACAAAAAGTCGTTTTCGGATTCAGAATTAAAACTGCCGTAATGAGTTCCAATACTCCGGAAAAAATCCTTCCGAAAGGTTCTGCGTGAAGCTTAGAAAAAATGGCGACAGAATCCGGATGAGCCGTAAATTTGAAGAATAAAGTCTGCAGTAAAATTAGGGCGGGAATTAATCGTAATGCCCAATTGATATAGTTTTTCATATGTATATTTTATTGTTTTTAAAGGTCATATGTTATCGCTACATCTTCATCGGTGTTTGCTTCCAAATTCGTTAATGGCGATTTCATATTTGTAATGTTATTTTTTCTCCAATAAAGCGTAAGAAAACAGATGATTGTACTGTTGGCAATGAACAACGGCATATTTGAATTCATCAAAGTTTACAGGGCTCGTGAAAGTATAGGTTTGTCCGCCGTTCACGGATTTCAGCTTACCTAAAGAAACAAATTGCGACGGCTGCTGTTCTTTGCTTACATACACGTAAAGATCCGGACCGTTGCTGATGGTGAAGTTTTCATTTAAAACCAATGTGAAGACTCCGTTTTTTTCATAGATTTCCGCTTTTCCGTTAACGTTATTTCCGTAAGGTCCCTGCATAAAATCTCCGGAATATTTTAAGACCGAATTTTCAGGAGCCATTTCCATTAAATCTTCTGTTGCTGTGCTTTCTCTGACGCAGGAAACCAAGAGAAAGGACGCGAAAATAAAGGTGATCATTGTTTTCATAATTTCTGATGTTTTTATTTGATTGTAAATTTTCTGATTAAAGAATTTAAAATTTCACTCTGTATTCAACATTGGCAATGAAGCTTCTCGTCAGTCCATCGGGTCTGGATGTTCTCACGACAAAAGGAACACCCACATTAAGCTGAAGTCCATTTCTCCGGTTGATTTCGTAATCCAGATAGACATTTCCGTTCAGTGTAAGTCCTTTCGAATTGTTAATTTCCAGTTCTACATTGTTTTGGTTGGTAAAACGGTCGTTCTTCAAGTGATAAATCGGCAAAATACTTGGCGTAAGTCTTATTTTTGAATTAATGTTTAAAGGATACGAAACCCTCAGCAAAACATCACCGCTTCTCTGGAATTTATTGGTAGATAAAAATCCTCTTAATGGTGAACTTGCAGGATATTGTGATGCCAAAAATTGATTGTCGTTCTGCGTTAACGGCTGTTGAAGAGCGGCAACCAACTGTATTTTTTTGATTTCGTAACCCACACCTACAATCAAGTCAAACGTTCCTAAACTGGACTGATAATCCATTGGCAATGGAAGATTGTTTTTGGAGTTTCCCGCGTCTGATAAAGGAATCTTCGCACCTAAAGTAAACTTCAGGTTTTCGTTAGCTTTATAATTGGCATTCAGAAACAAATCAGAAAGTCCAAAAGTAGAAACATCATTGCCGTTTTGTGCCAAAGTAGTCAATTTTGCATCAAAGCCAAATCTGTCATTGATTTGTCTGTTGTATTCTATGTAATTTCCAAAAACAGAAATCGAATTATCTGCTTTTCCAAAGAAAATTCCGGTTTTAATCTGATTATGGTAAGTTTTGATGCTGTCGTTGCTATTCGGCTGAAAACTGTTAACCGTACAGAATCCGGCATCACTGCATCCCTGTGCAACTAAATGATTGCTTTGCAAAAGCAGTAAAAAAGCAGTTCCCAGGAAAATTTTAAAGGTTTTCATGTGTAGATATTTTTTTTTGTGAGGATTAATTGGTCAGTTTTTTCCAGTTTTGGTCTGCACTTTTTTTCAGTTTTGCCTCGTTCTTGTTCCATGAAGTCAGGGTATTGTTGAAAAATTTATTGTAGAACAGGTGTGTTTTTCCGTCAATGATTTTAAAAATCGTAGGATTGATTTCTACTTTCTCACCATCATCTCCCATTGCAAAAGCGCACCAACCGCCGTAAACAGGTTCGTATTTTGCGGGATCTTTTTTCAGGAGTTCTTTATTTTTTTCCGAAGAAGTATAATAAATGGCTCCGTTTACATTGACCGCAAATTCTTTTTTCCCTTTTACCGCTTTTTTCTGTTCGATGTAGGAAACGGGATCATAACCCTGAATTGCCAGTTTGTTTTCTAAATTTCTATGTTCTGCTTTTTGGGAAAATGCCAAAAAAGGAAGCAGAAATACGAGAACGAGCGTGATTGTATTTTTCATATCAAATGTTTTTATTTTTATTGTTTGTTTTTTGTTGACGATTTGCAGCCCGACTTGAGCGGAAATCCTTTTTTGCTGCTGGAAATGCTTTGGCAAAAAGATTGGGAGCGGAAGGCGGAAATTGCTGCCATAAAAAAATTAAAGTTGTTTTAAAATATCTTCCAAAGACGCTCTTTCTTTGTAATCGGTACTGAAATGTCTCCAGATGATTTTTTGATTTTCATCTAAAATATAGGTCGCAGAAACGGGCGGTCTTCCGGATTCATCGGAACGGCTTTTCTTGAAATCATTTCCAAGATGTTTTTCGTAGAAGTCGAGCGTTTTTTTCTCGGGTGTATACAGAACGTCAAAAAGTTCTGCTATTCTGTAGTTTTCATCATACAAAACGGAATACGCGGTTTTGGTTTTGCTGATGGTTTTTGCGATAAACTCAGGTTTTTCAGGAGAAATAATGACCAATCTTGTGTTTTTTGACTGTAATTCGGGAGCAAGATTTTGTAGGCTTTCAACATATTTATTACAATACGGACACCATTGTCCACGAATGAAAACCACCACGGTTTTCTTTTTTTCCTGAGACAGAGAAAATGTTTTTTCAAACTGATCTTTTGCTGTAAAGTTGGGAATCGTTTCACCCACCATTTTGCCCTTCACTTCGCTGATTGTCGGCGTTTTTTTGCCTGAATTTCTTTTCTCTGTAACCGACTGTCCGATATTTAAAAATTGTGCAGCGTTGTAATATCCATATTCGTACTACACCAGTTCGCCGTTCTGGTCTAAGAAAAGAAAGGAAGGATAATTAACGATTTTAAATTTTTTGGCAAGTTCTGTTCCTTCTTTTTCGGCATCAATATAAAGGCTGATGAAATTTTTATTGAAAAATTCTCCCAGTTCAGGATTCGGGAACGTATTCTTTTTCATTAGTTTACAGGGACCGCACCAAGTTGTGTACAGATCGATGAAGATGAGTTTGTTTTCCTGTTGTGCCAGTTTTTTGGCTTCTTCTAAATTTTTAGTCTGAAATTGAATTCCGGTTTTGCTTTGTGCATTGAACGGAATGGCAACTAAGAAAAAGAACGTATAAATTATTTTGGTGAACATAAGATAAAGTATTTACTATGAAGTTCCCAAAAACAAAAAAAATCACCCGGCGAAAAGGTGATTTTTTTAATTATTTTATTTAAAGTACTGATAATCAGGTTTAAAAATTATCGTCTTTTTTTATTTTTCGGATTTGTTCCACACATTTATGCTTTTGATTTTGCGCATTATGCTTGGTAGAATACTTGTATTTTTCCTGTATTTCTTCCATATTTTTATTCTTTATAAAAATATCGTGGATGAGGTTTTGGCAGTGCGAAGAAATTTTATTGATGTAATCATTAAGTTTATCATAATAATTCCTTTCGCTTTCTATTGCCTGGTTGATCTCTTCTTTGTTTTCAAAATAATAGCTTTCGTGCATTTCCACAAAAAAGTTTCTGTTGCGCAATTTTTTCAGCCAAAGGTTTTTGGAAATTCCGGTAACGTAGTTCGCAAGACAAGTGTAGGCTTTGAAATCGTCATCATATAATTTTTCGTACAGAATAATTAAAGCGTCCTGAAAAACATCTTCTGCATCTTCAGAATTTCCTTTGTTGGAAAGAACAAATTTTTTGGTGTAGCCGAAATATTTCCGGTACAGAATACCAAAGGCAACATTGTTGTCCTTCTGGAAATCTTCTATTGCTAAAGTGTTTGTTGTTCTTTTGTTCATGTAATCTTCAGAACTTTCTCTGTGTTTTTCGTAGCCATACATCTTCGGTCCTGCCTGAAAGGAATAATTCCCAAAACCGAATCTTCACCGTCGGTAAGAAGCCAGATTTTTTGCCTTGCTAAAATAGATATTTTTTCGTCTCTAAAAAATTTAGAAACTTTCTTTTTCCCCGAAAATCCTGCCGGAAAAAATTCGTCACCGTCTTTCTGCCTTCTTAAACGCAGTGGGAAACGTAGTTTTTCGGCATCGAACTCCCATTCAAAACTGTTATTGATTGATTCAATTTCAATGATATTTTCGAGATTAACGGTAATCTGGTTTTCAGAAAAGTCAAAATTTTCCATCAGAAGAATTTCATCATTACTGTGTTTTTCAAACTTCCATTTTCCACCTTTCATTTTTTTGCTTAAAATCAGCTCATTATAATTTACGATCAGCAGATAATCTTTTGAGAAAAAAGAACTTCCGTTTTCAGCTTTAAAAATTTTTGGAATTTCTTCTTCCTGATTAAAACCATACTTTTTAAGGATCTCAAATTTCACAAAATCACTTTCTTCATTCAGCTTATCTTTGGATAAAACTGTATATTCTCTGTTACAAACCGAAATCCTGTTTTCGATCTCCTGAATCTGCTGCTGAACAAAATCTTTGGTCTGGTTTAAATAAGAAGAGCTTTTTTTGAAATTTTCCAGAAAATGATCGTTGGTTTCCAGAAGTTTCGGAACAATTTCGTTTCGGATTTTATTTCTTAAATAATCATTTTTCTTATTAGACAGATCTTCACGGTATTCAATATTATTTTCTTCGGCAAAAGCATAAATTTCTTCTTTTGTGAAATTTAAAAGAGGTCTTAAAATGTGATTGTCGTTTGCCGGAATTCCGCTCAATCCGCTAATTCCGGCTGCTTTTGAAAGATTGATGATGAAAGTTTCCAGTTGGTCATTCAGATGATGCGCGGTGACTAAAAATTCCAGATTTTCTTCTCTTTGAACATTTCTGAAAAATTGATACCGCAGTTCTCTTGCCCAAAGCTGGATAGAATGTTCCGGTTTCTGATCTTTTTCTGAAACTTTGTATAAATGAAATTTAATATGGTTTCTCTCACAAAAATCCGCCACCGTTTTCTGATCCAGATCCGAATCTTCTCCACGAAGTTTATAATTGATGTGGGCAATCTGAAAATGAATGCCTAAGTCCTTAAAAGAGTGTGCTAAAACCATAGAATCTGCACCTCCGCTCACCGCAAGAAGATAGCTTCGGTTTTTGGGGGAATCAATAATGTTTTTAAGCTGATTTTGGAAGTTGTCTACGTTCAGCATGGATGTCCGGAATTTCTTTTATGCAAAGATAATTCATATAATTAAAATGAATTTCGTTACCTTTGGTTCGTCTAAAAATGATTATTTATGAAAATTTTTAAAATTTTAGCAGTATCTGCAATGGTGTTGGGAATGACATCTTGTATCAGCAAAAAGCAGTATGATGCATTGAGCTCAAATTACAAGCAATGTATTGAAAACGTAGGTGAAAGACAGAGAGAAATTCAGGAACTGAAGTCTCAGAATTCAGCTTTAACAAGTGAAAATAATTTATTGAAAAGTCAGCATGATGCTTTGAAATCTTCATTGGATGCGTGTCTTTCAAACTCTGGGAAAAGCTCTGCCAATATCGACAAGCTGGTTGGAGAAATCAATTCTTCAAACTCTTATATCAAACAGCTTATATCAAGCAATGCGAAAAACGACAGCTTGAATTTAGCATTATCAAACAAACTGAAAAGATCGTTGGATAACGTAGCAGACAGCGATGTTCAGGTAAAAGTGCTGAAAGGAGTGGTAATGATCTCTCTTTCAGACAAAATGTTGTACAAAACAGGAGATTACAACGTATTACCTGCCGCTCAGGAAGTGTTAGGAAAAGTAGCTAAAGTAATTAACGATTACGATAAATATTCTGTTCTTATCGAAGGAAATACAGATAACGCTCCTTTAAGCTCTCCGAATTTACCAAAAGACAACTGGGATCTTTCTGCTTTAAGAGGAACTGCGGTTGCTAAAGTTCTTCAGACTCAGTTTGGAGTAGATCCTGCAAGAATTACAGCAGGTGGACGTTCCGAATACAATCCTAAAGCGACTAACATGAGCGTTTCAGGAAGGGCGGAAAACAGAAGAACGGAGATCATCATTATGCCTAAACTTGATGAGTTTATGAAATTAATGGATATCGCGCCAAAGAAATAATTTACAATCAACATTCAGTCAATACAAAACAAATCCCGAAGCAATTCGGGATTTGTTGTTTGTGATTAATCAAATTAGTTCTTCTTTTTTCAGCAAAGAAATAATTTTTTGAAAAAATGAATTGGATAGTTCCGGTTTAGTTTTTTTAGAAAAAGAATCCACAGTGCTTTTACGCACTGTAGTCTTCTGATTTCTCTGGTTAATTTGTTTTTTTCCCGCAAGCATTATGTCGTGTGTTTTTACCCTTCAATGCAAAGTTAGGCTTATTCGCAGACGAGACCATCCGTATTTTTACGGTAATTAAACTGGGGGATTTTCCCATCTTTCCGGAATCTTTAGGATTGTTCCCGCTTTTTTGTTATATTTAAGTAAATTTGACCGAAATAAAATTTGCAGCATGAGCTTTTTTGAAGAAAAACTTCCGGAAATGGACAGGTACCTTGAAACACACGCTTCATCGGAACCTGAAATTCTGAGAAAACTGAGAAGGGAAACATACCAAAAGACCACACAGCCACACATGATCTCCGGTTATCAGCAGGGAAGATTGTTAACCATCATTTCGCAGATGATGCAGCCGAAAAATATTCTGGAAATAGGGACTTTTACAGGCTATGCAACGCTTTGTCTGGCGACCGGAATGGCGAAAGACGGAAAAATTACTACTTTGGATGTGAATGAAGATTTAGCGTACCTTCCAAAAAAGTATTTTGAGGAAAGCAAATACGCATCTCAGATTCACTTTAAGCTTCAGGATGCAAAAGAATTTTTAAGACAAACCGATGAGGTTTTTGATCTGGTTTTCATTGATGCCGACAAAGAAAATTATGCAGAATATTTCAGATTAATAAAGCCAAGAACAAAATCCGGCTCGGTGGTGATGTTTGATAATGTTCTCTGGTACGGAAAAGTTCTGGAAGAAAATCCGAAACAGAAATCTACGCAGGTCATTAAGGAACTGAATGATTTGATTGCAAAAGATGATGATTTTGAAAATCTTATTTTACCTTTGCGTGACGGGCTGAATTTTTTACGCAGAAAGTAATTTGAGGTTGAGTTTAAGGTTAGATTTACAGCGTATTTTCTCAACCTGAACCGAAGTCTTAACCTTTTAATTAGAAAAATAAATGGATAAAGGAATTTGTGTTGTTACAGTAGCTCCCGTTCGTGCAGAAGGTTCGGACAGAGCAGAAATTGTTACGGAAATATTATTTGGGGAAAGTGCAGATATTCTGGAAGTGAATAAGAACTGGACCAGAATAAAAATGCATTATGACGGCTATGAAGGATGGATGGATACGAAACAGCTTAAACCTGTAACAGACGAATATCTGGCTAAACGGAAAGTAACCGTTGTAACCGAAGACTTTTCTTCTGTCTTGATGAATGACGGAAAAACACTGCTTTCCATGGGTTCGGAAGTTGAATTTCCTGCGGTAGCGTCGAGAAGAAGTCACGACGTGCGAGAAAGTATTGCTTTAACGGCAAAAGAATTCCTGAATGTGCCGTATTTATGGGGCGGTAAAAGCTTTTTTGCGGTAGACTGCTCAGGTTTTACACAGTTGGTTTACAAAATTCACGACATAAAATTACCGAGAGACGCTTCACAGCAGGTTGAAGTGGGAGAATCATTAAGCTTTGTTGAAGAAAGTCAGCCGGGAGATCTGGCGTTTTTTGAAAATCCGGAAGGAAAAATCATCCACGTCGGGATCATGCTGGATAACCAGAGAATTATTCACGCTTCCGGAAAAGTGAGAATCGACACGCTGGATTCTACAGGAATTTTCAACAAAGAAATGAATAAACATACCCATAAACTGAGAGTAATTAAAAGTTTGCTTTAACTTAAGATCTGTCTGAAGTGGAAAATATTCTCTTTACTGTTTTTGATATTTTTAATTTCGGATTACTGGTTTTTCTGTGGTGGTTTACGGTGAAACATTATAAATCGCTTCCTCAGATCATTCCCATTCATTTTGATTTAGACGGTAAGGCAGATAATTTCGGGAGTAAAAAATTTGCTTTTCTCTTACCCGTTTTTGCTCTGGTTTTTTACATTTTGTTCGCGTATACGGTTCGCGATCCGGGATCTTCAAATTTTCCGGTGAAAATTACTCCGGAAAATGAATATGCCCAGTTTCTCATCATGAAAATTTTCATCCGGTGGCTGTATGTTTTAATCATGATAATTTTTCTGAACAGTCAGGACTATATGTTCAGATATTCTTTTGATGAGAACGCAAAGCCGAAAATTAAAATAGCAACGGCAATTCTTTCAGTTCTGGGAAGTGTGATAACGGTTCTAATGATTAGCTCTCAATTTAAATGATACAGTCTAAAAATAATTCCGAACATTATATTTGGGGAGACAACTGCGATAGCTGGATTCTGAAAAACGATGCCCAATTATCCGTAAAACAGGAAATTATGCCTTCCGGAACTTCAGAAAAACTGCATTTTCATCATCTCGCAGAACAGTTTTTTTATATTTTAAAAGGGAAAGCTGTCTTTTTTATTGATGGCGAAAGGTTGTCTGTAAAAAACGGCGAAAGCATTATCATTCCCCCAAAATCTAAACATTATATTGCTAATGAATCTGACGAAGATCTGGAATTTTTAGTCATTTCCAGTCCTTCGACTGATAATGACAGAACGGAAGTTTAAAACTCATACATATGGCTTTCTTTTACAACATATTTATCCATCTGCTCATCTTCGGGATGAAGGTTTTTGCGTTATTCAATGATAAAACTAAAAAAGGCGTTGAAGGCAGAAAAGAATCTTTAGAAAAGGTGAAATCCGGCTTTAAAAAATCTGATAAAGTGATCTGGATGCACGCATCAAGTCTTGGAGAATATGAACAGGGACTGCCTGTTTTGGAGCAGTTGAAAGAAAGGTTTGCGGATCATAAAATTTTAGTTACCTTCTTTTCTCCATCCGGTTATGAAAACGTGGTGAAAAAGAAAAATATTGCCGATGTGATCTGTTATCTTCCTTTTGATAAAAAATCTGCTGTAAAAGAATTTACAGACCAGTTTGATATTCAACTATTTTTTACGGTGAAGTATGATTACTGGTATCATCTTCTTGATGAGCTTAAAAATAAAGGCGCAAAAACGTATGTGATTTCAGCTTTGTTCTATGATCGTCAGTCATTTTTTACATCGTATGGAAAATGGTTTGTACAGCAGCTTCAGAAAAATATCGATTGGTTTTTTCATCAGACCCAAATGTCCTTTGCTCTGGCTAAAAGCATTGGATTAACAAAATCTTCGGTAACAGGAGATACGAGATTTGACCGTGTAAAACAGTTGAGGCATCGAGACAATCGCGTAGATTGGATTAAAGATTTTATTGGCGAAGATAAAACCGTTGTCTTCGGAAGTTCTTGGCAGGCGGAAGAAAAAATTGCGCTGGAAGTCTCGCAGGGAAGTCCTTATGCAAAATTAATTATTGCTCCGCATGATCTGAAGAGGGTTTCTCATTTGAAACAGCTTTTTCCGGAAGCCATTTTATACAGTGAGATTAATTCTGGCGAAAATTTTAACTCGAAAATTTTAATTATCGACAGTATCGGTTTGCTTTCAAAATTGTATTCTTACGCCGATGTTGCTGTTGTAGGAGGAGGTTTTCATGATGCGGGGCTTCACAATATTCTGGAAGCGGCAACCTTTGGCGTTCCGGTAATTTTCGGAAATCAGTACAGAAAAAATCCTGAAGCAGACGGTCTTATTTCGGCGGATGGAGGAAGATCTTTTGAAAATACAGGTCTTGCTGCAGATTTTGTCCTGTTTTTAATTAATAATGAAGATTCCCTTCAGGCAATGTCTGAAAATGCTGAAAAATTTGTCTCTGAAAAACCCAATTCTACGGAACTGATCTTACAGAAAATCTTATCGTAAAAATCCCTGATTTTTAATGTCTTTGATGATCTGGTCAAAATTTTCCGGAATCTTATCGCTTGTCAGCCAGTTAAAATCGATCCCGTTGTTAATGAAAAGTTTGGATAAATATGTATTCTCAAGAATTTTATCTTTTAAATTATCCAGATGCTCATCAATTTCCATCCAGTAATCGACATTCAGTTTTTTGGTTAAAAGCAAAGCTTTCACCACTTTATTAATGATGTAGAGATACAGTTTATAAACATTATCGAATCTTTGTCGGCTCAGATCTTCGTTATATTCTAAAATCTTATTAATCAGCAATAAATTAAGAGAAACTTCTCCGAATTTATCGGTCGTTACTTTTACGTGTTCGGTAATTTCACTGCTTATTTTACGGATAATTCCCAGAAAATATTTCTGATTGCTGATGTATTTTGATGCCAGTAAAACTTTTTCGGAAACAATTTCCTCCATCGCATCTCTTTTGTTGTCTGTGGTTTCAGGATCAATAAGTTCGAAGTATAGTTTTTTAGATAAAAGTTTATCTTTTTTTAATAATCTGAAAATCAGGCGGTCTTTTTCTACAGAAGAAAAATTGCTCAGAGCAGTTTTGAACTCTTTTGAATATTCCATTCAATAAAATTAATTAAAAATTTTCGAATATTTCAAAAATCCGTTGAATGCCCAGTTTGCGGTATAGTATAAAGATTTAACCGTAGAAAATCCCATGAAATCTTTGTACACCAGATATTGATCTCGGATGATGTTTTTTTTCTTTCTGGAAACGCTGTTTTCGCGCATCCTGTATTTAGCAAGTGTTTTATTCAGCGGAAAGCCTTTGGGAATTTTTTTCAGAAGATTCAGCCACATCACATGATCTTCGCGTTTGCTTTTCACGGGGAAGAAGAATTTTCCCACTCTTTTGGTATCGTACATCGTAGAAACCGGAGCCAGTCTGCAGGTTTTAAGCAGGTTGGAAAAGGTGACAATTGTATCGGCTTCAAAATCTTTTAGAACAGGTTCCATCGTATGTTCATCACATCTGGAATAATTACAGTACACCAATTCTGCATTGTTTTTATCCATAAACCCGATCATCTCTTCAAGATATTCGGGATACCAGAAATCATCGGAATCCAGAAAGGCAATATAACGACCTTCCGCTCTTTCGAGGCTTTTATTTCGGGCATTTCCTGCGCCGCCGTTTTTTTCAAGAACCTGTACTTTTATTCTGGGATCATTATACTTTTGGATAAGTTCTACGGTGTTGTCTTGGGAACGGTCATCCGAGATCAGCCATTCCCAGTTTTTATACGTCTGGCTGAGTACAGACTGTATGGTTTCCTCTATAAATTCCGCCGAATTGTAGGAGGGGGTTATTATCGAAACTAATTCTTTCATCTGTTGTGTTTTATAAAAATTTTTTCTCGTAAAAATGCCAGGAACTGATTCCTACTGCAATAACTACCATCATGCATACAAAAGCCATCATGTAAGGATTATAATCTTTAAACAATCCCAGTGTGGTAAAAGTTCTGATGATCGGGAAATGGAAGATATAAATTCCGTAGGTAAAATCTCCATATTTTCCGAAATTATTTAAAAACTTAAAAGAATATGCGATGTACAGGACAATGATCCCGATCATCATCGGAGAAAAAAGCTGAATATCTGTAAATAAATCGATCCAGACTGTTGCTAATGCGACAACAAAAAGAATGTTTTTATATTTGATGAATTTGTCGAAATTAAAATAAATCAACATTCCCGGTATGAAATAAGACAGCGTTCCCGGAAGCTGTTTCGCCAGTGAAATCTTTCCCTGAAGCTCAAAATAATTAAGATAAATAAGAGACAGGAAATAAAGAATAATTAAACTGATGTTTCTGTATTTATTGTTTTTTCCGAACAGTAAAAACATCAAGGGAACAGCAAGATAATAGCACATTTCTATCTTCAGTGTCCAAAGCGCTCCGTTGACTGCCTGATTTCCGAAAACTCCGGGAAGCCACGGTGCTTTAAAATTTAAAAAAATGGAATTCCAGAAAAGATATTTGTAGACCTGCGTATTGGTAAAATATTCCCTGAATGAATAAGTGCTTACAAGACTGAGTAAAATGGCACAGAGAAAAACAACCAATAAATAAGCCGGAACAATTCTTCTGATTCTTTTGCTAATATAGCTTTTAAGACTGGAAGAACGCTCATAACTTCTGGCGATAAGAAATCCGCTCACCACAAAAAATCCGAAAACGGCAATTTCGATAGGGCTGTGTTCCAGAAATTTCAGCTCCGGAGAAACGCTTAAAGCTCCAAGATGCCCTAAAAAAACGATGAAAGCGAGGAGAACACGGATAAAATCAAAATTATTTTTCGTAAGGTCTTGCATTTGCATTTGTTTGTTACAAAAATAGTTTTTTTCGAAGAAAAGATCATATTTCCGGTAATGAATGTTTGCTGAATAAAGGAAAAACAACGCTTTTGAAATGCCGATACACAGAAAATAATAAATTTTAACAATATTTTTTTAAAAAAATTGTATAATAATATAAATAAATCATAATTTTAGCGCTTGAAAAAATTGATATATGAAGAAATTAGCATTATTATTTGCAGGTTTATCATTATTTGTAGCAACAGGATGTAATAACGACGACGAAGTGGTGCAGGAAGCTCCGTTAGTAGGAGTTTGGCAGCCCGTGAAAAAAGTAGTAACCGTAGTTGCAATAGGGGAAGTTCCTGTTTCGGACGGTATTTCTTTTGATACCACTTGTCAGCAGACTTCAAGATGGACGTTCGTTTCCGGAAATACGGGAAAAAGAAAAGATATGGGAGACAGTGCAACCCCGGGAACCTGTACACCTACTTTCGACAGAACATTTACTTATACTTATGATAAAGACAGCAAAGCTATTCAGATAAAATATCAGGGAATTGTGCAGCCGGATCAGGGAAGAATCATCAGCATCAGCGATACTGCTTTAAACATCATGTTTGAAGACAAATCAGATCCTACCGAATTCCATTCTGAAACCTATACATTTAAGAGAATACCTCAGTAATAGTCTGAATTATCAATATAAAATACAAATCTCATCTGCGGATGAGATTTTTTTATGCATTATTTCGTCAAATTTAAATTTCCATTTCTTTTAAAATCATTATTTTTGTGAAAATTAGAAAAGGAATTTAAAAGAATCCGGCATCTAATATCTTAACATCTAATATCTATAAAAAAGTGTTTTACGATCATCAGCAGATAGAAAAAAAGTGGCAGAAGTACTGGGAAGATAATCAAACGTATAAAACTTCCGACAACACAGACAAACCTAAATTTTATGTTCTCGATATGTTTCCGTATCCATCGGGAGCAGGACTTCACGTAGGTCATCCGCTTGGATATATCGCATCCGACATTTACGCGAGGTACAAAAGACATCAGGGTTTTAATGTTCTCCATCCGGTTGGCTATGACAGCTTCGGACTTCCTGCTGAACAGTACGCTATTCAGACAGGGCAGCATCCTGCGATTACGACAGAGCAAAACATTACAAGATACGAAGAGCAGTTAAGAAAAATTGGCTTTTCTTTCGACTGGAGCAGAGAAGTGAGAACTTCCGATGCTTCTTATTATAAATGGACACAGTGGATTTTTATTGAGCTGTTCCATTCGTGGTATAATAAAGATACCGATAAAGCGGAGCCTATTTCATCTTTGGTTAAACGTTTTGAAGAAAAAGGAACGGAAGGGTTAAATGCCAATCAGAACGATGAATTAAATTTCACGGCGGAAGAGTGGAAAGAAGCTTCAGAAATTGATAAAGAAGACATTTTATTAAATTACCGTTTGGCTTACAGAGCGGAAACCACTGTGAACTGGTGTCCTGCTTTAGGAACCGTTCTGGCAAATGATGAGGTAAAAGACGGAAAATCCGAAAGAGGAGGTTTTCCTGTTTTCCAAAAGAAAATGATGCAGTGGAGCATGAGAATTTCTGCGTACTCTGAAAGATTATTGCAGGGAATAAAAACTCTTGACTGGCCACAACCTTTGAAAGATTCTCAGGAATACTGGATCGGAAAATCTCAGGGAGCGCAGGTGAGATTCAATGTGGAAGGACATGACGAAATCGTTGAAGTGTTTACAACAAGACCAGATACTATTTTCGGAGCAACTTTTATGGTTCTGGCTCCCGAAAATCCTTTGGTGGAAACCATCACAACCGCAGAGCAAAAAGCTGAGGTAGATTCTTATATTGAAGAAACTTCTAAGAAAACGGAACGTGACAGAATGGCGGACGTGAAAAATGTTTCAGGCGCTTTCACGGGAAGTTATGCTTTAAATCCTTTCAGTGGGGAAAAAATGCCGATCTATATTTCAGATTATGTTTTGATGGGTTACGGAACGGGTGCTGTAATGGCGGTTCCTGCACATGACGAGCGTGATCACAGATTTGCAAAGAAATTTAATTTAGAAATTAAGAAAGTCGTGGAAACGGACGAAGATGTTCAGGAAGCTTCTTTCGATTCTAAAGATTCGGTTTGTGTAAATTCTGATTTCTTAAATGGATTAAATTATAACGATGCAAAAGCATTGATTATTTCTGCTATTGAGAAAAAAGGAATCGGACACGGAACAACGAACTACAGACAGCGTGATGCGATTTTCTCAAGACAAAGATATTGGGGAGAACCGGTTCCTATCTATTATAAGGATGGAATGCCTTATACATTGCCGACTTCCGCTTTGCCTTTGGAACTTCCGGAAGTTGAAAAATATCTGCCGACTGAAGACGGAGATCCACCTTTAGGAAATGCAAAAACGTTTGCATGGGATGAAGCTAACCAAAAAGTAGTCGATACGAATTTGATTGATGAAAAAACGGTTTTCCCTTTAGAATTATCTACAATGCCGGGTTGGGCGGGAAGCTCATGGTATTTCCTAAGATATATGGATCCTAAAAATGATGAGGTTTTTGCTAAAAAACAACTTTCAGATTATTGGGGACAGGTGGATTTGTACATCGGAGGAAGTGAACACGCAACCGGACATTTATTATATTCCCGTTTCTGGAATATGTTCTTAAAAGACAGAGGATATATTAATCAGGATGAACCGTTCCAAAAGTTGATTAATCAGGGGATGATTTTGGGGATGAGTGCTTTTGTGTATAGAGTTGACGGAACTAATCAATATGTTTCTAAAAATTTAGCAAAAGATTATACAACTCAGGCAATCCACGTTGATGTATCTTTATTAAAAGGCACTTCTGATGAACTGGATACTGAAGCTTTCAAAGCTTGGAGACCGGATTACGCAGATGCGGAATTTATTTTGGAAGACGGAAAATACATCACAGGTCGTGAAGTAGAAAAAATGTCTAAGTCAAAATACAATGTGGTAAATCCGGATGATATCTGTAATGAATACGGAGCAGACGGTTTAAGATTGTATGAAATGTTCTTAGGTCCGTTGGAACAATCCAAGCCTTGGAACACGCAAGGCCTGAGTGGAGTTTACGGTTTCCTTAAAAAGTTCTGGAATTTATATTTTGACGGGGATACTTTCTCGGTTTCCGACGAAGAACCAACCAAAGCAGAATACAAAGTTTTACATACCTTAGTAAAGAAGGTGGTTTACGATATTGAAAACTTCTCTTTCAATACGTCTGTCTCTTCATTTATGATCGCCGTAAACGAACTGCAAAAAATAAAATGCAACAAACGCAATATTTTAGAACCTTTAGCCGTTATCATTTCTCCGTATGCACCTCACATCTGTGAAGAGCTTTGGAGTTTATTGGGGCATCAGGATTCTATAGAATTTGAAAAATTCCCTGTATTGAACGAGGATTACTTAGTGGAAGATGAGATTTTGTATCCGGTAAGTGTAAACGGAAAAATGAAGTTTAAAATTTCACTTTCCGCGCAGCTTTCACCTAAAGAAGTGGAGGAAGTGGTACTTAAAGACGAAAAAATGATGCAGATTCTGGAAGGGAAGACCCCGACGAAAATCATTGTAGTGCCTCACAGAATTGTGAATATAGTAATTTAAAAAAAAATTAACATTGGCAAATTAAAAAAAATGAAGGCTTAAATTTTTTGATTTTTTAACGTAAATGTTAAAATTGAAAAATATTACCAAAAAAAGAGAAAATAATTGTAATATCGAAAGTGTATTAAAATTTCTTTATCAAAAAAATGGCAAATGTTTATTTAAGACTCTTGCATTTTAATTATTTTTGCCTTTAATTTACACCTTGTAAAATTTTAAAACAATATAATTTAGTTAAATATGGAAATGAATGTTTCAAAAAATGATGAGCAAGTAATTGCTAGAAAGTCGGGAGGTTTAAACCCAGCTGTAATTATTCCTATTATCTTTGCAATAGGAGTTTGTATTTATTTATTCGTTCTAGGTAACCCAGGAAACTTTAAAGATGCTAATGAATTAGGAGGAGCATCTGTTGCTTTTGCTGACAAGGAGGGGAAAGACATTCACCCAGAATCGTTCTTAGGTATTATCTACAAAGGAGGGGTTATTGTACCAATCTTGATTACTTTCATGATCACAGTAATCGTTTTCTCTTTTGAAAGATATTTCGTTCTTAGCAAAGCTGCCGGAAAAGGAAACTTAGACAACTTCGTTGTACAGGTAAGAAGCTTACTAAACCAAAACAAAATTGATGAAGCTTTAGAAGAGTGCGACAGACAGCAAGGTTCTGTTGGTAACGTAGTAAAAGAAGGTCTTACTACTTACAAAGCTTTATCTCACGATACAACGCTTAACAAAGAGCAAAAAATGGTAGCGCTTAACAAAGCAATCGAAGAAGCGACTACTCTTGAAATGCCAATGCTTGAGAAAAACATGATGATCCTTTCTACTTTAGGTACTGTTGCAACGTTAGTAGCACTTTTAGGTACGGTAATCGGGATGATCAAGGCGTTCTTCGCATTAGGTTCAGGAGGGGGTACTCCGGATGCTGCTGCACTTTCTACAGGTATTTCTGAAGCCTTGATTAACACAGCTTTAGGTATTGGTACTTCAGCAATCGCTATCATCCTTTATAACTTCTTTACTTCTAAAATCGACGGATTAACTTATAAGATCGACGAGATCGCAATGAGCATCCAACAGTCTTTCGCTGAATTCAACTAAGAATTGTAGCAAGGAATTTGCAGTAAGTAAAAAGAAGTTTAATTAAAAATCATTAATAATAATGGCGAGAGTCAAACCAAAAAGACATGGAGTAGTGACGGATATGACGGCAATGTGTGACGTTGCGTTCCTACTGCTTACATTCTTTATCTTGACCACTCAGTTTAAAAAACCTGATGTGGAGCAGATTAAACCGCCATCTTCAATATCAGAGAAGTTACTTCCTGATGCAAGTTTGATGACCATCAACGCTACACCGGACGGAAAATTTTATTTCCAGCCTGTAGAAAATGCATCAGAGAGACTACAGCTTTTAGACAATATGGGAAAAAAGTACGGCGTTACTTTTGACAATAATGAAAAAGCTGCATTCCAGAAAGTACAAGCAATTGGGGTTCCGATGAACCAGCTTAAAAGCTATCTTGATTTGCCAGATGACGAGCAGAAGAATTTCAAGAGTCCTACAGGGATTCCTATGGATAGTACGAATAAGCAGTTAGTAGACTGGGTAAAAGAAAGTTTGAACGTAAATCCTGATTACAAATTAGCAATCAAAGGAGACGTTACAACAGAATATCCGAAAGTTAAAAGCTTATTCGAGGGTTTAAGAGATATCGATTTTCTTAAATTTTGGTTGATTACATCACAAGAAGGTAAACCTAATGAATAATATCATTTAGAAATGGCAGAAGTACAAGTACAGGAAAAGGGCGCCAAAGGCGGCAAGGTACGTTCCAAGAAACAGAGTACCAGAGTCGATATGACTCCGATGGTGGACTTGGGTTTTCTATTGATTACCTTCTTTATGTTCACAACCACATTCTCTAAACCGAATGTAATGGATTTGGGTCTTCCGGCAAAACCGAAGGATGAAACAAAAAAACCACCTCCAACAGAAATTAAACTTTCGAACTCTATATCTTTATTATTAGGTAAAAACAATAAGATCTTCTGGCATCAGCAGGACAATACGTCTTTAACAGATCAGAATCTTAATGAAACTACTTTCGATAGAGAGGGAATCCGAAAAGTAATTGAGCAGGCAAAAGCAAATGCGGCTGATAAAACTAAATTTACAGTTATTATTAAGCCAACTGACGATGCTGTATATAAAAACTTCGTAGATATCCTGGACGAAATGGCAATTACTAAGAGTGAGCAGTACGGTGTTACTGATCTTAAACCTTGGGAAAAAGCTATTTACGATAGAAAAGTGGGTAACTCTGGTGCTGCTGCAGCTCCGGCTACTAAGTAATTTAAACCATAAAATTGTAAATCTATGGCAAACGAAAATGTATACGATCCTAATCTTACCTTAGATGAGATTGTATTTGAAAATAGAAACAAGGAATATGGTGCATACGATTTAAGACATCAGTACCCAAAACTTCTGACAAAATCTTTCATCGTTGGAACAGCATTATTCCTTATTGCGGCTTTGTCTCCATTTATTTATCTTACCATTAAGAGACTTACTGAACCTGAAAAACAAGAAGTTAAAGCAGATTTGGTAGAAATTCTTCAGGAAGATAAAATTATTGAGCAGCCAAAAGAAGAAGAACCACCTCCACCACCTCCACCAAAAGAGGAAGAGAAAATTGAAATTATTCAGAACGTGGTTCCTGAGCCTGTAAAAGCTCCGAAAATTGAAACACCACCACCGCCAATTTCTAAGCAGTTAGAAACAACAACCGGTCTGGTTAATCAGGAAGGGGTAAAAGCTCCGGCTTACACTCCACCGCCACCGCCACCGTCAACAGGTACAAAGGCGTCTACAGCAGAAGTAAAACCTCAGGTAAGTGATACTCAGGTTTACACAGAAGTAGAGCAGACTGCTGAATTTCCTGGAGGTATTAATGCTTTCAGAAATAAAGTATCCAGTAACTTCGATGGTTCAGCGATGAACGGAGATGAAGGTACAGTAAAAACTGAAATCACTTTCGTTGTAGAAAGAGACGGAAGTATTACGGACGTTAAAGCTAGCGGTGGAAACTCTGACTTCAATGCTGAAGCAATCAGAACCATCAAGTCTATTAAAAATAAATGGACTCCTGCTAAAATTAACGGACAATCTGTACGCTATAGATTCAGATTACCTTTAACAATGAATTTTGAAGGATAAGATTTATCTTTAAATAATAATTAAAAAAGAGAAGCATTTGCTTCTCTTTTTATTTTTTTTGGTATTTTTGTTATATGATGTTCAATTGGTTATCCCTCGTTACGGGATTATTTTATATCGTTCTGGGAATCGTAGTAATGTACTACAGGTTTTTCTTTACAGTTCTGGAACCCGGAGTTGCTTATGCATTAGGCGGACTTCTTATTTTGTATGGAATTTTCAGAATTTACAGAGCGGTTACAAAAATTAAAAATTCAGGAAATGAAGAATAGTGTTAAGCTTCTAATGCTGTTTTTCATTAGCATAATAGCAGTTGGTTGTAAAAAAGAAGAAAAATCTCCATCTTACCATAAAGGAGAAATGACGATTCTTACGGATGAATCTTTTAAAAGTGTTACGGAAGCTTTAGCAGAAGGATATATGATTAATTATCCCGAAACAAAGATTAAAGTCGCTACGAAAAAAGAAGATCTCGGATTCATTGATTTATTAAACAATAAGACAAGAATCGTGGTAATGTCCAGAGATCTTACGCCGGAAGAAATTAAGACATACGAAGAACAGGTAGAACTGAAGTTTTTACCTGCAAAATTCGCTGCAGATGCTGTTATTTTTATTGTTCCGAAAGATTCTCCAAAAGAAAGTATTTCAATGGAGGAAATTCAGAAAGGATTGCAGTCGGATAATAAAGAATTTATTTTCGACGGAGCCAATTCCAGCAATCTGAATTTTGTGGCTCAGAAACTTAAAAAACAGCCGAAAGATTTAAAGTTTTCAGTTATTCCGGGAAGCAAGAATATTATTGAAGAACTCAATAAATACCCGGATAAAATAGGGGTCATCGGTCTTAATACATTCAGCCGTCCTTATGATAAAGAGTCTGAACAGTTGAGAAGCATGGTAAAGATTCTTCCTGTGGAAGACAAAGGAAAACTTTACACTACAGATTTTGAAAACCTCCGCAAAATGAATTATCCTTTTACCAGAGTTTTGTATTTTTTAACAAACGAAGGAAACTTCAATATTGCCAATGGTTTCATAAGGTATTCGTGCACTCAGCTTGGGCAGATGATCGTTCAGAAGGAAGGATTACAGCCTTACAATCTCTATAGAAGAGAAGTTCAAATGCGTTAAAAAGTATTAAATTAATCCTTTAACCAAAATAAATGTATTATTTTGGTCTGAAAATTGTGTATTACTTAAATCGAAATTTAGATTAGAAAATATAAAATGAAAGATATAATGAATATGAATGTAAAGAAGCTTGCCTTTGGAGCGGCTGTAGTGTTTTTTACCAACTTTGCCGTTGCACAAACTGTACAGGATGGTATCAACAGTATAGACAGTGATAAATATGCTCAGGCAAAAACTAATTTTACGAACATGATCGCTTCGGCGCCTACTGCAGAAAACTATTTCTATTTAGGAAATACGTATCTGAAGCAAGGAGAGCCAGATTATGCGGCAGCAACTGATAGTTTTAACAAAGGTCTTGCAGCAGATGGCAAAAGCTATTTAAATAAATTAGGTTTGGCAACTGTAAAACTGGGTAAAGGAGATAAAGGTGCTATTGCGGAAATTCAGAAAATCGTTACCGATTCAAAAGAAAAAGATGCAGAAGTTCTTTTCAGAGCGGCAGAAGCTTTAACTTTATTTGAGAAGAATAACTCTCCGGATTTGGCTATTCAGTATTTGAATAAAGCGATTGAAAGAGCAGAGAAAAAAGGTGTTCCCGCTCATTACTATTATACTTTAGGGGATGCTTACAGATTAAAAAGAATGCCAGGAGATGCAATGTCTGCTTATGACAAAGCTCTTCCTTTAGCTAAAAATAAAGCATCGGTTTATACAAGAATCGGGACTTTATGGATGGCTGCACAACAGTGGCAACAGGCTAAAACAAGTATAGATAAGGCAATAGCTACAGATCCTTCTTATGCTCCGGCGTATAAAGCTCTTGCAGCTTACGATATCAGATATCAGCAAAATGCGAAAGCGACTCAGGATTTGATCAATTATACAAAATATGCCGATGAAGATCCATATACTCAATTAGAAATTGCTAAGCTTTATTTTACCAATGAAGATTATGCAAATTCTAAGCAGGTTTTAGATAAAATTTTTGATAAGATCAACGATCCTATTAAATTTAAACTGAGAGCATATCAGTTATATGCAGACGGAAAATATGCGGAAGCAAAACAGAACATGGATAGTTTTGTTTCTCAGGCAGACAAATCAAGAGTACAGCCTGCAGATCAAGGTTTACAGGGACTTATTGCCGCAGGTTTAGCAAAGACAGAAACGGATGCAGCTAAAAAAACAGCTTTAATGAACGAAGCTCAGCAAAAAATCGGCATCGCAAAGGCAGCTAAAGATGAAACTTTGAAATGGGATATGGAATTGGTGAAAATCGCTGGAGGAGGAGCTTCTCAGGCTGATATTGATGCAGGACCTACAAACCCTACAATTGAAGGATTGAAACAGAAAGTAGCAGCTAACGCGCAGGATTCAGATTCTTTATTCAAACTTGCGACGGCTTATCAGGATGCAAAGAACTGGAATGGGGCAATTGCTACATGGCAGAAAATGAATGCTCTTTTACCAGATTGGGCTCCCGGTTATTACAGCTTAGGATATTCTTATCAGCAAGCCGGAAATAATGATGCTGCTAAAATGGCGTATGAAAAATTCATCAGTACCGTAAAACCAGCAGATCAGGAAGCAAATAAGCAGACTTTAGCTTATGCCTATTTCGCAGTGGCATATATGTCTAAGGATTCTGATGTAGCAAAAGCAAAAGATTATGTAGCAAAATCTGTACAGCTGGATCCAACCTATCAGGATGCAGTAAAATTAAACGCAGAAATCAACAAATAATTTAAACTTTAAATTATAAATAATGAAACTTCCCATTCCTAATGTTTGGGAAGTTTTTATTTTAATCCTATCTTTGATTGTATGAAAACAGATATATTAGCTTTTGGAGCGCATCCTGACGATGTAGAACTGGGATGCGGAGGAACGATAGCCAAATTGGTTTCAGAAGGGAAAACCTGCGTTATCGTTGATCTCACGAGAGGAGAACTCGGAACGAGAGGAACAGAAGAAACCAGAAAGGCAGAAGCAAATGATGCTGCAAGAATTTTAGGTGTTTCTATAAGAGAAAATCTCGAGATGAGAGACGGGTTTCTAGAAAATTCCGAGGATTATCAGATGAGGATCGTAAAAATGGTTCGCAAATACAGGCCGGAAATCGTCTTTGCCAATACAATTGATGATAGACATCCAGATCATGCAAAAGGAGCGAAATTAGTATCGGATGCGTGCTTTTTGTCCGGATTAAGAAAAATTGAGACGGTTTTGGAAGGAGAGATTCAGGAAGCGTGGAGACCAAAGCATATTTTTAACTATATGCAATGGAAAAATGTAGAGCCCGAATTCGTTATTGACATTTCAGAATTTTTAGATGCAAAAATTGCGGCATGTAAAGCATTTAAAACTCAGTTTTATGATCCGGATTCTAAAGAACCGGAAACCCCGATTACTTCAAAAAACTTTTTAGACAGCTTAACTTATCGCGCAATGGATTTGGGAAGACTATCGGGAGTAGCTTATGCAGAGGGATTTACGTCTGAAAAGTTAATTGCTTTGAAAAATTTTGACGGAATTGTTTGGTAATTAAAAAATCTTTCCTATATTTGCACTCACAAAACGGTGATTGTAGCTCAGTTGGTTAGAGCGTCGGATTGTGGTTCCGAAGGTCGTGGGTTCGAGACCCATCATTCACCCAATAAAAGTACACTTTTCAAAAGTGTACTTTTTTATTTTATATCAAATTTAAATTCAGATTTTCTTTAATTCTTACTGTAAAAATTTATGTTAGATATGAAAGGCTACGGATCAGGCTCAAAAGTTGGGGGCTATACAAAAAGTTTAGTCAACCTAAATAGGAAGAAAGTTCTGTCTTTTACCCC
>NZ_JACLCU010000011.1:0-68550 GCF_014218905.1 Chryseobacterium sp. C3 | reverse complement strand
TTCTTTGGATCAAGTTCGTATAAAAATTACAAGTACAACGGTAAAGAATTGCAGGAGACGGGCATGTATGATTATGGTGCAAGGTTTTATATGGCAGATATAGGACTGTGGGGAGTCGTAGATCCGTTGGAGGAGAAACATAGAAGACACAGTCCGTATAATTATGCTATTAATAATCCAATTAGATTTATTGATCCGGATGGAATGTGGATTAGTATTACAGATGGGGATAATCAATATCGATATTCTAACGGACAAACCCAGCATCAAGTAGATGGAAAGTGGGTTGCAATAGATAAGAATGTAAAATTATCTGATAATGTTATAGGTATTGTAGCAGGGCTTCAAGCTTTGGAAAATGGCGGGGATGCAGGGAAAGATTTGGTTTCTTATTTTGATAATGATAAACATGATGCTAGTATTGTGTATGATAAGGGAAATGCTGGAGATGCAGGTATAAACTTATCAGACCCTATTAAAATAGATCCGAAGGCAAGCGCTAAAACTCCTACAACTAATGGTCTTGTAAATTCTCCATTCTTTGTAAGTCTTGGACATGAACTAGGACATAAAAGAGACGAAAGTACTTATTTATTAAATGGAAGTTGGTTCGGGGTGAGTCGAGGAGAAATTTTTGCTTCTCATTGGGAAAATAGAATTCGTGCTGAAAATGGATTATCCCTTAGAATTTCTTATGGAAAAAATAGTAATAATCCAGACGGATTACAAGGTAAAACAGTCCTAATTGATTCAGTAGGTAACAGTTTATATTATAATTCATATGGAAGTTTGTATAATTGGAGAACACAGGAAGCAGAAACAGCAGATAGAGCAAGTTCAATAAATTCTTTATTAATGTGTGCACCAAATCAAACACTTAGAGGAAGATATAATTATTATGACAATGTTAAACATACAAAAAAGAAATAGCTATTTTACAGGTTTTCTAACTCTATTCTGTTTACAGTCTTGTTATGCTCAAAACCAACAAATAAAAAACTTTTTCGAAGATAAAAAGAAGAATGCATATGAAAATTGTGTTAAAGAGTCTGAAATTGATAAGATTATAAAGAATGGTGAGATTAAAGAGACTGTAAATTTGATGCTTAATGATTGTAAAGATGAATCCAAAATCTTTGACAATTTTATAGATGGCACTAATGCTTTATTGGCTTCATTACCAGAAAGAAGTACAGATTTTATTATCTTCAATTGGAAGAAATATGATACTTATATTCCTTCCCCTACGGTTAGTATACTCCAAATCGATAAGACGCAAGTTATAGAATTTACATATTATGACGAAAAAAGGAATTCTTATGATACACCTTTGAAAAGGAAAGTATATGAAGAAAAAGAAGGGAAATTTAAAAATGAGCTTCTTTATATTCAATATAAGTTAAATGGAGAAAAAATGGATGACAGTATGATTCAATATCAACGTAATGATTATTACATAATCAAAAGAATTAAGGGAAAATATTTTTATTATACCATACTTAATGGAAAGTTAGAAACCCGATAGACCCATTCTCTCGGATTTGTAATCCGTGAGCAACAATAAAGAACCCACCGCTTTGCGGTGGGTTTTGTGTTTTATAGCGTAGCTGCGTTTTTGGCAAAAAATCTTTAAACTTTTTATTGGTAAGCATTTTTTCCACGAGCCGGAAAATGGTTTGCTTGTCTTCCTCTTCCAGTTGCTGTATTAATCTGATTTGTTCGAGTTCCGTTTTTATCTTCCAAAATTACTTCTTTAGGAATAGAACAGCCATTATTAGTCGCTCATTAAAGCATCTTTTTAACCAGCTTACTCATCATTTAAAACTTACTTGATAATTGGATTTTCGTGAAAACCTTTTTGGTGTACAATGGAAAATCAGCGTTTTGAAGCCATCCGTAATAGCCCAGATCTTTCTGGAAAACAGACTTTACCGTTTGTCCCTTATATTTTCCGAAAGCAAAAATTTCCTGTCCGTTTTCGTTGAAATGAATCATTCCGGCAAGATCTGCGAATTTATTCTGAGACGAAAAATTGCTTAATTCTGCGATTTCGTTTGGTACATCATCATATTTTCCGACCTGCGCATCAAGCACTTCAAAAGTTGCCATAACATCGGCTTCCGCAGAATGGGCGTTTTCCAGTGTTTTTCCGCAATAAAACTGATAGGCAGCACCTAAATTTCGGGGTTCTTTTTTAAAGAAAATGGTCTGTGCATCAACCAGTTTGAATTTATTCAAATCAAAATCAAACTCGGCACGAAGCAGCTCTTCCGCTAACAATGGAACATCGAATCTGTTGGAATTGAAACCTCCCAGATCCGCACCCGTAATCATTTCCATTACTTTCGGAGCAATTTCTTTAAAGGTTGGCGCATCTTTTACGTCTTCATCATAAATACCGTGGATTTCGCTGCATTCTTTCGGGATCGGCATTTCAGGATTTACCCTCCATGTTTTGCTTTCTCTCGAAGCATCAGGATTTACTTTTAAAATACAGATTTCAACAATACGGTCTTTCCCGATGTTGGTTCCTGTAGTTTCCAGATCAAAAATGCAAAGCGGTTTATGTAGTTTTAAATTCATTTTTATAATTTGAAAATTCGAGAAGTGGTAATTTGAAAATGGATTTAAACGTCCATTATTCAACACATAAATTTATTTTAGTTGTTTTTGAAATATAATAGATATTAGAATATAATAAAGAATTACCATCGGGATTCCGATAGTTTTAAAGATAGCTAAAATAATAACAGAACCGACAAGTAAAGCTATTTTCGGATAATTATCCTGCAGTTTCATCGATTTGAATTTCATCGCGATCATTTTTATCGGCGAGATCAAAAGCCAGGAAGAAATTACGGTTAAAATAATTAACGCAAATTCATTATTCAGGAGAAATTCAAAGCTCTGATTTTCTTTGAAAGCGTAAAACAGTCCAAAAATCAGAATCGTATTACTCGGCGTATTCAATCCTTTAAAATAATATTTCTGATCTTCATCCAGATTAAAAATGGCAAGTCTTAAACATGAAAATAATGTAATCAGCAACCCGAAATATTGAATCTCAAACGGTAAGGTCATCCCAAAAAGATCCGTTCCAAAGGGTTCAAGCATTTTAAACATCGTCAGTCCCGGAACCAGTCCGAAGCTCACCATATCTGCCAAAGAATCCAGTTGGGTTCCAAGATTGGAATTTGCCTTTAAAGCTCTTGCCGTAAAACCATCAAAGAAATCCAGAATCAGAGAAAGGACGATGCAAACCGCAGTCGTCTGATAATCTCCTGAAATTAGATGAATGGCGCCGATACATCCGGAAAGCAGGTTTCCTAACGTTATCGCGTTGGCAAGATTATTTTTAATAAAATTCATAGGCACAAAATTAATAAATTAAAGTAACAAAGCGTTAATTAAACGGTGCATCAATTATAGAAGATTGCTAAGCCGTTACAGGGAGATATTATTAAATTAATTCGAATTTAATGTAAATTTGCAGCATGAAATTGTTTAAAGAATTTAGAAAACAGGAAGTTCTGGTGCTTTTGTACAGAATTTTTTTAGCCTATTTTTTCTATCAGATCGCAAGATTTTTATTCTGGTACTTTAATAAAGACTTAATAAAGATCGATTCTGTTTCAGATTATTTCAGTCTGTCTTTTCATGGGATTGCGTTCGATACAACGGCGATTTTATATGTAAATGCCCTTTTTATTCTTCTGAGCATCATTCCGGTCATCATCAATACTAAAAAAAGTTATCAGACATTTCTTTTCTGGCTGTATTTTATCACCAACGGAATTGCTTATGCAATGAATTTCGGAGATATGGTGTATTTCAGATTTTCGCAGATGAGGCTTACTTCTGCGGCATTACAGGTTGCACAGCACGAAAGCAATATTTTTAAGGTCTTTACGACTTCCGTTGCTCAGAATCCTTTTGTTTTGATCGGATTTGTTGGTTTAATGATCCTTTGGATTTTTCTTTATAAAAAAGTAAAGATTCAGGAAAACAAACCAGAAAAACTGGTTCCGTATTTTGTTTGGTCTTTGTTAACGCTTTGCATAACGGCTGTTTTGGCTGTTGGCGGGATCCGTGGAGACTTTAAACACAGCACAAGACCGATCAATCTGGTAGACGCCAATCGTTTCGTAAAAATTCCGGCACAGGGAAATGTCGTTTTGAACAGTACGTTTTCCTTTTTCCGAACTTTAAATACGAATAATTTTAAGGAAGTTCATTTTGTAGATGAAAAATTTATCGATCAGAATATCCATCCTTATAAAGAATATAACAGAGAAGTTGCAGAAAAACCAAATATTGTTATTTTTATTGTAGAATCCTTCGGAAGAGAGTATTCAGGAGCATTCAATAAAGATAAAGACATCAAAGATTACGTTTCTTACACTCCGTTTATCGACAGTTTGGCGGGACAGAGTCTTATTTTTCCGAACACTTTTGCCAACGGAAGACAGTCGATTCACGGGATGAGTTCCGTTCTTGCCGGAATTCCGAGTTTAACGGACGCTTTTACAAGTTCGCCCTATTCCAATCAGAAAATCCAGTCCATTGTTTCTGTCTGCAACGAAATGGGATACGATACTTCTTTCTATCACGGCGCTCCGAATGGTTCCATGGGATTTTTGGGCTTTGGAAACATCTTAGGCTTCAAACACTATTTTGGAAAGACAGAATACAATAACGATAAAGATTTCGACGGAATATGGGCAATCTGGGATGAACCTTTTTTACAGTATTTTGCGAAAAATGCAGGAAAAAAACAGCCTTTCATGGCAACCGTATTCACGGCATCTTCACATCATCCGTTTAAAATCCCTGAGAAATACAACGGAAAATTTAAAAAAGGAAAAATTCAGATGCATGAACCAATTCAATATACGGATTATGCGATCAGAAAGTATTTTGAAACGGCTAAAAAACAGCCCTGGTTCAATAATACCATCTTTGTTTTTACGGGAGATCATACCAACGAAATTTATTATCCCGAATACGATAAAACAATGAATCGTTTCGCAGTGCCTTTAATCTTTTATTCACCAAATCCTGCGTACAATTTAAAAGGTGTAAATCCTGAACTGGCACAGCAGATTGATATTTATCCTACGCTTGCAGATTTAATCGGTTACCATAAAAAAATCAGAAGTTGGGGGAGAAGTCTTGTGAGTGACAGACAGTATTCGCCGATTATTGCCAATTCAGACGGAACAGTGGAGCAGTTTATCATCGGAAATTACATCTACCGTTTTGATGGAAAAGAGATTGTGGGGATCTTTGATAAGTCTGATTTAGGATTGGAAAAAAATCTCATGGAGCAGTTGAGATCTGATCCGGAAGCGCAAAAAGGAAAACAAATCGCAAAAGCGTGGTATCAGGATTATATGGATCGGGTGATAAACAGAAAAATGAACTAAAATATAACCATTTGATATTCAGGATGAATTGAATGGGATTTTAATTTATAAACCTATTAATTTATTACTGTTTCAGAAGAGTTTTTGGTATATCTCTTGTAATCTATGTGTAGGATAATAAATTTTTTTGTTGTTTTAAAATAAATTTATATTTTTAGCAATAATAGACAACGAAATTATTTTATTGAAATTAAAACTATAAGAAATATGAGAAAATTATTGTTAACCTTCGCGCTTTCATTATTCGGAGTAATGTCTTTTGCACAGATTGAAGGGAAATGGAAAACCATAGACGATGAAACAAAACAGGCTAAATCTATTGTTGAGATCTATAAAAAAGGAGACCAGTACTTTGGCAAAATCTCACAATTATTAATAAAGCCGGCTAATCCAAACTGTACAGCTTGTAAAGACGACAGAAAAAACAAGCCTATTCTGGGAATGGAAATCATCAGAGGGCTTAAAAAAGACGGTGATGAATTTACAGGAGGAACCATTACCGATCCTAAAACAGGAAAAACCTACAAATGTACGATTACAAGAAGCGGTGATAACCTGAATGTAAGAGGATATGTTGGTTTATCTTTCATCGGAAGATCACAGACTTGGCAGAAAGCTAATTAATCGGGATCAAATAAAAATTAATAAGCGGCATTTCATTAAATGAAATGTCGTTTTTGTTATGTAAATAATAAAAAAACACTACTTTTGTACTCTAAATTTTTCAAATAAATATGGCAGAATATACTTTTCGTGAGGTAATTGCACAGGCAATGAGCGAGGAAATGCGTAAAGACGAATCCATCTATTTAATGGGGGAGGAAGTTGCAGAATATAATGGTGCATATAAGGCTTCAAAAGGAATGCTGGATGAATTTGGTGCTAAAAGAGTAATCGATACACCAATTGCTGAGCTTGGTTTCGCAGGGATTTCTGTGGGAGCTGCAATGAATGGTAACAGACCGATTGTAGAATTTATGACCTTCAATTTCTCTTTGGTGGGGATTGATCAGATTATCAATAACGCTGCAAAAATCCGCCAGATGAGTGGAGGACAGTGGAACTGCCCGATCGTTTTCCGTGGTCCTACAGCTTCTGCAGGTCAGTTGGGAGCAACACACTCTCAGGCTTTCGAAAGCTGGTATGCCAACTGTCCGGGATTAAAAGTAGTAGTTCCTTCAAACCCTTACGATGCGAAAGGATTATTGAAAACAGCTATTCAGGATAATGACCCGGTAATTTTCATGGAATCTGAGCAGATGTACGGAGACAAAATGGAAATTCCTGAAGAAGAATACTATTTACCAATCGGAAAAGCAGACATCAAAAGAGAAGGTTCTGATGTAACGCTGGTTTCTTTCGGAAAAATCATGAAGCTGGCTATTCAGGCTGCTGAAGATTTGGCTAAAGAAGATATTTCTGTAGAAGTTATTGATCTTAGAACCGTTCGTCCTTTGGATTACGATACTGTTTTGGCGTCCGTTAAAAAGACAAACAGACTGGTTGTTTTAGAAGAAGCGTGGCCATTTGGTTCAGTTGCATCTGAAATTACTTACATGGTTCAGCAGAAAGCATTCGATTATCTGGATGCTCCAATTAAGAGAATTACAACTCCAGATGCTCCTGCTCCTTACTCCGCAGCTTTATTTGCAGAGTGGTTCCCGAAACTTGAAAAAGTGAAAGAAGAGATCAAAAAAGCAATGTACGTTAAGTAATAAGACGATTATAGAAAAAAACTTCCGAAAGGAAGTTTTTTCATTTATTATATTCATGAAGAAAAATTCATGGGGATGTAAATTTGGCTTAAATTTGCGCGTTTAAAAATTAAATTAGCTGGTATGGCAGAAGTTACAGAAGGCGGTCATCATTTTGACATCAAAAAGCTTTCTTTCATTGGAATTTTAGTGTCTCTCGGAATTGTTTTCGGAGATATCGGTACTTCACCGCTTTATGTAATGAAAGCGATTGTTAACGCTAGAGGGGAAGGAAGTACGATGCCTTTCAATGAGTACATCGAAGGGGCGTTGTCCTGTATTATCTGGACGCTTACTCTTCAGACAACAATAAAATATGTAATCATTGCTCTTAGAGCAGACAACAAAGGAGAAGGAGGAATTTTGGCACTTTTCTCTCTCGTAAAAAATCTTAAAAAAGGCTGGCTGTATCTTATTGCTATTGTAGGAGCGGCTGCGCTTATTGCAGACGGAGTAATCACACCTTCGCTTACGGTAATGTCTGCGATCGAAGGTCTTGAAATTTATAATCCGGATACTCCGGTTGTTCCTATCACGATCGCGATTCTGATTGTTATTTTCGTAGTTCAGCAGTTTGGTACGAGCTTTATCGGGAAGTTCTTCGGACCGGTAATGGTGATCTGGTTCCTGGTTTTGGGAGGTTTAGGATTGTCTCATTTAAGCGAAAATCTTGAAATTTTAAGATCTTTCAATCCTTACTATGCGTATAAGCTTATTGCCAACTCTCCGAGCGCAATTGTAATTTTAGGAGCGGTTTTCCTTTGTACCACAGGAGCGGAAGCGCTTTATTCCGACTTAGGACACTGCGGTGCCAAAAATATTCGTGTAAGCTGGGGATTTGTAAAAGTAATGCTGATCTTAAATTATTTAGGACAGGGAGCGTGGCTTTTAACCAATTACGGTAAACCCGGCTTTTCGGTAGTAAACCCTTTCTTCGGTATCATGGAAGAATGGATGGTGGTTCCGGGCGTTATTTTGGCTACAGCGGCTGCAATTATTGCCAGTCAGGCTTTGATAACAGGATCATTTACCATTTTCTCAGAGGCAATGTCCTTAAATTTATGGCCTAACCAGAAAATTGATTATCCTTCCGGGGTTAAAGGACAAATGTACATCCCAAGAATTAACTGGGGGCTTTTACTGTTCTGTATTGTGGTGGTTCTTCACTTCAAAGAATCAGGAAAAATGGAAGCGGCTTACGGTTTATCCATTACCGTAACCATGTTGATGACCACCGTACTTTTGGTATACTGGCTGTTGAAACAAAGAGTAAACAAAGTTTTAATCCTTGTTTTTGCGTTTGTTTATATGGCAATCGAATTAGGTTTCTTCAGTGCAAACGTAATAAAATTCATGGAAGGAGGATGGATTACAGTCGTATTGGCTGGATCTATCGGAGTTTGTATGTATGCATGGTACAACGGAAGATCTATTAAAACAAAATTCATCAAATTTATTAAGCTTGAGACCTATATTCCTATCATTAAAGACATGAAGCTGGATGAAACGATTCCTAAATATGCGACTAACTTAGCGTACTTAAGCCGTGCAAAAAGAAATGATGAGATCGAGTCGAAGATTATTTATTCAATCATCAAAAAGCAGCCGAAAAGAGCCGATCATTATTTTATTCTAAGCATTACCAATCAGGAAGATCCGTATACTTTCAAATATGCGGTAGACGAAGTTCTTCCGGGAACGATTTATAAGATCAACTTTATGTTAGGATTTAAGATAGACCGAAGAATTAACGATTATTTCGATATGGTTCTCAGAGATTTAATGGCAGACGGAACAATTCCTTCAAGAAGCAGCCATCCGTCATTAAGAGCGCATAATATTCCGCCGGATCTGAAATACGTGATTATAGACAATACCTATATTAACGATATACTTCTTACGGTTAAAGAGAAAATCATTCTTAATATCTACAATTTCGTGAAATATATCGGAAGCGACGACTTTAAAGCATGGGGAATCACTTCCCACAACGTTGTGGTAGAATCTGCGCCTATGACTGAAGACTGCGTTGGAAAATCCAAAATCGAGCAGTGCGAATTTATCCGCCACAAAGGTTAAATTCTTTAACACAGCAGGACAATTTGTATTTAAATAAAAATCAATAAATTTGTAGATAAATTTTTTGATGGATACGATACAAAAAGAAAAAAATATTGCACTGATAAAGGATGTTTTAAGAAACTATTTATTGGAAAAAGGTTTCAGAAACACACCTGAACGATATACGATATTAGAAGAAATATACGGTATGGATCATCACTTCAATGTGGATGATCTGTACCTTTTAATGTTGCAGAAAAAATACCATGTTTCCAAAGCTACAATCTACAATACAATTGAAATTTTCCTTGATGCAGGACTTATCCGTAAGCATCAGTTCGGAGAAAAAACACTCACTTCTTCCTCTTACGAAAAATCTTATTTTGATAAACAGCACGATCATTTAGTCGTGTACAAAAAAGATTCAGATAAGGAGATTGAAGAGATCATCGAGTTTTGCGATCCGAGAATTCAAGGAATTAAAGAAGCAATTGAACAGGCATTTGGCGTAAAAATTGATTCCCATTCGCTGTATTTTTATGGCACAAAGAATGATTAATCAATTCATGAGACTATTTGCTTTAGTTCTAGTCTCTGTTTCAACGCTTTTATTTGCACAGAACCAGCCGAAACCTCTGCAAAAAGATCCTTATTTTACCAATACGACTCCTCAAAAGAATGCTCCGCCTGCTGAAAAGGTGAAGCACATCCATTCCGATGAATTAAGAAAGGATGATAAATACGACGGGAATAATTATTTCGTGGGTAATGTACAGTTTTCGCATCAGGGTTCTTTGCTGAATGCAGATCTAGTAATTGTATATGAAGAACAGAATTTCATCAAAGCTATCGGAAACGTAAAACTGCAAAACGCTGATGGTTCGGTAATTACAGCCGATGAAATGGAGTACGACGGAAATACACAAAAAGGAATTGCCCGAAAAAATGTAGTTCTTACCGATCCGAAAGGAACGGTGATAAAAACGGAAACCATGTATTACGACAGACTTTCCAATCAGGCGTATTACAACACCGGAGGAACAATTAACGACGGAAAAAGTACAACGTATTCCAAAACAGCAACCTATTTTCTGACAACCAGAACGATCGACCTTTCCGGAAGAGTGAAAATAGAAGATGCTCAGTACATTCTGGAAGGAGATAATGTAGTTCAGAACCAGAATACAAACATCGTAAACATCAACGGACCGACGACAATTGTCAACAAGAAAAATCCTAAAAACAGAATCGTTACCGATAAAGGAAATTACAATACAAATACGAAAGAAGCTTTTTTATACAAAAACTCCAGAGTGTATTACAATGATAAAATCCTTACCGGAGACGAAATGTACTATAACCAGTTATCCGGATTCGGAAAAGCGACAGGAAATGTAACGCTGGATGATCCGAACGAAAGAAGATTCATAAAAGGCGGTTACGGAGAAATTTACGAAAAGAAAGATTCTGCCATGATGACCAAAAATCCGTATGCAGTAAAAGCTTTGGAAAAAGATTCGATGTATTTTGCGGCAGAAAAAATTATTTCTTTTCAAAAACCGGATCCTGAAGATATCAAGGTGAAGAAAAGTTTTCTTAGAGCATACAGAAAAGGCCGATTCTACAAATCCAATGCGCAGGGAAGAGCAGATTCTATTGCTTTTAATGAAACAGACGGAGTTCTTCATATGTATACCAATCCGATTTTATGGAGCAACGGAAAACAGGTAACCGGAGATAAAGTTGAAGCCTATTTCAATACCCAAAAAGAAAACATAGATTCTCTGAAAGTTCTCGGAAATGCTTTTGCCATCAGCAAAGTAGATTCTCTGAATATGAAAGACGAATTCAATCAGGTGAAAGGTAAACTCATGACGGTTTATTACGGAGAAGATAACAATATCAAAGAAGCAAAAGTAATCGGAAATGCTCAGGCAATTACCTACTCCGATGATGAAAACGAGCAGACGAAGGAAAAGGAAAGAATCGGGATTTCTCTTACTTCCTGCGGTATTATTGATGCTGTTTTTGAGGAAAAGATGTTGTATGTTGTTGCCTGTAATATCGGAGCGGCATCAGATACCTATCCTATGAGTATGATAGAACCCGAAAGGCGGAAATTTCCGGATTTTAACTGGAATACAAAAGACAGGATTCTGAAATGGCAGGATATTCTTGTGGATACTCCTAATTATGAAGAAGTAAAATACGAAGCCGACAATACACTTTATAATAAAGCACAGGAAGCAGTGGAAAAAGAAAAAGCCAAAGAAGAAGCAAAAAAGCCGAAACGTGTAAGGCGATAAATTCGCATTTTTTTAACAGAATTTTTTTTAATTATAAAATATTCACCATTTTCTAAATAGGAGATGGTGATTTATTTTTACAAAATAGCCCTGAAAATAATGGATCCCCGATAATTTTTTAAATTTTTTTTGAATTTTCAGGTGTGTTTTATTCAAAAATCTGTGAAGCGGAAAACCTTACTGCTATTCAGTTTGTTAATTGATGAATTGTCATTGTATGTTGAATTGAGTTATTATGTTGGTATTAAATGTAAATATTTTTTAAAGAATGTGTATTTCAATTCATTTTTTTCTATATATTTACCTAAGAATATATGAAACTATATTAATATTTTGTGATTTGGTGGTATTGCCCGCAGTTTTCTGCGGGCAATTTTTTTATTCTGTCCGTTTCATTTCGGAGTTTGCCGAATCTTTTATAGTTTTGCTAAAATTTCGGAAAATGGAAATGCAAAAGGATTTTTTTATATATCAGGCTCAGACGACAAAGTTTGCCGCAGGTTTTGAAGTAGAGAAGGCGGAAGGAAGTTATATTTATGGTAAAGACGGAAGAAGATATCTGGATTTTGTAGCAGGAGTTTCTGCCAATACTTTAGGACATTCTCATCCAAAATTGGTAGATGCAATAAAAGAGCAGGCAGAAAAATACCTTCACGTCATGGTTTATGGAGAATATGCCCAGGAAAAACCGATCGCTTTATGTAAATTATTGGCGGAAGCTACTCCTGATCCGTTAGAAATTACTTATCTCGTAAACAGCGGCGCAGAAGCCATAGACGGAAGTCTGAAACTGGCAAAAAGATATACCGGAAGAGAAGAGATTGTTTCTTTTAAAAACTCTTACCACGGAAATACACACGGTGCGCTAAGTGTATCAGGAAACGAATTTCATAAGAGAGAATTTCGTCCGTTATTGCCAATGGTTTCCTTCATTGAATTTAACAATGAAAAAGATTTTGATAAAATTACCGAGAAAACAGCTTGTGTAATTTTAGAAACCATTCAGGGAGCGGCAGGATTTTTAGTTCCTAATGACGATTATTTAATTAAATTAAAAAAGAGATGTGAAGAAGTCGGCGCATTATTAATTTTAGATGAAATTCAGCCGGGATTTGGGAGAACCGGAAAACTCTTCTCTTTTGAACATTTCGGCATCGTTCCGGATATTCTTGTCATGGGAAAAGGAATGGGAGGAGGAGTTCCTGTTGGTGCTTTTATGAGTTCGCGCAAAATTATGGAAACACTGTCTCATTCTCCGAAATTAGGTCATATTACGACCTTTGGAGGAAATCCGCTTATCGCAGCTTCCAGTTATGCAACTTTGAAAGAAGTTCTGGAAAGCGGTCTGATGAATGAAGTAGAAGAAAAAGAAAAACTATACAGAAACCTTCTGGTTCATCCCAAAATAAAAAATATTAACGGAAAAGGGCTTATGTTGGCTGTAAATCTCGGATCACCGGAATATACTTTAGACGTTGCCAAAAGATGCATGGAAAAAGGACTGATTGTATTTTGGCAGCTTTACAGAAATGAATATCTGAGAATCTCTCCACCCCTTACGATTTCAAAGGAAGAAATAGAAGAAGGATGTAAAATTATCCTTGACGTATTAAATGAAAACCAATAAAAAAGCTCTTTTTCAGAGCTTTTTTTTGATACCACAAAACAAAAAGATTATGGTAAAATAATAATTAAACACGTATTTAAGAATCTCTGACAAATATCATGAAGATTATGCAAAAAAATAAATACATTTTTGTGTAATAAAAAAATTAATTTATATATTGCGGAACGATTAAAACAAAGATTATATGGCGAAACATAAAGTCCATTACGAATTCCCAATGCATTGTTTATCAGAGATTTTATATGAATATCTGGCAACAGCGGAAGGATTGTCTGAATGGTTTGCAGATGATGTGACAGAGAAAGGGGATGACTTCTTTTTCAGCTGGGGTGGAGGTCCTTCTGAGAAGGCTACTTTAATAAGATATAAGCCTGAAGGTTTCGTACGTTTCCGATGGGAAGAAGACGAAGGAACCAAGAACTTCTTTGAAATGACGATCGCAATAGACGACATTACAGAAGACCTGTCTCTTAATATTACAGATTTCTGTGAAGAAGGAGATGAGGAAGAAAACGCAATGTACTGGGAAAATCTTATCGAAAATCTTAGAATTAAATTAGGAGCAGCCTAAACGTAGGCAAGCTGAATTATAAAACTGATGAACGATTTATCGTTCATTATTTTTTTTGTAAATAAATCAGATTACAGTGGAAAATCAATATTTTACATCAGACGAAATTAATGTAAAAAACAGAGCCTTTCTTTCGGGGGATGCCGTTAAAGTTTCTTTTTTCATCAGAAACGGAAAATTAATCATGGATGAAGAATGCTATTTCTTCCTGATGGCTTCCATGAGAAAAATGAGACTGAATATTCCGTTAACCTACACTCTGGAATTTTTTCAGTCATTATTTCAGAAAGAAATTATTGAAGGAGAAAACATTCAGAATGCCATTATTAATTTTCAGGTTTTCAGAAATTCAGACGGATTAACTCTTTCCAAATCCTCAGTTTCTTATTTTTATGAAATTACAGAGACCGAAGATGTCTTAGCATTACAGGAAAGACATCTTGAGCTTGATTTAATTAAGGAAATAAACGTTAATAACAACCTTTTAAGCAGCATCAGAGTCCACAATCCGGAAAATATTTACGGAGAGATTTATGCGCAGGAAAATGATCTTGATGATGTTATCCTTTTAAACCCGAATAAAAGGATCGCGCGTACAACTTTCGGCAATCTTCTGTTTTTGGAAGGCGACGTGATCAAAATTCCAAAACAGACGGAAGGAGCTTACATTTCGCCGCTCATGGAGAATTTTGTAACCTTCTTGCATAAAAACAATCTTGCAGATATACAGGAACATGAGATCATTGCTTTTGAATCTCAGAAAGCAGAAGAAATTTTACTGATTTCAGATGAAAAAGGGATATTTTCTGTGGGGAAAATAAGAAATAAAACTTTCGGAAATCACAAGTTTTCTGAACTGATTAAAAGCTGGAAAGAAAGTTTTTAATATGAAAATTGACAAACCCGGTAAACAACAAAGTTCCGAAAGTCCTTTACCGGGTTTTATTCTGAATGAATCAGAATTTGTATCTTTATTTAGTATTCTCTGAAAATTTCAGAAAATTTCTGAGCAATTTCTTTCTGACCTTTCTCGCTGGTCAAATATTCTCTGTCTTTTGTATTATTGATATATCCGAGTTCCATTAAAACGGTCGGAGCCTTAGATTCTCTTAAAATATGAAGATTTTTCTCTTCAATTTTTAACGTGTTGAATTTCTTTGAAATTCGGTCAGCAAGCTTTTTTGAACCGTCGGTATTCTGCGTGTAGAGTTCGGCTCCCTGTTCAGTAGATTCAGGCTTCGGACTGCTGTTCACGTGAAGTGAAATAACCATTTCAGGATTCAGCGTATTGATAAGAGCTGTTCTGTCTGATAGCTGGCTGTAGGTATCATTACTTCTCGTTAAAATAACCTCGTATTGATCCTGAATATCATTGAATTTTTGAATCTCTTTTCCGATGTTCAGAACAATATTCTTTTCATAAATTCCGTTTCTGTTCGCTCCCATGTCTTCTCCGCCATGTCCTGCGTCAATAATGATGACTTTTTTATGAATTGGAGTGAAAGATAGAAATGCAGTGGAAAAAACGGAGAGAATAAATAGTTTTGTTCCTTTCATATCGTAAAGATTTTAGTTAAACAAATAACGTAAATTCTTTGCTTAAAATTGGTTAACACTTTCTTAAAGTTTGTTAAATATTAACGGAATGTTAATAATGGGATGTTTCTAATTCAGGGAAATATCTTCAGGAGAATTTGCCCATAAAAGATATTCTCCACCCAGATTCTGCATGATCGATTTCCAGAGTGTCTGATCATTGGGCAAAGTATAATCAAGGTTATAAACATCTACTACCGTCCAGAGTTTTCTCTGGATTTCCCCATCAAGCTGCAAAGCTGTCCATCCGGAATAGCCGGAAAATATTTTCACGTTATTGATGTCCAGTTCACCGTTCAGAACAGCACTGATGATGTTTTCAATGTCTTCCGTAAGATAAAATTCGGGGGTGATTTCTGTATAAATTTCGGTTACTTTTTTTCCTTTTACAATAAAGAAAACTTTGTCGTTTTCTACAGGACCGCCATCATAAACTTCAATCTTAAAATCAAAAAAATCTTTGAATTTACTGCTCATCTGGCTGTTTTTCTTATTTAATATTAAACCAAATGCACCGTTCTCATTATGTTCAATAATCAAAACAACAGATCTGGAAAAAATATCGCCGGAAATGTCGGGTGTGGAAATTAATATTTTACCTTTGTAAGAGTAATTCATACTCAAATTTAATAAAAAATATTTATGGAAAACCTGCACGACAAAAGAAAAGTGTACGAGAAATCCCAACTTATTGAAAGTGAGATAAAACAAAATCCTATCGAACAGTTTCGCGACTGGTTTCTGGAAGCCAGCGAAAATCCTAACATCTCGGAAGCCAATGCAATGGCTATTTCCACGGTAGAAGAAGATGGCTGTCCGCGTACAAGAATGGTGTTGTTAAAAGCGTATACACATGAAGGATTTATTTTTTATACGAATTATGACAGCAGAAAAGGAAAATCCATAGAAAAGACCCATAAAGCCTGTCTTCATTTCTTTTGGCCGAGTCTTGAAAAGCAAATCATTATTAAAGCAGATCTGGAACGCATCGCAGAAAACCTGAGTGACGGATATTTTCATTCCAGACCGAAAGGAAGTCAGTTAGGCGCAGTGGTTTCTCCGCAAAGTCACGAAATTCCGAACCGTGAATTTTTAGAAAAAAAGCTTAAAGAGCTTGAAGAAAAGTATGAAAATGCAGAAGTTCCAAGACCTGAAAACTGGGGCGGTTATATTGCAAAACCTTACGAAATAGAATTCTGGCAGGGAAGACCGAATCGTCTTCACGATAGGATTGTATATAAATTAGTAGATGGAATTGATTGGAAAATAGCAAGATTAGCTCCCTAAATAGCTGATATATCAATAAGAAAACCTCATCGTAAGATGAGGTTTTATTTTTTCTTTAATCTTTCAAAGATTATTTTTTCTTTTTACTTGGAGCAGGAGCGTTTGCTGAAGCAACAGCAGCAGAAAGATCTGCACCCGCTTTGAATTTAGCAACAGTTTTAGCTTCGATGTTAATTGGCTTTTTAGTTGCAGGATTAATCCCCTGTCTTGCTGCTCTTTCAGCTACAGAGAAAGTTCCAAACCCTACTAAAGAAACTTTTCCGTCTTTTTTCTTTAGCGTAGTCATTACATTAGAAATAAATGATTCTAAAGCAGCTTTAGCTGCAACTTTAGTGATGCCGGCATCTTTTGCGATTGCGTCGATTAATTCAGACTTGTTCATAATTTTTAATATTAAAGTTAGTTCGTATTAATAGCAAATATAATACTATTTTCTATATGTGCAATTTTTTTGCAAAAAAATAAATAAATTTTTTGATTTTACGTGAAAATAGTTAAAATATGATAATTCAGCTTTTTACGAAAAATCTACGTTACACGTTACTAAAATCATGCCAAATGCTTATGTATATTGACTTTATTAAAAATGTAATATTATTTTTTACATTTATTAAATCCTGAATTTTGTAATAAGTATTGATCGTTTTTAGGATATGTTTGTAAATTCTGTAAATAAAATCTTTAAAAATTATGTTTAATTAAATTAAAGTACTGGCATTCTGTGAGTTTTAAATTCATTATAAAAGGCGGTTTTGTAAATTATTATTAATAAATTTGCACCATGTTAATAGAAGTTTTTAAGTCTAAGATTCACAGGGTGAGAGTTACGGCTTCTGACCTTAATTATATTGGAAGTATTACAATAGATGAAGACCTTATTGAAGCGGCTGGTTTGGTAGTAGGAGAAAGGGTTTATATTGTAAATGTGAATAACGGAGAGCGTTTCGACACTTACGTGATCAAAGGAAAAAGAAAATCGGGAGAAGTTTGTCTTAACGGTCCTGCAGCGAGAAAAGTACAGAGAGATGATATCATTATTATCATTGCTTATGCACAGATGACTCCGGAAGAAGCACAGACTTTCCAGCCAAAAATTGTTTTCCCGGACGAAAAAACAAACCTTTTGACGTAACCGGATGGAGAAAAAATCAAAAAATCCTCTGAAATCCATTCTTACAATAGTGATCTCGCTTGCTTTTGCAGGCTTTTTTTTATGGTTTGCCCTAAAAGGTTTAGATTTTAAAGTGATCCAAAAATCTTTAGCAAAAGCAAATTACTGGTGGGTTTTATTTGCTGCCTGTTTTGGAATTGCAGCATACTGGTTCAGAGCAATCCGCTGGAATCTGATGCTGGAACCAATGGGACACCAAATTTCAAACTCCAATTCTCTATGGTCGATTTCTTTTGGATATCTTATGAATCTTACCATCCCAAGAAGTGGGGAAGTCGCAAGAGCAACTGCTTTGTACGGAGTGGACAGAATTCCGGTAGACCAGTCTTTCGGAACCATTATTCTGGAAAGAGTAGTGGACTTAATGTGTATGCTTTGCTTTTTAGGGTTGACTTTGATCTTTAAAGGAGATGTTATTTCATCGGTTTATGAAAGTTCGGGAGCCGATTTCAATCCGAATAAAATCTTTTTCATCATAGGAGTTTTATTGCTCGGTGCGGTTTTATTTTTTATGTTCAAAAAAAGACTCGCCAGTGTTCCTGTTTTAGATAAGATTATCAAATTTATAGACGGAATACTCGACGGTTTAACATCTGTATTCAAATTAAAGCAAAAAGGAAAATTCATTCTTTATACTTTAGGAATCTGGGTTTCCTATTATTTTGCCGCCTATTTGGTCTGTTTTGCGTTGCCGGAAACTTCAGACTTTACTTTTGATGACGGATTTTTAATTCTTGTTGTAGGAACATTTGGGATGATTATCCCCGCAAGTGGAGGAATCGGAGCTTTTAATCTTGCAATGAAGTACGGTTTTATGGCTTTATTTATATCCATGGGGAAAAGCGGTGAGCTTGGAGGAGAAATCGGATTAACGTATTCTTTCATTTCACTGCCTTTGCAGATCTGCATCATGTTGGTCATGGGATTAATCTCAATTCCGATGCTGGCAAAAGCTAGAAATAAAATTGTTGCAGAAAAAGAATTTGCAGAATAATTTATCTTTTAATTAAATCTTTTGAAAATATAAAATCCGGTCTTGGTGATCGGATTTTTTTGCTTTTCATTTTGCTGAATTTCAAAATTTTATGTTTTGCAATTTACATAATTTTTTGTCACAAAATATTTTGGAAATTTCCTAAAACCGCCATAACTTCGATAAACAATACATAAAACACATAGCATTATTATGGCAATTAATTTACAGAAAGGGCAAAGAATTGATCTTGGATTTACAAAAATGACCATCGGTCTTGGATGGGATCCGAATGAAGGAATGGGATATGATTTTGACCTTGATGCCTCCGCAATTATGATCGATGCGGAACGAAAACTGGTGAGTGAAGAATATTTTGTTTTTTATAATAACCTGAGTTCGCCCGATGGCGCACTCACGCACACAGGTGATGATCCGAGCGGAAAAAACAGCGACGGAGATGATGATGAATCCATCATTATTGATCTTGAAAAAGTAGATGAAAGAGTGCAGGAAATTCTTTTTGTCGTTACCATCGAAGATTTTGAAAGGAGAAAGCAGAATTTCGGGCAGGTGAGAAATTCCTACATCAGAATTGTTGACAATAACACGAATATGGAAATTGCCAAATATGAACTGGACGAAGACTTCTCCATCGAAACAGGAATAGAATTCGGAAGACTATACAAACGTGGCGGAAGCTGGAAGTTTGAAGCTTCAGGAATCGGCTACAGAGCAGATCTGGGCTTTTTCCTTGAAAAATATTACAAAGGACAAATCATTAAATAGATATGGCAATCAACTTACAAAAAGGTCAGACGATTAACCTCCGCAAAAATGAACATGGAGAAGATGCGTATGATCTTTCCTCTGTAACCATAGGTCTGGGTTGGGATGTTCGAAGATCCGGAAATTTTTTCAACCGTCTGTTCGGGATCAGCGACGGTCCGGAATATGATCTTGATGCCATCGCTTTTCTTCTGGATAAAAACGGAAAAGTGGCGGATCTCGGAATGACGGTTCCCGGAAGAAACGGGAGAGAGATTGCTTTGTATAAAAGTGATGTTATCTACTTTAATGCGATGCGGCATCCGAGCGGAAAAATATGGCTCACCGGAGATAACAGAACCGGAGCCGGAGATGGTGACGACGAACAGATTATCGTATTGCTGGATCAGTTGGATGAACGTTATCAGAAAATCGTTTTCGTGGTTTCAATTTATCAGGGATTGTTTAACAGGCAGCATTTCGGAATGATAGAAAATGCATTTATCCGCGCGGTAGATGCAAGAGGAAGAGAAATTACAAAATTCAGTCTTTCCGGCGATGCAGGTATGAACGGAATGTGTTCTATGGTTTTTGCAGAAGTTTACCGCCACAACGGCGACTGGAAATTTCGCGCCATCGGAGAACCGCACCAGACGGATAATTTTATTGAGGTTCTTGTTCCTTACACCTATAAGTAAAAAAGTATGCTGGAAATGCATACTTTTTTATTTCAATCCGATTTTCAGTCCCATTTCCTTTTTCATATACAGCAAAACTTCTGCATTTCCTCGTGCATCATCAACCGGATGATGGGTGTGTTCTGTTTTTCGTAAATGTTTCCACTGGGCAAAAGTGTCTTTTTCCAGTCCGCAATACAGATCCGCAAGTCTTCTGGAGGAAAAACCGAATGGATTTCTCCCGATGAAATGATGAAAATACCAACAGATAAACATCCAGTCGAAGCCGTTGTTATCACTAATGAAAACAGGTCTTCCTTTAGAATTTTCTTTAATCCATTCTTCAAATTTCAGCATCACTTCTTCGGGATCATCAAAATCCATTGTTTCTTCCCGCGTGAAACCGGAAACTGCCAATGCATCCGGATTGAATTTCTCTGAAATAGGTTTCAGTTTTCCGTAAAAGATGGTTTCCAGATTTTCATCCACTAAAACGGCTCCAAAACAGATCATTGAAAAATCGCCCGGAATCGGTCCGTCTGATTCTATATCGACCATAATATAACTCATGCAATTGTATTTTAAATTTTAAAGAAACGAATATATAGAAAATTGCCTTCGGAAATTAAATATCTACAAAAGTTCAAAAAAACTTCTTTTTCCGATCTTAATTTTTATTCCTTTCTCTAATTTAATTTCTTCATTCGGATCAGTTATTTTTATATTGTTGATCTGAATTCCACCGTTTTCAATCAGTCTTCGGATGAAAGATTTGCTTTCGTTACTTTTCAGTTGATGACATAGTTCTGTTAAAGTCATTTTATACTGAATATGATGAAGCGAATCCATGAAGACAGGTTCAAAAACTTTTTCTTCAAAATTCTTATTCTGAAACTGGTTCATGAAAAATAACTCGGCGTTTTCAGCCGATTCTGCGTTATGATATTGTGTGATGATATTTTTTGCGATCAGCTTTTTAATATTCATTGGATTTTCACCGTTTACGATATTTTGCTTTAAACTTTTCTTCTCTTCTGGAGAAAAATCAGTGGTAAGCTCAATAAATTCATCAATTAAAGAATCTGGAATCGACATCGTTTTCCCGAACATTTCATTCGGCTCGTCGGTTAATCCGATGATGTTATTCAGGGATTTGCTCATTTTTTCTTTTCCGTCCAAACCTTTCAGCAAAGGCATACACATCACAATCTGCGGAGATTTTCCGTGACTTTCCTGTAATTGTCGTCCCATCGTACAGTTGAAAAGCTGGTCGGTTCCGCCCATTTCAATGTCACATTCAATTTGTACAGAATCAAAACCCTGCAAAATAGGGTACACCAGTTCATGCATTGAAATAGGTGTATTTTCTGAAAACCTTTTATTGAAATCATTTCTGTGCATCAGTTGGGCAACCGTCACTTTCGACATCAGTTGGATCACTTCCGAAAAATTCAGCGCATCCAGCCATTCCGAATTAAAGACAATTTTTGTTTTTTCCATATCAATAACTTTTGAGAGCTGACTGATGTACGTTTCCGCATTATGATGAACTTCTTCAGCGGTTAAAGGTTTTCTCGCCTTGTTTTTTCCTGTAGGATCGCCGATTCTTGCGGTAAAACTTCCGACAATGATTACAATTTGATGTCCCAGATCCTGAAATTGTTTCAGTTTTTTCAAAACAACTGCATGTCCAAGATGCAGATCCGGAGCAGTGGGATCAAAACCCAGTTTGATGATTAATTTTCTGTTTTCTTTTTCGGCTTGCTGAATTTTTTCTTCCAGTCCGTTTTCAGGAAGAATAATTTCTACATTTTCTTTTAATTTTCTGATCATTTTTTTAATTTTTAAGCATGAAAAAACCCGAACAAAACTGTCCGGGTTCTATGATATTTTTAGATTAAATTTCTGCTGAATATGGTTATAGAAGTCTTCCCGAACGGTTATCCGGGTAATAATAATTGCTGAAAAAAGGAAGACGCAATATGTTGTTTAAGTGCTTCATGAATGCAAATATAGAATTTTATTAAAAGATCATTTGTTTTTTCTTCAGAAAATCTTCGACTTTTCTTTCAAAGTCATGGAAATTCTGTAAAAGAAAGGCACCGCTTCTTTTGTCTGAAAATTCTTTATCATTAAGCAGTAAATAAGTCTTTTTCAGTTGAAGGTAACAAAGCAAAACAAATTGTTTTATTTTAACTTCGAACTGTGTTTCCAGTTTAAAATTCAACTGCCCTCCGTAAGATTCTTCAAAATCATATAAAGAAACGATTGCTTTGTGCTGTTTTTCCTTTATTCTTTTTATTTCAAATTTGCATCCTCCCGGTTTGTTATACCAGATAAATTCAGTTTCCTGTTTGTCTTGTATCAAATCCAGAACGGCATACATGATTTCAGAAAAGAGATTATTAAAAGCATGGGTGATTAAATAATTAAACTTTCTTCCATGAATGTAAAGCAGAAATTCACTCCATCCGGAAGGAAGAAGGATTAAAAGCATATCCAATTCATCCGATTGTATTATTTTTTGGTTATTTCTCATTCAAATTATTAAGAGTTTTTAAAGTTTCACGATAAAACCTTTATAAAATTTGGTGCAGTCATATAGTTTTTCAAAGTCAGTAAAGTTGTTTTCGTGGGAAAAATCTTTATTTTTTATCTGAAATTTCTGTTCTGCCAAAGAATACAGATCTTTATGATTTAATTGTAAATAATCCGACAGGTAATTTTCATTTTTCTGATGTACTAATCCTGTAAAAAATATTCCATAGATCAGAAAACGGTTGAAATCTTCCGCTTTGCATTTGTACCCTAAATGTTGCATTGAATATTTTTCATAATCTGAAAGAATTTGGTTAAAATTTTCAACTTGTAAAGAATCTGTTATTTCATAAAAAATATCAAATCCGTGTACGAAAAGCTGAGTCTTCATCTCTTCCGGATCGGAGCTGTATTTTGATGCAAACCAATTGAAAATATCTTCCACTTCTTCTTTACCGAGACTTTCTGCATTCTCCTGAACTTTCTTTTTAATAAGCTCTAAACTTGTTTTCTGATCTTTTTTTAAAAACTGAAGCGCAGTGTCTTCTTCGCGGCAGAGTTTGTTGTACAGATTGATCTTTGCGGCAACAGGATTGGTTTTGATGAAATAAAGTTTTTCTGCCATAATCTTATGTATTGCCTTATTTTTCAGCAAATTTCATAACTAAGGTAGTGAAAAATTTCACATAAAAAAGCAGAGTGGTATTATTTCATACACTCTGCCGATGATTTTTAAATTTAATTTTATTATTTACTGAAAGCAGTCAGCCGTTTTAGTTCATCCTTTAAAATCACTTCTTCGATGGCTTTTTTAATCATGTTGCGAACTATGGAAAGCGGATGATGGGGAAAATCATTGTCATACTCCTCTGTTTCGGATTTATTCATAAGAGCGCCCTCTTTAAAGGAAGGATCGTAGGGATCTTCAAACCAGTTTTTCAATCCATTATCATCGAATGTAACTTCGCCGTTTTGGAGAAATCTGTTTAGTACCAGATTATCTCTCATCCCTGTTGTTCCGACTTCAACAGCTTGGGTTTTAATTACAAAACTGCAGTTTTCAAAAGGAATAGTAACGGATGCAAGATAGCTCATACCTTGTTCAGGTTGAGGGATTTTAAAAATAGTCTTTACACTCGGAATATTATGAAGGTTAAATATTGATACCTCAACAATGCCTCCACCGGAAGCAGAAACTGAGTGCCTGTGAAAATTTCTTAATTCGTCAATATTTTTAACAGTCGGTAAATCTGGCGGAATGTTGAAAAAGTACAGAGAAATCAAGGCGCTTTGTTCGGGATTTACCCAGACGATCTGAGCATCATTTTGTTCAACGATTTCCCAGCCGAAAGTTGGGATAAAAATAGAATTGATAGTAACGTCAGGCTTTTTTCTTTTAAGGAAAGTAAACATAGTTATCTTGTTTTTGTTTTTAAAGTTTCTGATGTGCCGTTTTAAGGAATTTTATCAGTTCGGCAAGTCCGTTTTGGGAAAACTGTATTTCATTCTGGCTGTAGAATGTAGCAGGCAATTTCAGATAATATTCCCATGTTTTTACATCTGCATGGTAGTTGCTTCCTGTTTCAATATTGCTTTTGGTGGTGTATTTGTATTTGGTGTCGTTTTCAGGTTTGGAAGATGAGTTCTGCTGAATTTTTTCAAGCGCATTGATGAGTTTTTCGACTTCATCTTTTTCCAGAGTAATGGTTTTTCTGGAAATATTGTCGAAAGTTTCGGAAAGTGTCATGATGCCCAAAACACTCAGCGTAGAATCATCCGACAAATCTTTAAGAACAATTTTCTGAAAATAAAGGTCTTTAAAATCCCCAAGTTTTATGATTTCTTTTTGAACAACCGTTTCTTTTTTTGAGCTGAAGTTTTGATAATTTTTCTCCAGACCTACAGTCGAAGGTTTTACAGTCGGAATCTGTGCTTTAAGAGCTGAAAAAATGATAATAAAAAATGCTGAAATAATTGTTTTCTTCATAGGAGATGGTTATTATTTATGTTTTTTAAAAATGCTGAAATTACAGAAAAATTGGGAATTGAATAGTAAACCAAATCATTATTTTTTAGATAAAATTATCAACGGGACTGAGGATCAAAATGAGCTTTAAAAGTAAGCGGATCTTCTGTTTTGTCTTCCGCAATTTCCAAAAATTCATGATATTCTTCAGGATGCTTTCCCATATAAGTCATCACAATTGCAAGATTGACGAACAGATTTTTATCCGCCGAACCCAAATTCAACGCTTTATGAAGATATTTTAAAGCCTGCTCGTCTTCTCCCATATCAGAATAGATCGCACCGGTATTAATTAAAGCGGAAGTATTTTCCGGTTCAAGCGCTAAAATTTCATCCAGTTCTTTGATTAAAAGATCGTTAATTGCATCCCAATGATCTTCATTTTCCCATCTTTTTGCCTGGAGTTTTTTTACGTTTTGGAGTCTTGTGTTTATGTTATTCATGATTTTTATTTTTTTTTCTAAAATTTCCGAACAAATGTTTTTGCCTTCATTGCACCGATAATCATAAATAATATAGTTTTTTCCTGTTTCTACCACTTCATATTCCGTTTTCTTACCAACATAAAATAAGCTGTCCGGCATTTTATATTTTGTTTTTATATTTTTTATTTCCGCTTTAAATTTACATTTACTCAGCATTTTTATATTACTTTCTATCGTAACGGTATTTTTCCCATAGATTTCTGTCATTTTATTGTCAGAAAATTTAACTTTAAAACCAGAGTTACCTTTTTTGTACCTTGAAAAAGTTCCATTTTTAATCATGTCACAATTCGGGATTTTATCAGAATACGGAAAATCATTTCTTCTTTGGGATTGTAAAGCGAAAGAAAATAACAGGGCGACGAAAAGTGTAAATTTTATTTTCATTAAGAATACACTAAGGCGATTAAAATGTGTTCTTTAAAAGGGTAGACCCTTTAAACACAGTAAAGGATTCATTGAATATAATTTTTGTTCTGATAACAGGGCTCGAACCTGTGTCCTCCCGGGTGAAGAGCCGGGTACTCTGCCGCTGAGCTATATCAGATACCAAGACAGATGTAGGGCTCGAACCTACGTCAATCCGGAAGAAGAGCCGGATATTCTACCACTGAATTAACCTGTCTTTATTTATTTTTTCCTGAGAAAAATTTGTTCTTTCTTAGAATCGTTGCCATAAATGGATTTGAAACCGTTACACCGTGTACAAGTTCGGGTGTCGGTTTAAATTCCGCAACAGAATGTTCTCTTGGTGCGATCCATCCTGATTTTTCCGGATCTATTCCTGCTTCTCTGCAAATATCTGTAATTAATTTTTTATTGCAAAATGCTTTTCCCTGAAAAACTTCCCAAGGTAGAGGGATCTTATTCCAAACCTCTGTATTAGGATCAATCTTACTGCCTGTTGCATAATGCCACGCAACAACATCTGCAGCCATTAATCTCATGACTTTTCCAAAGCAAATGTCTTCAAGGATAAAATCCATTCCCATTGCATAGATGATATTCATCCAATTGTCTCTCGCTTTATTCCATGCTCCGGCGGTATTGTTCCAGGTTGTAGAATCATTTCCACGTTTTACAGCCATTGTCTGGCGATTGATATCGTTATTATTCCATAGAACTTCTAAAAAACCGGAGATTTCCTGAATAATAGATGTCCATTTTCCCAAAAGTTTTCCTTTTTGTTCATCATTTAAATAATTTAAAGTTATATCGCTTGTGTAAATATGAGAAATTGCCCACCAATTTGTATTTTCAGGATTTTCTTTACATCTCCCGAATAAAACTTCGCAAATTTCATCAAATGGTCTTTCCTGACTTTGATTGGTAAATACACTTCTCATATTGCAGCGTGCATTATAATAGGCGATAAAACAGGCAGTATTTAGATCAGATTGAAAATCCTCAAAATTTATCGTGTGACCTAGTCCGTGTTTTGAAATTTTTTGAAATTCAAGCTTTTTAGTTTCCTGAATTAGTGTTTTTAATTTCTTTTCGATTCTTTTTAGGAGACGCCATTTTTTATTGTAATTTCTTTTAGAAATATCCAGACCAATTTCTTTTCTTTGAATCTTGTTCAGTCTGTCTGTCTTAAAATTATTCTGACCAACAGATTTAAAAATGAGGGGAGAAGTCTTATTTAAAAAATCTTCAATATCTTCTGTCTTACTACCATATTTGTCAGTTTTTTGAGTTTCAATCTTAAAAATTTCTATCGCTTTATTAATTTGAACTTCTGCACCAACTGCAATTCCAAAACTTTCCAACATTGAAGTATAACCATACAGATTTCTATTCAGAGATCCTTTCGCTGCTTTTTCCAGAATTTGATTTTCATGAGTTGAAAGTTGATCTTTCATAAGTTCAACAATCATTTCCGCAACATCTTCCGGACGTCGTCGTTCTTCTAAGGTTTTGTAAAGATCTTTGATATTATACATTGTCACTTTTTATTTCAAATCTAATAATAAACTGTGAAAATTATTCATACTTCATTTTAAAATCAAGCCCATTCTCATACTCTGCAGGATTAAAAAAAGTAATAACTCCAATATCAGAATTCAGCCTTTGTTTCAAATCATTTAAATAAATTTCAGCTAAGGTAATTGTTCCGTCAATAGTTAAACTGAAGACAGTTTTATTATCATCAGTTATATTGACGCCAAACAAAATTCTATCAGGATTGTCAGTGTATTGATTCCAGTAAAATGTCTGGTCAATATGATCTGTACTTACAAAATAATCGATCATTTCTTTATTGCTGCTAAAGCCTTCTTCGCTATCTATTCTGGAAGTATAATCTAAATTCAATGGTTCGTATTTAGGTAGATAAAGATTTAACAGTTCAAAAATTTTTTCGGTTGATTTTCCGTCAAAATAAACCTGACAGACAATGTCTTTAATTAATTCCATGGTTTTAATTTCGAATTGGTTTAAAGCGGATTCTCAAATATAAATTTTAATTCTATGCAAAGTAAAAACAATTTTTAAGATGAAAGATAACAAGCATATTTCCGTTATGTGCGGATGATGAAACGTGCGCTTCATAGCAGATGAAATCTGCCTCACTTTGCCTTACTTAAATATTTAGCTCTGAATATAAAGCTTTGTATTTCAGATTATAATTAAAGAATCGCTGAAAATTTCATCACGGATTTTTAAAATAAAACCATTAAGCTCAATAACTTAATGGTTTTATAAATGTTTTTATCCAAACGCTCTCTTCAGCAAACTCTCCACTTTCGGTTCGCTTCCTCTGAAATTCTTGTACAGTTCCATTGGATCTTTTGTGCCGCCGGAAGAAAGAAGAACTTTATATTTTGCAGCAATTTCAGCATTGAAAATTCCGTTTTCCTTGAAATATTGAAACGCATCTGCATCCAGAACTTCTGCCCATTTATAAGAATAATATCCCGCAGAATATCCACCCTGAAAAATATGTGAAAAACTCGGACTCATCGCCGTTTCAGGATTTGAAGGATATAACTGTGTTGCTTTTGTATATTCATCCTCAAACTCCTTCACACTCTTATTCTCCAGTTCTTCAACTTTCGTATGATAATTCATATCCAGTAATCCGAAACCAAGCTGTCTCAATGTCTGGTAACCCTCCATAAAGTTTTTTGACTGTGCTATTTTCTCAATTTTTTCATCCGGCAAAACTTCTCCTGTTTTGTAATGTTTTGCGAACGTTTTTAAGAATTCCGGTTCGTAGCAGAAATTTTCAAGGAATTGAGAAGGCAGCTCCACGAAATCCCATTTTACGGAAGTTCCGGAAAGAGTAGTGTATTGCGTATCGGCAAGCATTCCGTGAAGGGCGTGACCAAATTCATGGAACAAAGTTGTTACTTCCTGAAACGTGAGTAAACTTGGAGTATCCTTCGTCGGTTTGCTGAAATTGCAAACGATAGAAATATGCGGACGGGAATTTTCGCCGTCTTTTTTGTATTGATTTTTATAGCTCGTCATCCAGGCTCCCGCTCTTTTGCCTTTTCGAGGGAAATAATCTACATAAAGCAGCGCTTTGAAAGTTTTTTCAGAATGGTTGCTTCCATCTTCCATCTTCCCGCTCCCTGTTTCAAATACCTCATAAACCTTTACCTCTTCATGATATTTCGGAATATCGTTTCTTTCCTCAAAAGTTAATCCGAAAAGTTGTTTTGCCAATCCGAAAACGGCATCCTGAACCTGATTTAAAGGAAAATAAGGCTTTAATTCTTCATCATTAAGATCATATTTTGCTTTGCGAAGTTTTTCAGCATAAAAAGCGTGGTCATAACCTTGCATTTCCTCAATTCCGTCTGCTTTTGCCAAAGATTTCAACTCTTCAATTTCTTTATCGGCATAAGGTTTTGCTTTGGTTAAAAGTTCGTTCAGAAAATCGATAACTTTTGTCGGAGATTTTGCCATTCTTTCCTCCAGAACATAATCTGCGTAGTTTTTATAGCCTAACAATTCAGCTTTTTGCTGTTTTAAATTCAGCAATTCTTTAATTAAATTCTGATTATCAAATTCTCCGCCGTCGAAAGACTTTTTGCCGTTTGCCAAAGCAATTTCCTTTCTAAGCTCACGGTTTTCAGCATACGTCATGAACGGAATATAACTTGGATATTGCAGCGTTACCACCCATCCTTCCAGATTTCTTTCTTTGGCTTCTTCTGCATATTGTTCCAGAATAGCTTCCGGAATTCCCGCAAGATCTTCTTTATTGGTGATATGTTTAAAATAATTATTCGTCGAAGCCAACACATTCTGCCCGAACTGAAGCGATTTTAAAGACAAATCCATGCTGATTTTCTTTAATTTCTCTTTGTCTTCTTCATTTAATAAAGCACCGCTTCTCACAAAACCTTTGTACGTTTCATCCAGAAGCATTTCCTGCTCTTCGTTGAGGTTATATTTCTCTTTTTCATCGTACACTTTTTTAATTTTACTGAAAAGGGCTTCGTTTTGAGAAATTTTTGAAGAATATTCTGTTAAAATCGGAGAAACTTCCTGTGCGATCTTTTGGATTTCATCGCTGGTTTCTGCCGAATTTAAATTGAAAAATATATTCGAAACCACATCAAGCTGTTCGCCGGAATAAGCCAATGCTTCAATTACATTTTCAAAGGTTGGTTCTGCAGAATTATTGGTGATCGCATCGATCTCTTCTTCGGATTTTTTAATTAATTCTTTAAAAGCCGGAAGATAATCTTCAGTTTTAATCTGATCGAAAGGAGCTGAATGATATGGTGTGGTAAATTTTTCTGTTAAAATATTCATATTCTGATTTTTAATTGTTGTAAATTTAATGATTCTCCGGAACCGACAGCGAAAAAGCTCAAAAATGATGCCTGAAAGGAAGTTGTGACAAAATTTGACACCATTGTATAATCTTGTCATATGGAAAGTTAAGATGAAGCCAGATTGATTAATTTTGACAGCAAATTGAAGTGTCCTTATCATAAAAATTATAACCCTAAATTTTAATAACGATGAAAAAATTTTTAAAAATTCTTGGTATCATTTTACTATTAATTGTTGTTTATGCTTTAATCGCAATGGTGGCATTCGGCAAAAACTATCATTACGAAAAATCGATGGTGATGAATGCTCCGAAAGAGAAAGTCTGGAAACAGATCAGTTCCATGAAAGCCTTTAATCAGTGGAATCCGTGGATGAAGCTGGATCCGAATATGAAAATTGTTTATTCCGGAAACGAAGGACAGGTTGGAGATAAATATTGTTGGGACAGCAAAAATGATGATGCAGGAGCAGGTTGTCAGGAAATAAAAGAGTTGGTTACAGACCAAAAGCAGAAAACAGAAATGATTTTTGAAAGACCGTTTGCAGGACAGGCAACCTCAGAAATCACGTTGTCTCCAGAAGGAAACGGAACGAAAGTAACCTGGACGATTGATACAGAGCAGGATCCGATGATGAAAATAATGCGCCCAATGATGGATTACCAAATGGGAAAATCCTACGAAGAAGGTCTGAATAATCTGAAGAAATTAGTAGAGAAATAAAGATTTTTTAAATCAAAATAAAATAAAGCCTTGTGAAATTTTTCACAAGGCTTTATTCTTAATATTCTTTTTGACCTATTTCATTGATAGAATTGTAATTTCCTTCACCTTTCGGGTTGGGACCGTATTCATTCGGACCATGGTCGCTGTTTCCAAACAACATCCAAAGGGAATAGAAGGGAATAATCTGAAACCAGCCACTGGTTCCCAAATCATGACATCTTTTGGTACGTTGTGCGATTATAAACCAAAGTAGCGGAATAAAGCAAATTAATAAAAGATAAGGATCTGCAAAAGATTGTGTTATTTCGTCAATAATTATCAAAACAAATGCGGCAATTGCATATACTACATAAGATAAAATATATTCTATACGTCTTATTCTCCCATCAAAAGAAAATGGTGCTTTAAACATGGTATTTTTAGTTTTTATTCGTTAAAAAAACAAATGTAGAAATTATTTTAAAATTTCAGCACCATATTTGGAATTGTTATTTTATGTTAAGCCGAATAAGAATTATTGAAAAAATATTATCTTTATATAAAGATTTGATGTATGGAGAAGACCGTATTTGAGAAAAACAACATAAGAAATTATGTAAAAAACGTGATTGCCGAAAAGATCGAAAAATTAAAAAACTTCATAGAATTTACATTAGAAGCAAGTCGCGACATCAAAAAAACTCCGAAATATGACAGCATGAGAGAAGAAATGCAGGAAGAAATTTACCAGATGCAGCGTCAGTTGGGAGCGTTAAACGATTTAAAAAGAAATATGGCTAAAGTCCTGAACAATTCCACCGAAAGAGTTCAGTTGGGTTCCTTAGTCATTACCAATAAAGCAAGATTTTATATTTCGGTTTCTTTAGGTGAGTTTTTCTTCGAAGGAGATCGCTTTTACGCTATTTCATCCGAAAGTCCAATGGCAAAAAAAATGATGGGCATGAAACCCGGCGATGAATTTACTCTGAATAAAATTCATCAGAAAATTGTTGAGGTACTTTAATATTTATAAATGATGAATGATGAATGATGAATGATGAATTTTTCAAACTAAACACTGCTGTCATTTTGAATGGATCTTAGCTGACTGAAGATTCTGCTTTGGTGATATTAACGTTGAATATTCGTAAGAACGACAAATAAACTTTTAAAATAAACGGATAATCTAACTTATCAATAATTAAAAACTATCAGCTATCAACAGTCAGCCATCAACTTTTTCGTAATTTTGCCCTCATGAATAAAGCAGAAGTTTTAAAAGAAATCATAGAGCAAAGAAGAAGCATATTTCCAAAAGATTATTCAGATACAGAAATTTCACAGGAAATTCTTGACGAAATTTTACATTCGGCAACTTTAGCTCCCAATCATAAACGTACAAAACCTTGGCGTTTCAAAATATTCAGAGGGGAAGAAAAAGCAAAACTGGCTTTAGAAATGCAGTCGATTTACAAATCTACCCAACCCGAAACACTTTTTTTAGAAAAAAAATACAACGATATTGGTTTTAAAATCAATAAAGCAGATACCGTAGTTTCCATTGTTGTCAATTTCAGCGGAATGGTTCCGGAATGGGAAGAAATCGCAGCGGTTTCCATGGCGGTTCAGAATATGTATCTTACCTGTACTGCAAATAATATCGGATGTTACTGGAGTTCTCCGAAAATTGTAGACCATCTGAAAGAATCTTTAACCATTGAAGAAAACCAGAAGTGTTTAGGGTTTCTGTATATGGGAGTGATCTAATTTTATTTGATAATGAAAATCTTATAATGAGATTTATGGTAAGGATATGAGCGGTAATTTTCCCCGATATAACGGTCTATAATATTAAGTCCCATATCTTTACTGCTTTTGTTTGGCTCTGTAGATTTTTCGTCACTTGTAATGATAAACTTAGGTTTATTCTTGGTAAGTTCGTCAACTATTGTCTGCTGTCCTTTTTTAGTATTGGCAATTCCGGGGTGCAGTTCACTGTATTTTGTTGCAATTTTTCCTGGAGAAAAATAGTATAAAATCAGGTGATTAATCAAAAACTGATCATGATTGTCAACACCAATATAAAGGTAATCTTGCTTTTTTACATTGTTCTGAATAAAAAAGATAACATCTGTTAAATCTTTATCACTTTTTAAATAAGGCATTGTAAAAAGATTTACGGTGTTATAATCCCTTGTATTATGCCGATATATTTTTTTAACAGAAACAAAAAGAAGGATTACAGCTGTTGTATATTTTATCCATTCTGGTAGAGTAAAACGTAAATTTTTAAAGAATGAACGGATATAGTAAATTCCTATGATGCATCCAAAAAATAATACAGGCAAAGAATGTATCGTATCGGCTCTGTTAAACAGCTGATTTAAAAATAAAAATCCACTAAAAATTACGACCAGCAGTTTGTAATTGGGCTTTTGCTTCTCGGATCCCGTTATCTTTCGATATTCAATAGACAAAGCAAATACGAATAATAAAGGATATAAGTAATATGTTGATTTTATTGGAATTACCCTGTATTGTTTAATCAGAGAGCCGGGCTCAGCAATGAGAGTCTGAAAATATAGACTGATTTCCTGGGAAGTAAATATTGCATAATATGCACAAGCCGCTAATAATAAGCTAACTCCGGCGAATAATAAAATTTTCCGGAATAATTCTTTATCAAAAAATATGGATACAGCAAGAATTAGAATATAAGAAATAAAGGAATATACGAAAAAATCTATTCTGAATAGTGCCGTAACCTGAAGAGCTAAAAAAGACAAAAACAGGATGTACGACTTTCTTTTGTCTAAGTAGCTGAAAAATAGCAAGTATGATATACTGATACAGATTAAAGCGTTATAAATAGGAGGGAAAAAAAGGAAATCAGATTTGGAATTAAGATAATAGCAAAATATCAGAGAAGAAAAAGCTGCTGTTTTCGAAGATTTAATAAGGTTTCTGACAATAAAATAGAAGAAACTTCCAAATGATATTCCGATTAAAAATTCCAGACACCTTACCGAAAGCAGATTTCCTCCAAAAATTTTCATCCAGGATTCGAAAATCCAGTATTGACCTTTCGGATAAATAGTCCAGAAATCTTTTAAATACCTTTCTCCTTGAAGTAATCTTTTGGCATTAACCAAAACAATTCCTTCATCATAAACGTTTAATGGGGAACAAAAAACCTGGAAAAAGAAAAGAAAGGCGATGAAAAAATAAATATAAATGTTTTTACAGACATTCATTTCGAAGACTTTAATCACAAATATATAAACAGTTTTAAGAATTGAAAATTATTAGGTGGAATATTTGAAAAAAAATATTATCTTTGCACTCTTAAATATTTAACTGGGACGAGTTCCCGTAAAATTCAAACATTATGTCAGTAAAAATCAGATTACAAAGACACGGATCTAAAGGAAGACCTTTTTTCCACATCGTGGTTGCAGATTCTAGAGCAAGAAGAGATGGTAAATTCATCGAAAAACTAGGAACATACAACCCAATTACAAACCCTGCAACTATCGATTTGAACGTTGATTCTGCTGTAAAGTGGTTAAACAACGGTGCTCAGCCAACTGATACTGCAAGAGCTATTCTTTCTTACAAAGGAGCGCTTTACAAAAAACACTTACAAGGTGGTGTTGCTAAAGGAGCTTTTGATGAGGCTGAAGCTGAAAAAAGATTCAATGCTTGGGTAGAAGCTAAAGAAGCTAAAGTACAAGGTAAAGTGGACGGTTTGGCTACTGCTAAATCTGATGCTAAAAAAGCTGCTTTAGAAGCTGAAGCTAAAGTAAACGAAGCTAGAGTTGCTGCTGCTGCACAGGCTGAAGCAGACGCTAAAGCTGCTGAAGAAGCTGCAAATGCACCTGCTGAAGAAACTACAGAAGGAGAAGCTGCTGCTGAATCTACAGAAGAAAATACTGAAGCTTAAGAAAAATCCGGTATGCGTAAAGAAGATTGCTATTTATTAGGAAAAATCACACGCAGACACGGACTTGCGGGAAACGTTATCCTTAAACTGGATACCGATCAGCCCGAGCTTTACAATAAACTGGAATCAATATTCGTTGAAATCAACGGATTATTGGTTCCTTTTTTTATTGAAAAGTCAGCATGGAGCAAAAACGATGCGCTCAACATTGCTTTTAAAAACTCTTCGGAAGCCTTGGTAGACCAGTCTTTGGGAAAAGATGTGTATTTACCGTTGTCTACATTGCCTAAACTTACCGGAAAGCAATTTTATTATCACGAAATCATCGGATACAATATCCATGATGAAAATGATAACGATTGCGGTGTGATCCGTTCCGTAAACGATCAGACAGCGCAGGTTTACTTTATTACCAATCTCGACGGAAAAGAAGTGGTAATCCCTATTATTAAAGACTGGATCATAGAAGTGAACAGAGATGAAAGATTCATCAAAATGCAGCTTCCTGAAGGTCTTATCGATGTTTTTCTTGTTCCTTCCAAGAAAGACGAATAGTTTTACAAATAATTTTACTGCTTACATTTTAGTATTCAGTTTCTTTTTCAAATCCTCAATCTGATTATACATTCGGTTAAAAAATATTTTTCGGTCCCGGTTTCCCGAAGTATTCATCGATTTTGAATTTTTTATCTGATGCTCAAAATAATTCAAGGTTTCGGTACATGTCTTTTCATCGTTAATCAGAATATAACCAAACATATTGGTTGGAATAGCAAACAGTGACTGTTGAGGATGATGAAAAAAGATGTCATTGGAAAGATGCATCAGTTCATTTTCATATAATTGAAATTTAAGATTGTTTTCTGTTTTTTCCTCAATATACTGTATAAGTTCCGTTAATTCATTTAAAATAATCAGAGCCTCACTCTGTTTCAGGTGTCCCGTTTCAGAATAAAATAAAATTTGCTGCAAGATACTGGAAATGGTGCTGTTATTCCATAACTCAATAACATTCTGTTCCTCATATTTCTTCCTGAGTTCTTTTGTGTCGAGTTTAAAATCGGGAGGCGAAAACTGCAGAAAAGGAATGAAAACCTGTTTGGAATTAAGCAGATTCATCCATACATATACTTTAAAACGAGAAAGTATCGAATCTGAAAGCGTGTAGAAAAACGGAATGTCTTTCGCCGAATAATAGATCGTCATTTCTTTTGAAAGAGGAAGGTTTTCAAACACATTGAGATTGTTCTGGAAAAATGATTTTAAATCTTCTGTTTCCGTAACAACACTTGTTTTTCTTACTATAATCTGCCGGTCAGAAGTCTGAAACTGATCCAGAGAAATCTGAAAATATTTTGCCAGTTCCAAAGCTTCCTCTAAACTGAATTTTGCTTTCAGGGAAGTTCTTCGGTGTGCCGCATCGTAGCTGATATTGAGAATGTTGGCAATTTCGTCATTCAGAGATTTTTCGCCAATCTTTTTTCGGATTTCTTTAAGCAAACGTTCCTGATACATGGTTTTTGCGATTTTCACAAATGTAGAGATTTATTTTAATTTTTTTTCGCATTTATGAAACAGCTTTTCAAGTATAGTTTTGAGGTGTAATTTTTAAAATAAGCAATCATGAAAAATTTTGTATTAATCATTGCGCTGTCTTTTTGCAGTTTTGTAAACGCACAAATCGGCAACAAAAAAGACTGGGCAATTATAGGATCAATTATTTGCACTCGTCTCGAATTAACCATCATGAATGATAAATCTTTTCTTTCTTTTGGTCCGAAAATTCCTCTTAATGAAAATAATTATGTGAGTTTAAGAGGGCATTTCAATTGGTGGGATACACCGGAAAGAAAATTTATTGTTATTCCGGAACTGGATTATTTTTACAAAGTTGCAGATTTTAAAGAAAAAAGTATGATAACCAATTTGTATACCGGCGCTGGAATTACTCCATATGCGGTATCACCAAAATTTGGAATAGTTTTTTACCATTTTATTTCTGCTGAATCGGGTTATAATATTGAATATGAGCCTTACAAGTATTTTTCTACTTCAGGTTTCAGATTTTCTTTGGGATTTAATTTAGTCTTATAAATCTAAAAAAACAATTGAAATGAAAACAATACCTTATTTATTAATTGCTACACGGTTTATTCTTGCTCCGATTATCCTTTTACTCGCTTACTTCAAAGGCGTAGAATCTCGGTTTTTAATTTTATTCTTAATGTATTTTGGTTTATTAACGGATATTTTCGACGGAATTATCGCACGAAAAGTCGGTGTCTCTTCCGAAAAACTGCGACGTTTAGACAGTCAGACCGATTTGATATTCTGGCTTTCTCTTGGATTTGCTTCTTACTTTTTAAATGCCGAATTAATAAAAAACGAATGGAAAGGAGTTGCTCTAATTTTCATAATGGAAGCACTTTGCTATATAATAAGCTGGCTAAAATTCGGTAAAGAGACCTGTACTCACGCTTTTTTATCGAAAATGTGGGGACTGAGTTTGCTGATTGCTTTTACCTGTTTAATTGGATTTCAACAGGCAGGATGGACTTTTTATCTTACCGTTATTTTAGGATTTATTTCGCACATTGATGTAATTTTAATTATTTTAATCCTTCCCAAATGGCAATATGATGTTCCGAGTTCTTATCATGCATGGAAAATTAGGAAAGGAAAACAGAGAAAAAAATCGATTTTCTTTAATTGATTCTTATTTAAAGCATAATTTTTTGAGTAATTAATTGATAAATGAACTGAATTAAAACAGTGTAATCCTCAAATTGCGCTGTTTTTTTGTAACTTTGCAGACATTAATTTTTACAGAAAAATTTTAATCAACAAATGAAAAAGCAGACCATTAAGGAAATCCTACAGGATTACAAGAAAGTATTACATCATGACATTACGGTTTACGGTTGGGTAAGAACGTTCCGTGCGAATCGCTTCATTGCGCTTAATGATGGTTCTACGATTAATAATTTGCAGATTGTTGTTGATTTTGAAAATTTCGACGAAGAGATTATCAGCAAAATCAGTACAGCTTCTTCCCTTAAAATTGTAGGAGAAGTGGTGGAAAGTCAGGGAGCTGGACAGGCTGTTGAGATTTTAGCTAAAAAAATTACCATTTTAGGAGATAACTTCACGGAAGAAAGAGACAAAACGATTCTTCAGCCTAAAAAACACTCATTGGAAACTTTGAGAGATCAGGCGCATTTGAGATTCAGAACCAACTTGTTCGGAGCAGTTTTCAGAGTGCGTCATGCGGTAAGTTTTGCGGTACATTCTTTCTTTAACCAAAACCAGTTTTTCTACATCAACACACCGGTTATTACAGGAGCTGATGCAGAAGGAGCCGGAGAAATGTTCGGAGTAACGAATTTTGATCTGAACAATATTCCAAGAGATGAGCAGGGAGACATCGATTTCTCTCAGGACTTCTTCGGAAGAAAAACAAATTTAACGGTTTCCGGACAGCTTGAAGGAGAAACTGCAGCGATGGGATTGGGAAGAATTTATACTTTCGGACCTACTTTCCGTGCAGAAAATTCTAACACAACCCGTCACTTGGCTGAGTTCTGGATGATTGAGCCGGAAGTAGCTTTCAATAATCTGGAAGACAACATTGATCTGGCGGAAGATTTCTTAAAATATGTAATTAAATATGTATTGGATCACTGCAAAGACGATCTTGAGTTCTTAGACAAACGTTTTGAAGAAGAGCAAAAATCTAAGCCTGAAAAAGACAGAGCCAAAGAAGGTCTTATTGAAAAGCTTGAAAATGTAATTGCGAAACGCTTCAAGAGAGTTTCTTATACGGAAGCTATCGAGATCTTAATGAACTCAAAAGAAAATAAGAAAGGGAAATTCCAGTATCCGGTGGAAAACTGGGGAACCGATCTTCAGTCTGAGCACGAGAGATATCTGGTAGAAAAACATTTCGAAAGTCCGGTAGTTCTGTTTGATTATCCAAAAGAGATCAAAGCGTTCTACATGAAACTGAATGAAGACGGTAAAACCGTAGCTGCCATGGACGTTCTTTTCCCCGGAATCGGAGAAATCATCGGTGGTTCTGAAAGAGAAGCCAGACTGGATGTTCTTAAGCAGAAAATGGTAGAAATGCATGTTGATGAACACGAATTGTGGTGGTATTTAGATACAAGAAAATTTGGTTCTGTTCCGCACGCAGGATTTGGTCTGGGATTGGAAAGACTGGTTCTTTTCGTAACAGGAATGACGAACATCAGAGATGTAATTCCTTTCCCGAGAACTCCGAAAAACGCTGAGTTTTAATTTTTAATAAAAACATATAGAAAAATCCTTCTGATCTTATCGGAAGGATTTTTTTATTAACTTTACCTAAAATAATGATGATGAGTACAATTACCATACATACAGAAAACGAAAATCAGATCAATCTTCTGAAAGCTCTTTTGAAAGAGCTGAAAATTAATTTTGAGATTAATAAAGAAGAAAATCTTACGGATTGGCAGAAAGAGAAAATTCTAAAAGGAATTTCAGATATTTCTGAAGGGAAATTCTCATCAAGTGAGTCTGTAGCTGAAAAAGCAAGAAAATGTTTAGGGTAATCTGGTCTCATCAGGCAGAATCAGATTATCTGGATACGCTTCAATATTGGATCAGACATAATAAATCGATAAAATATTCTTCAAAATTAATGGCAGAAGTTGAGAAAAAAGAAAAACTTATCGCCGAAAATCCGAATATAGGTTCACCCTCTGAAATTGATGATGTGAAATATGTTTTGATTGATAAAAATTTTTCAATGTATTATCGGTTCAACAAGGAGGTTATTGAAATTCTTGCCTTTTGGGATAACAGAAGAGATCCGGAAAATTTGAATATATAAAAATTAAAAAGCCCTGAAAATCATGCTTCAGGGCTTTTGTTGTTTATTTTAAATAGCTTATTATACTATATTGAGTGCAAAAATCGTGCTAAAATTTAGTTTTCTCAAAAAAAAGTGTTAAATTCGTAAAATATGTTATGTTAAAACACCAACTAGTAATATGCTAAAACAACACTTACAACTCAAATTAGGACAAAAGCTGGCTCCCCAGCAAATCCAGTTAATGAAGTTGATCCAGCTTCATACATTGGAGTTTGAAGAGGAACTTGAAAGGGAGTTAGAAGAAAATCCGGCATTGGAGATCGCAAAAGAAGAATCTAAAGAGGACGATTATTCTTCTCTGGAAGATTCATATGAAACAGAAGGTACGGAAAGCATTGAAACAGATTTTGATGTAGACCAGTATCTTTATGATGATGAACCAAGCTATAAAACATCTTCCAGTAATTATTCTTCGGACGACGAAGAATTTGATAATGAAAGTCTTTTAACAGAAGGGCAGTCTTTATACGATTATCTTTTGGAACAGATTCATCTTGCCAACATCAACAAAGAAGATTTGAAGATTGCGGAATATCTTATAGGAAATCTTGATACAGACGGATATTTAAGAAGGGAAATAAAATCTATTGTGGATGATCTTGCCTTTTCTCAGGGGATTTATACCACCAAAGAAAATGTAGAAGATATCCTTGAAAATTATGTGCAGAAGCTTGATCCGCCCGGAGTAGGAGCGAGAGGTCTTCAGGAATGTCTTTTGCTTCAGATTGAGAAAAAAGTAAGTTCAGATAAAGCCGTTTCTCTGGCTGCCAATATTCTGAGACATCAGTTTGATGCTTTAACGAACAAGCATTACAACAAAATCATTCAGAAATACGATATTGAAGAAGAAGATTTGAAAGATGCTTTAGACGAAATTTCAAAATTATCTCCAAAAGTTGGCGGAAATTTCGATACTCAGACGATTACAATCAATCAGGAAATCATTCCGGATTTTGTGATTCAGGTGAAGGACGGACAGGTTATCCCGATGCTGAACAGTAAAAATGCACCTACGCTGAGAGTTTCAGAAGAATATAAAGATATTTTATCCACTTATTCTCACGATAAAAATTCTGCTGAACATAAACAGGCTGCTTTATTCATCAAACAAAAACTGGATGCAGCAAAATGGTATATTGATGCCATTAATCAGCGTCAGAATACATTATTGCAAACCATTACGGCTATTGTGAAGTTTCAGAAAGATTATTTCCTTACGGGAGATGAAAAATCTTTGAGACCAATGATTCTTAAGGATATTGCCGATATTACAGGCTTCGATATTTCAACAATTTCCAGAGTGGTAAAAAGCAAATATGCAGATACACCGAACGGAATTATTTACCTTAAAGATCTGTTCTCGGATAGTTTAACAAATGATGACGGAGAGGAAGTTTCTACAAAAGAAATTAAGACTCATCTTCAGGAAGTAATCAGCAAAGAAAATAAGAGAAAGCCTTTAACAGACGACGCTTTGGTGGTGATCTTAAAAGAGCAGGGATACAATATTGCGAGAAGAACAATTGCAAAATATCGGGAACAGCTTAATATTCCGGTAGCAAGATTAAGAAAAGAACTTTAAAAATAACAGAAAAGCATTTCAAACTGAAATGCTTTTTTTAATTATCCATAAAGTTGTATCTCATTCTGAAACAGCCTGAAAAGATTCGAACGAAGTTGAAAGAAACTCCATTCGTAAAAGTGGATTCTTCGCTACAAATGACAAGGTCTTTAAATCTTTGCCTTATCTAATCCCAATTCCTTTACAGAAATTTCACGCATTTCAACCTTTCGCACTTTTCCGGAGATCGTCATCGGGAATTCGTCTACAAACTTCCAGTATTTCGGAACTTTATAATGTGCGATCCTGCCTTTACAATACTCTAAGAGTTCTTCTTCGGTTACTTCGAATCCTTTTCTAACTTTTACCCATGCCATCACTTCTTCTCCAAATTTTTCGCTTGGAACTCCGATGATCTGAACATCAAGAATGTTGGGATAAGTGTACAAAAAGTCTTCAATTTCTTTCGGCGAGATATTTTCACCGCCACGGATAATCAGGTCTTTTATCCTGCCCGAAATCGTAATGTAGCCTTCATCATCCATTACTGCCATATCTCCGGTATGCATCCATCTTCCTTCATCCAGAACCTTTTTGGTGTTTTCAGGATCGTTCCAGTATTTCAGCATTACGGAATAACCTCTTGTACACAGTTCCCCATGTTCGCCACGCGAGACAACTTTTCCGTTTTCGCCAATGATTTTTATTTCCAGGTGATCCTGAACGGTTCCTACCGTATTCACCTGCTTGTCAAATGGAGTTCCGATCAGGGTTTGCGTAGAAACAGGGGAGGTTTCCGTCATTCCGTAGCAGATGCTCATTTCCTTGATATTCATGAGGCTTTCTACTTTTTTCATAATTTCTGGCGGACAAACGGAACCAGCCATGACCCCCGTTCTTAAACTTGAAAAATCAAAAGTTTCGAAATTTTTTACCGCTAATTCAGCAATAAACATGGTCGGAACTCCGTAAAGGGAGGTGCATTTTTCATCGGAAACAACTTTTAAGGTAATTTCAGGATCAAAACTGTCATTCGGAATCACCATACAGGCTCCGTGAGCGGTACAGCAAATATTTCCGATCACCATTCCGAAACAGTGATAAAAGGGAACAGGAATGCAGACTCTGTCTTTTTCGGTATACTTTAATCGAATTCCGATAAAATATCCGTTGTTTAAAATATTATGATGAGAAAGAGTGACGCCTTTAGGAAAACCGGTCGTTCCTGAAGTGTACTGAATGTTGACCGGATCATCAAACTGTACATGTTCTTCAAAACTATGCAGTGTGTCATCCGAAATTTCCTGTCCGTTATTTAAAAACTCTTCCCAATTGTCATCAAAGAAAATTTCAGATTTTAAAGTCGAGCAGAACTCTCTTGCATCAGCAATCATCTGTTTATAATCGCTGGATTTAAAAGCCAGAGATGAAAAAATATGGGACATTTCAGACTGATTGATTACAAAGATCAGCTCGCTGGTTCTGTAAGCGGGATTTATGTTCACCAAAATAACCCCGATTCTTGCGGTTGCATATTGTAAAAGAACCCATTCGTAGCGGTTTGTAGACCATATTCCGATGCGGTCTCCGGATTTTGCTCCCAGAAAGATCAGTGCTTTTGCAACGGCTGTTGTCTGATTATAAAATTCCTGATAAGTGGCGCGGTAATTTTGATGTACGCAGATTAAAGCTTCCTGATTGGGGAATTTTTCAACGGTATGTTTAAGATTGCTTCCGATGGTTTCACCTAATAATGGAATGTCGGAACTACCGTGAACATAAGATATTGGCATAGAATAAAAGATTTGGTTAAATAAAATTAACAATAATATCTTAAATTCCTGCTTTTTTCAGTTTAAATTTCCTGCGAATCGATTTCTTTTAACTGAATTAAATTCTTATCGAGTTTTTTAATGATAATTCCATAAACCACTCTGTAATACAGCCACACCATTATTACTGTAAAAACAGTGCTTATGATGATACCGGCTACAAATCCTATAAGGGTGGAGTTGGTAATCTCTACATTCTGAGTATTTAAAATGTAAAAAACAAAGATTGTGAAAATAGAGGTAAAAGTGATTAATAATGCGATATTTATTAAAATAAAGGCGTTAACTGTCTTTTTAAATGTAATGATCTGAAGGATAAATTTTTTAAGATTTTCCTCAATTTTTATAACCTTGTAATTTTGATAAAATTTAAATACAAAATATGCAGTAATGGTTAAGCTCAGAACTTTTAAGACCAGATAAATATTATCGAATGTATTTTCTAATTCCGAAGTTCTCTGTACACCGAGTTTCGTAAGAATATTAATGAAAGAGTTGGATTCCTTTCCCTGAATGATGTAGAATAACCCTATTAATGTAAAGAATAAAAATTCGAAAACACTGATCCAGAAAATGTACTTTACGTAATTGCGCGATTTTTTGTTGAGCATCTGAAGGATCTCATTATAATCATATTTTTCCTGAACAGGCTGTTCCTGCCATGTTTTCTTAAAGCTGTCTAAATCAAATTCAGGCATATTTTTCCATCTGTTCTTTAAGGGTTTTCTTTAATCTGTTCATTTTCACACGCGCATTTACTTCGGTAATTCCGAGGTTTTCTGCAATATCCTTATAAGGCAAATCATCCAGATACATCATCACGATTGCTCTTTCCACATTGGGAAGCGTCTTGATTACTGTATACAAAAGTGATACCTGTTGCTGTTTTTCATCATCATCTTCCACAAAATCTGCATGATTAATGTCCAGTTCATTAGTCTGTAAACTTTTGCTTTTTTTTCTGAAAAGGGTGATAGCGGTATTTAAAGCAACACGGTACATCCACGTAGAAATCTTGGAATTTCCTTTAAATGAGTCATAACTTCTCCACAATTGTAACACAATTTCCTGAAAAAGATCTTCCTCATCCTCCAAAGAGTTGGTATAAAGCCGCGAAACCTTGATAATCAGACCCTGATTATCCTTAATAAGCTGCGCAAATTCCTTTTCCTTTGAAGCCAATTGGGATGTTTAATTTTTGTAGCACGAAGATATGATATAATTTGAGAATTTGAAAATTTAAGTAATTTGAAAATGAATGAATAACATCAAACCAAAATCATTTTCTTGCAGATTAAAATTTTTCAAATTATCACATTGTCAAATTTTCAAATTATCTATCTTTGCAGCCACGAGAAAATCGGCTTGTTGATTTCCCGTTTTACGGGAGGTAGGAAAGTCCGGACACCGTAGAGCAGCAAAGCGGATAACATCCGTCACCCGCGAGGGTAGGACAAGTGCAACAGAAAGGATGTACAGTTCGGCTGTAGTGAAACCAGGTAAACTCTTTGTGGTGCAATGATAAGTATATCGGTTCTTTTCAGCAATGAAAATAGGAGTTGCTCGCTCTGAAAGCCGAGGGGTAATCAGCTAAAGTTTTGCAGCAATGTAAGGCGCAGATAAATAACAGGCACTTCTTCGGAAGAACAAAATCCGGCTTATAGATTTTCTCGTGGTTTTTTAAGAGTTGGAAGTTAGAGGCTTGAAGAAGGAAGTCTTAATGCAATCATTTAAACCTCCTTCTTCAGGCTCCCATCTTCCATTCTTCCTTATTTCTCGCTTTCCAGTTGTTTTTTTGCTTCTTCTAAATCTTTACGATCCTCTTCAGACAATTTAGGATACTGCAGATTCATTTTTTCCAAAGCATCAATAATAATCTGTATCGCGGCAACTCTTGCAAACCACTTATTATCAGCCGGAAGAACATACCAAGGCGCGTAATCTTTTGAAGTCTCATTGATTGCCGTTTCGTAGCATTCCATATATTTTTCGAATAAAGCTCTCTCCGGAAGATCGGCGGCGGAAAATTTCCAGTTTTTCTCCTGTTCGTTAATTCTGTCGAGAAGTCTTTTCTTTTGTTCGTCTTTAGAAACATTCAGGAATATTTTTACAACGGTCGTTCCGTTTTGGGCAAGATGTTTTTCAAAATTTCTGATGCTTTCATAGCGGTTTTCCCAGAATTTATCGTCAAAATCTTTAACGGATTTCCATGTTTTTTCGCTTAAATTATATTCAGGATGAACTTTGCAGACCAGTACACTTTCGTAATGAGATCGGTTAAAAATTCCGATCATGCCTTTTTGGGGTAGTGCTAAATAATGCCTCCACAAAAAATCATGGGCATATTCTTTTGAAGTGGGAGTTTTGAAGCTCGTCACGTTACAGCCTTGCGGATTCACTCCCCCGAAAACGTGCTCGATCAAGCTGTCTTTTCCCGCGGCATCCATCGCCTGAAGTACCACCAAGAGAGACTGGCTTCCATCCGAATACAATTTCTCCTGAAGCTCACGAAGCTTTTCTTTTTCGTTTAATAACAATTGTTCTCCTTCTTCTTTAGTAAGTTTTCCTTTGTATTCTGTTGAAGCTTTTTTAATGGAAAATTTACCTTTTACCAAAAAATCGTCTGAAAAGTTAGTGTCCATGTTTATTTTAAATTATTAAAAAGATTAAAGATTAATTTTGGTCACAATCTATCAGCTAAAAACCGTTAACCATCAACTAACCTAATATAAATGTAATAAAAAAACCGCCTCCATGAGACGGTTTCGTTTATTTTAGTAGAGATTTTACCATTATGCAGCAGTTTTAGCCGCTTTTTTTGCAGCCTTTTTCGCAGCTTTCGCAGCGGCTTTTTCTTCTTTAGCTTTAGCTTTCAATTCTTCAGGAGTCAATGGTTTCGGATCCGGAGCATTAGGATCTACGTTTCCTTTGATGTAGATTACGCTTCTGCTGTTTACAGGGTCGTTAGAAAATACTTCGATCATTTTGTTAAAACCACCGTTGATTGCAGTATTGTATCCTACCTTGATTTTAGCTGATTTTCCGGGTAGAATAGGATCCTGGCTGAATTCCGGAGTGGTACATCCGCAAGATGCTTTTACATTCGATAAAATAAGAGGCTTATCTCCTGTATTGGTTACCGTAAAGAATCTGATACCGTCTGAACTTGGCTTTACATTTCCGTAATCGAAAGTAGTTTTGTCAAACGTAATCGTTTGTGCAGATGCAATAGCGAATGTTCCGAATAATGCAATTCCTGCGATTAATTTTTTCATATTCTTGAATATTAAATATGTTGTTAGATAAATTTTGAGAAACAAAGTTAAAAATTATTTTAATTCATACTTAAAATATTTTTCTTTAGACTATTTTTGCAAATTGTAAATTAAAGTAAAAGAATTTATGCAGATTTCAGAAAAGTACAATCCACAGGAAACAGAACAAAAGTGGTACAATTACTGGTTGGAAAATAAATACTTCCATTCAGAACCCAATGACAAGCCGCCTTACACTGTTGTAATTCCTCCGCCAAACGTAACGGGGATTTTGCACATGGGGCATATGCTTAACAATACCATTCAGGATGTTCTGGTCCGTCGTGCAAGAATGCAGGGCTTTAATGCTTGCTGGGTTCCGGGAACAGATCACGCTTCCATTGCTACGGAAGCGAAAGTGGTTGCTAAACTGAAGTCTGAAGGAGTCAATAAATCTGATATTACAAGAGAAGAGTTTTTAAAACACGCCTGGGAATGGACCGATAAATACGGAGGAACAATTCTTGAGCAGCTTAAAAAATTAGGATGTTCATGCGATTGGGACAGAACCCGTTTCACCATGGAGCCAAAACTTTCTCAGCAGGTGATTAAATCTTTTGTTGATCTTTACAATAAAGGATTGATTTACCGTGGGTACAGAATGGTAAACTGGGATCCTGAAGCAAAAACCAATATTTCCGACGAAGAAGTAATCTTTAAGGAACAGAATGGGAAATTATATTTCCTGAAATATGCCATTGAAGGCTCAGAAGAATTCCTGTCAGTAGCGACAACGCGTCCGGAAACTATTTTCGGGGATACTGCAGTGTGTATCAATCCTAATGATGAAAGATACGCACATTTAAAAGGTAAAAAAGTAATCGTACCGATTGTTAACAGAGTAATTCCGATTATCGAGGACGAATATGTAGATATCGAATTCGGAACAGGGGCTTTGAAAATTACGCCTGCTCACGACATCAATGATTACGAAATCGGACAAAAACACAATCTTCAGATGATTGATGCTTTGGATGATGACGGAAATCTGAACGATCACGGGTTGCATTACGCCGGAAAAAATAGATTCGAGGTAAGAAAGCAGATTGCGAAAGAACTGGAAGAAAAAGATCTCTTGCTGAAAGCGGAAGATTACGTAAATAAAGTAGGAACTTCAGAAAGAACAGGTGCGGTAATCGAGCCTAAAGTTTCTGTACAGTGGTTCCTGAAAATGTCTGAAATTGCAAAACCTGCTTTGGATGTTGTAATGGATGATGAGGTTAAATTTTATCCTGAAAAGTTTAAAAATACCTACAAGCACTGGATGGAAAACATCCGCGACTGGAATATTTCCCGACAGCTTTGGTGGGGACAGCAAATTCCTGCGTTCTATTATGGTGACGGAGAAAATGATTTCGTTGTAGCCGAAAATATCGAAGAAGCATTAGAACTTGCAAAGCAAAAAACCAACAACGATCAACTGACAACTGACAACTTAAAACAGGACGAAGATGCTTTAGATACATGGTTCTCTTCATGGTTGTGGCCAATGTCTGTTTTCGATGGGTTGCTTGATCCTGAAAACAAAGACATCAATTATTATTACCCGACTTCAGATTTGGTAACAGGTCCGGATATTATTTTCTTCTGGGTAGCAAGAATGATTATGGCAGGGTTGGAATACAGAAAGGAAGTTCCGTTTAAAAATGTTTATTTCACAGGAATTGTAAGAGATAAGCAGAGAAGAAAGATGTCTAAATCTTTAGGAAATTCACCGGATCCGTTGGAATTAATGGATAAGTATGGAGCAGACGGAGTTCGTGTAGGAATTTTATTAAGTTCTGCAGCCGGAAACGACCTTCTTTTTGATGAAGATCTAATGCTTCAGGGAAGAAACTTTATGTCAAAGATCTGGAGTGCATTCCGATTGATCAATATGTGGAACCATGAAGATAAACCGGCAAATTCAACAGAACTTCAGGCAATTGAATGGTTTGAAAATAAATTAAATAAAACAATTGCTGAGATCAACGATCAGTTTGAGAAATTCAGAATTTCTGATGCTTTGCATTTGATTTATAAATTGATTTGGGATGATTTCTGTTCTTGGTATTTAGAAACAATCAAACCAAATTACGGAGAAGGAATTTCTAAGGAAGTTTACAATAAAACAGTTGCTCTTTTTGAGGAGTTAATAAAATTGCTTCATCCGTTCATGCCTTTCCTGACGGAAGAATTATGGCAAACAATTTCACAACGAAACGTTGAGGATGCTTTAATTATTGCGCAGCAAAAAAAGGCAGAAAGTTTTAATGAAGATATTATTAAAAACTTCGAATCTGCTTCAGAAATTATTTCCGGCGTTAGAAATTACCGTCAGACAAAAGGGATTTCTCCAAGAGAAGCTGCCGAAATTTATACCAATGCTTCAGAATTTCCTAACGAATCCGTGATTAAGAAATTAGGCAATGTTTCAGAAATTCATTTCGGAACAAAAACAGATAAGCCGAGCTTTACATTTTTGGTAGGCGCAACAGAAATTTCAATTCCTCTAAGTGAAAATTTGGATTTAGGAGAAGAAAAAACAAAAACAGAAGAAGAATTAAAATATTTAAAAGGATTCTTAGTTTCTGTAGATAAAAAGCTTTCCAACGAAAAATTTGTTGCCAACGCAAAACCGGAAATTGTTGAGGTTGAAAGGAAAAAACAAAAAGATGCGCTAGATAAAATAGCCATTCTTGAAGAGAAATTAAAAAGTTTATAATAAAAGGTTTAGGTTAAGGTTGAGCTTAGAGCTTAGCCTGAACCTTCATCTTAGTCTAAATATAACATGACACACATAGAAAACATCAAAAAACTGTTCTCCAAAAACTTCGTAGAAAGTCCGTTACTGGAAAGCTTTGAAGTTGGGAAAATTTATCTTTCCAGCGGAAAACTTGTTGCCTGTGATCCTCTGATTACAAATGATATGAAGCCTTTCTCAATACCATTTCCGAAAGGAGATTTTGCAGTTCTTCTGCATAAGGAAAGAGAAAGCAATTGTGTGGCGTATGCTGAAATTATTTTCAGCCAGTCTGAAATTACAGACTGGAAACTGGCGACAACAGAAGGACAGAATATAAAAGATCTTACAGAGGGAGAGGTTTTCGGATATCCCGTAGAAAGCGGAATGGGGTGCTTTATGGATGTGGTTACGCAGAATAGTCTTAACGATTTGGAACAGAGATTGTATCGTAATAAGGGTGTTGATTTTATGGGGATCTATGAAGAATTTTTTCATGAATATTTTTTTGATGAAAAAGGAGCAATCGATCAGTTCGCATTCCTAAAACCTTCAGAAAATCATCCGGGAACTATTTTTGCATTTGAAACAGGTTACGGAGAAGGTTTTTATGCAAGCTATATTGGATTTGATAAAAATAATAATCCTGTAAAAATCATAACAGAATTTATTGAAATTAGTTGATTTTTCATTAATTATTTTTGAAATTCAAATTTCAAGTCATAAATTTGTTAGAATCACGAAATATTAATTCTATAAGAAACACTAATGAATTTTTCCTCAGAACAGCCAAGAATTATCGTTGTAGGAAGCTCTTCGATAGATCTTGTTTTAGAAACCGAAAAAGTTCCCTGTGAGAACGAGACGGTTATTGCCCGAAAATCCGAAAGTTACTTTGGTGGAAAAGGAGCCAATCAGGCAGTTGGTGCAGCACGTTTGGGAGCAAGCGTCTACTTTGTAGGCTGTGTTGGAATGGATCCGCTTGGTCAGCAGATTATGAGGAATATGGTGAATGAGAACGTGAACGTAGGTTTCGTTTTTGAGACGGATCGTGAAGCCACCGGAACAGCTTATGTAACCACTTCAGGCGGAAATACCGCAATTGTGGTAGTTCCTGCAGCCAATAATTATCTTAGTGTAGAACACGTTGAGGCGGCAGATAAATACTTCCATACAGCAGATCTCGTACTTCTTCAGCTTGAAGTCTCCATGAAGGTAATTGAGTATACCATAAAAAAAGCCAAGAAATATGGTAAAAAAGTAGGATTGTATGCTTCACCTGCACAGCGTCTGAGCGATGAAATTTTAAATCATGTAGATTTTGTTGTGGTAAAAAGCAATGAACTTCATATTGTTTTCGGAGAAGATCAGAGAGAAGACATTCTTAAAAAATACTTTAACAAAGTTTTTGTAAGAGATGACATTAATTCTACCATCTATTTTGATGGTACAGAAATGAAATACTGCAGGAACGATAAGGATAAAACTGCGTATAAAATGGGAATGGGCGATGCTTTTACGGTAGGATTTTCTATTGCTCTGTGTCATAGAAACTCTATAGAAGAGTGTGTGAAATTCGGGAATGAAGTTTCGGCAAGAGTTTCTGAATCAAAAGGTTCCCAATGTTGCCTTCCCAGACTTTCAGATTTTATTTCATAAGCTATTTGTTACATATCGAAAATTTTAAACTTAACATAAAATACAAAGTAAAATTTCCACTTTTATGGTGGATTTTTTCTTTTTACCCATGAAAGAGCTAAAGCTTACAGCATCTGATGACGTTTCAATAGTTGCCCATTTATTTTCGCCTGAAAAAAGCAATCGTAAACTATTGCTTATCAACTCTGCAACCGGAGTAAAACAGCAGATTTACTTTTCATTTGCAAAGTTTTTTTCCGAAAAAGGATTTACCGTCATTACCTACGATTATCGGGGAATCGGGCTTTCGAAACCTGAAAATATGAGAGGCTTTTATGCTTCCATGAGAATCTGGGGTTCCGAAGATTTTAAAGCCGTTACAGATTACATTCAGAAAAATTTTACAGATTATCAAAAGTACTGTTTAGGACATTCCGTGGGAGCTTTAATTTTAGGAATGAATAAAGATGCTGAAATGTTTGAAGAGTTTTTCTTCGTAGGAACCCAAAATGCTTTTGTAGGACATTTGAAATTCAAAACAAAAATAGAAGCGTATTTAGGTTTTGGAATTGCCCAGCCTTTAACCACCGCATTACTGGGCTATTTTCCGGGAAATTGGTTCGGACTCGGAGAAAGTCTTCCGAAAAATTGCGCATATGACTGGAGAACCTTAATTTTAAACAGAAAATCGACCAACAGATTGCTGGAGAAAATTGAGGATTATTCTAAACATTTAACACAGAAAGTATTTGTAATATATGCTGAAGATGATGCATGGCTCACTGAAAAAGGGGTAAAAAGTCTGATGAACGATACCTATCCGAATCTTAAGCCAACTTACAGAGTGGTGAAAATTTCAGAATCGGAAAAAGGAGAGATCGGGCATATTAATTTTTTCAGAAGTTACAATAAGAAACTGTGGAATATTATTTTAAATGAAATTTCCTGATAAAAGTTTTTTTCTTTCCGATACTTTGGTCGCCCAATATTTAAAATGATTGATATAATGAAGAATCTGATCGAAAACACGGTAGAATTTGTAAAAGAAAAACTGGAAGGTGCAGAAGCGGGACACGACTGGTTTCACATTGAAAGAGTATGGAAATTATCCAGAAAAATTGCTGAAACAGAAAGCTGCAATCAGGAAGTTGTAGAACTGGCAGCTTTGCTTCACGATATTGCCGATCCCAAATTTCATAACGGAGATGAAACCCTTGCTTTAAAAGTTTCCCGCGATTTTCTGGAAAGCCAGAATGCTGAAGAGAAATTAATTGAGCAGGTTTTGTTCATAATTAAAAATATTTCCTTTAAAAACAGAGGTGAAGTTCCTAAAAATCTTCCTGTTGAACTAAAAATTGTTCAGGATGCAGACAGAATTGATGCTATCGGAGCCATCGGAATCGGAAGAACGTTCAACTTCGGAGGCTTTAAAAATAATCCGATGTATGATCCCAATGTAGAGCCCAAACTCAATATGTCTAAGGAAGAATATAAAAAATCCAACGGAACCACCATCAACCATTTCTACGAAAAACTTTTGCTGCTGAAAGATCTGATGAATACAGAAAAAGGAAAGGAAATTGCCGGAGAAAGACACGATTTTATGCTGAAATTCCTCGATCAGTTCTACAAAGAATGGAATGTTGAATAGGATTCTTTTAAAAGTCTTTAAATAAGTATCTTTGCACTATGGTATTTATTGTTCTGGTCATTTTCTGGGCTTCCGTTTTTTCTCTTTTGCTTTCTAAGCTGAAGAAAGGGAAAGGCGCAGAATGGGCAAAATTATTCCGTATTGTTACGATTATTTTTTCGTTTTCTATTTTCACGTATTGGTTCATCAAGAAAAGTACGATAGGCATTGTGGAAAATTCTGTGGCATTACAGGTGATTAATAAACTTCCGCAGCCTCTGGATTTTTATGTTCTTACGCTTAATGACACGGAAGTAGGGAAAGTTATCGATACGAAACATCTGGGAACCATCCGTCCGGAATATTACAGGATAGAATATCTGAAAATGGATAAGTCTGATGAATATTGGGTTGTGGGATATTTAGGAAAGAAAAATCTTGTCTACTTCTCCCAGAATTCTGTCCCGAATAAGAATATCGATCAGATGATAGAAGTTCAGAATTACATCATTCAGAGTTCAAAGCTTTCCGATATGGCTAAAAAACAGATTGAAGCCTATAATCATGAAAATGTAAAACTCGGAATCTGGATCACTTTAGATTTTCTGCTGCTGTTTCTCAACATCATGCTGCTTCTCAGAAAAAGAAAATAAAAAAATCCCAATCTTTACTAAAGGTTGGGATTTTGTATTGCTTTTAAAAGATTAAGGATAATCAAGAATAATCATGATTCTTTCTTTATGCTCTTCCGGACAGTTCTTAATCAGCTTATCTTTATTGTGTTTACTGATTTGTTTCGGTTCCAGCCATTCCGTAACATCGGAACTTAAGCTGTTGTTGTCGTATGTTCTTTTTATTTTTTCGTTCTCATAAAAAGTATACTCGTCACCGAGCCAGTTGCTCGTAATACTTATTGTACAAATTTCCTTTTCCATACTGTTATTGGTTTTTATTTGGCTGATTCATTAATGAATCTCTACTTCCCAATTTAGTAATTATAACAATATAAATGAAGGATTTACGGTAATTTTTTTTACAGGCAATAAAGTGAATTATTTATATTAAAAATGCACTTTTTGTTGTCATTATCCCACTTAATAGTGAATAAAATTAAAATTTATTAAATTCTAAAATAAACTTCCTGTACTTTCTTTTGCCATTTCGGGGATGTGAAGATCCTGTTTCCACTCTTCATTCACTTTTTTAATAAAATAAGCGGAAAGCAGCGGAGAAGCTTTTTCAATATTCTGATGTACAAAAAAATACAGATTCTGAAGTCCTTCCTTCTTCCATTTGCTGAGATGCTTCATCCAGTCATCCAGCCTTTCATAATCACTTTCTGCATTGGCTCCAACGTAACGGATAAACGCATTTGGTGTGGTGAGACGCATATGAAGCATATCTCTTCTTCCGGCAGTATCTACAATAATGTTGGTGATGTTGTTTTCTTCAAACAGATCGCAGGTTTTATTGAGAATCTCTTCATCGGTAAACCATTCTGTATTTCTCAGCTCTATCGCGAGAGGAACTTCCTTTGGCCAGTTTTTCACGAATTTTTCCAGCCTTTCGTAATCTTTTGGTTTAAAATTATCGTGAAGCTGAAGGAACACCATTCCCAGTTTTTCATCAAAGTTTAAAACCGCCGTAGCAAACTGTGTAACGACATCGTCTATATTTAAAAGCCTTCTGAAATGGGAAACTGTATTGGTGATTTTTGGAAAAAATTTAAAATCAGCAGGAGTTTTCTCTTTCCATGTCTGTACCTGTTCCGGAGTCGGCATACCGTAAAAGGTGGCATTCAGCTCAATAGAATTAAACTGCGTTGCATAGTATGTAAGTTCATCTTTTGTTCCTTTAGGATAAAATCCTTTAAGATCTGTTTTGTTCCATTTTGCACATCCGATGGAGATATTTTCCAGTCCGTTTTTATTGCGGCTTAAAATTTCTTTCGTTCTTGGATGGTCTTTAGGTAATGTAAAATCTATTTTTGAAGGATCTTCAACTTGTCCGAATTTCATATCTGAATATTTTAGTGATTAACTCTTTTAACAAATATAAAACAAAAACCACAGAAAAATTCCATGGTCTTCTCTTAAAAAAAACTGTTTGCTGTTTGTGAATTACTGTTTAATAATCTTTTTGGATATCTCTGTTTTATTGGTTTTTACTGTTACAATATAATTTCCGGAAGGATGAGCGGAAAGGTCAATTTTCATCAGTTCATTATCGCAGTCCTGATTGTATATTACTCTTCCCAGCACATTAAATATTTTTACATTTTTAATAGGCTCTTCAGCTTTTATCATTACAAAATCTTTCACAGGATTCGGAACAATTTTTATTTCGTTTTTGCTGTTTTCGGAATCTTTTGTGCTTAAAAAACCTCCACAATTGGTAGTGAATGTAATGTCGGCATAAAGAGCTTGTAAATCAGTTAATTGAGCGTTGTCTACACACATTGCCAAATTTGGATTGTAATTTATAAAATCAAAACCATCTTCAATGGAGCCGTTTCTTACATTTACATAGGTAAGATTTGCCATGTTCCATAAAGTAAGATACTTGAAGCTTGGTGAACTTGAAAAGTTCAGTTGTGTAATTTGAGGGCAATTAATGAAATATCCGTTTTCCAGCTTATTATTGGCTGTTGTATTCACCTGTGAAATCAAAGGCATATTTTGAAGACCGAGATATTCTAATTTTATATTATTTAAAATATTAATGGAGGGTAAAAAATTATTATCAGACAGATCTAAAGAAGTTAAGGCTACACAATCTGAAGTATTTAAATTATTTATTTTGGTAGATTGTATCGTAATTTCTTTCATACCTGTACATTGAAGGAGATTAACGGTATTTAATTCCGGGAAAATACCATCGCTTATCGGTGCATAATAGCCGATAGATAATTTCTGTATTCCGGAACAATTCTGGATATCCAATTCTTTAAGATTCTGATTATTTCTAAAAATAAAATTGGTTAGTGCTGTACAGTTTCTTGCTGTAATTTTCTGCAGATCATCATTTCCCTGTGTTCCCACCGTATTAGATCTGTCAGTTTTTAGAGCCTGAAGATTGGCAAGATTATTCACATTCACTGTGTTCATATAGCCGCATGAATTTGTAATATCAATATTCTGAAGCATTGTCGCTATGCTGAAATTTACAGCATTAGTAATAGGCTGGTTGAATGCCTTTAAAATTTTAAGTTTTGGTAAACCTGTAAGATTTAATGAAACTACATTTCCAAAATATACTCCTGAAGTTGTATTATAACCATATCTGTTGTAAAATGAACAATCAAGTTCTTCCAGGTTCATTAATCCCGCCGTTGCAAAATTAATAGAAGTGGCGTTTAATCCTTTAATTTTTTTAAGATTTGCAGAGCCATTTAAATTTGCTGAAGAAAAATAAGCTCCAACACTGTAGTAATGGTCGGTATCTGCTGCAATATCTTCAAGATTCGTGCAGTTGGTTGCTGTAAGATCTATATTTTGATTATAAACCTGACTCAATGAAGATCCACTGTTACCATTCACCAAAATATTAGTTAGTGAATTTAAATTTTGAAAATGTAATTTTTCAAGTTGATAACATGAAGTTGCTGTAATTGAAGTGATGTTATTGCAGTTTTCAAGATATAGCTGTTTGATTGTTTTTTCGTTTAAAACAATATTTCCTATAAGTTGCGGACAATTATTAAACCTTAATATAGAAGTTGTTCCGATGTAAGGATTAAGATTAGATAAAAATTTATTAATATCTTGAACAGACGAACAGCTATTAAAAGAAAAATCGACCAAAACATTTTGCGCAGTTCCCGTATTATCTGTGAAACCGCCCGTTCCCGTGTACAAAACTTTTTTGATCTTAGAATTATTGGTAAAACTGATAACTGCAGATTTACTATCATGTATATACAATTCTTCCATATTGGGAAAAAGAAGAGCATCTGTAATTTGATCGGGAAGATTATTAAAAGCAGGAGTTCCGTTTAATTTTATATTTAAAACTTTAATTTGCTGTGCCTCCGAATCCTGAATTTCGCCATCATTATTTGCATCTATTGCAATATAATTTCCACTAAGGTTTTGTGCAATCTGATTGCCCGGATTTGAGCTTAAAAGTAAAGCTTTAAATTTCGAATCTGTAAAATTGAGATTTTGGGAGTAAGCTGTGGAAAAACAGCCTACACAAAGGGTGAATAATAATTTGTTCATGATTTGAGTTTTTATTACATCAATTTCTTTTTTTCATGTGTATTGAAATTTGATGTTGCAAAAGTACCTCTTTTTTGAATTGTCTCTTTTTTGAAATTTGTTTTAAATAATTTGATTATGAATGAATTTGGTCGTAATTATTATATTTTGTCTTGCTTTAAAATAAAATATAAATTAAAAAATTAAGAAATAGTTTAATCTCTATAAAGTGATTTGAATAATGGACTTAAAAAGACTTAAGTATAATTACAATAAAAGCAAGCTCAGGTGAATAGGTGATGTTATTATTGGATAATGTATACATGATAAGCTGTACAAAGAGATGTTTTTTGGTCAGTGATTTCTCATAATCATTCTTAGTAACAAAATGTGAAATCTCCCCAGAAAATGCTTTAATTTCTTATATAATATAGTTTTAAGCATAATAAGATTTATAAAAATATAAGTGATATTTTACATTTAAGACTAAACAAAAACCACAGAAAATTTCTGTGGTCTGTCTGGTTATATAATTTAGTTAAGGTTTACTTTATGCCCTGAGTTACCATTTTATTAGAAACTACCGAATAAACACAGCCTGTTGTCTTTAAATTAACTGTAATGGTTGCAGGAACCGATCTGTACGCTGTATCACCATACGGCTCAACAATATTACCGTTAGAATCTTTTAAAGTTTTTCCTTTCACGGTATACGTCATGGTTGCAGTTCCGGTGAAGCCGCTTGAAGGATAGAAAGTTACAATTCCTGTACTTTTATTATAGCTCCATGTTCCCTGCGGAGTTACTTTTCTGCGGTATAAAGTAAGATCAGTATCACTTGTCTTTGTAAAGCTGAATGTCGTTTTATCAATATTATTTTTACTTCCTGTAGGAGGAGTTGTTATACTGATGGGACCTTTGTAGGCAATATCGTTATCCAAAACCGGGATCGAAACCGGCTGAAGTTTACAGGTTGTTGCCACATCATCATTTGTAACAGCAGAATAGGGAAGTGTTAATTTCACATTTCGGATAATATGCTGTTGATACGCTGCTCCGGTGGATGCCGCAAAACCAAGTTTTAAAACCGAAGGTACTGCAGCATTTAAAGTCTGGTTTGTAGCCGCGCCCTCAGTATCGGAACTGTTAAAATCTGTTACCGCAGGATTGGCATTTTCACTGTACGGAAGCGATGTTTTGTAGTGATAATAATTAATAATATTAATTGGTGTTCCGTTTTGTGTGGTCTGAATATCCACTTTTATATCAAATCCGTCTGTAGTAGTTGCCGTTACAAAATGAGGAATCAGATCCAGATATACTTTTCTGAATTCTCCGTTTCCGTTTCTCAGATCAAAAGTAGAAGCCAGTGTACTGGTGGTTGCGGCGTACGATCTGTCTGCCTGTAATATTCTTCCTACCGTTCCTGTATTGCTTAATGTAGATCGGGTTACCAGAACCGGATATCCGGTGTAGCCATCTCCTAAACCATTGCTATTGATGGCGGCTCCTCTTGCTCCTCTTAAAGTAACGTGACTGGATCCCTGGCTCCATGTTACTCCGGCAATACCGTTAACTCTGGATTCTCCCTGAAAACGTTTGGATTTAAAATTTCCGAATTCATCCAGCGCAATCCCGAGATATGCTCCTGATAAACCGGGTTTTCTGAATGAAGCATAATCATTTTTTGCTCTGTTATAAGCATATCCCAAACCTGCACCGGAAGATCCGATTGTAGGATTGGTGACAGATCCGTCGTACAGGAAAAAAGATAAACCGTCACCATATGAACCGCTGAACGCAGCACCGGATTTCATATCGTATTCAAACTCTACGTGTAAACCATTTACCGAAGTAAAAGTTCTGCCGTTAATAAACAATCCTCCGAACTGACTTGAGCTTGCCGGCGTAAGCTGTACTCCTGTTGCAGTATGAGAAGCATTTCCCTGTATGGTAAGCTCGGATGCCGAAGAAGCATTCATTAAAGAGCTTGAGTAAGAATAAAATCCGTAAATACTCGCAACTTCAGTACTGTCTGTCTGTGCGTACACGAGACTTGTAAGCAAAGTAAAGATAAGGCTCATCCATGACAGCCCCTTGAAATTCTTTTTCATGATGTTTTACTTATTTTACGACAAAAACAATGTTAATAAAAGAAGCAGGTGTAGCGTTTGCCAGTACATCATAATTTAAAACTCCCGTACTGCTGATGCTGTTAATCCTGAATACAGTAGAATCATATCCTGTTACATAATAATAAAGATCCGTTGCGTTAGGAAAAAAAGGAATGGTTGCCGGAGCCGAAGTACTTCTTGCATTGGACGGAATATTCGAAAACTGATTTTTATACAATGTATATAAATCTTTCGTTTGTCCGGCAGCGATGGTAGTCGTATCAAAAACAACACTCGGCATATAGAAAAATCTTGTGGAATAAGGAGATAGACATACCCAATCCGGAGATGCCGGAGTTCCTACATTCTGGCTGATACATTTTTTGTTGGTATCGAAAATAACCAGTCCTGTTGCAGGATTGGTAACCAAAGAAAGATTACTGATTCTGGGGAGTAAAAGTCCCTTTGAATTACTTGAAATGTCTAATGAAGAGCTCGGATCGGGTGAACTTGTGTTAATACCGACTTGTGCAGTAATGCCATAAGAGAGCATTACCAAAATTAGAGTGATAATTTTGTACATTTTAGAAATAATTTTTGTGTTCATACCATTGATAAGCTTTTTACCAATAGCTATTATTTGATTAGGTTTTTTTATGTGTTTTTTTATTTTGTAAACAGATTCAATGGATCTATTTACAGCTATAACTTTTTATTTTGGTAATTAAATTATGAATAGAGTGTTGTGTTTTTTTATTTAATAAAATAATATTTATCTTATGATTTAATGGAAGTTTACTCTTCGGTAGTATATTTTACAATGATACAAATCTTAAAAATGATCATTAAAAATATTTGCAAATATACTAATATTTTATTTCAAAAAATAATCAAAGTACAGAGATGCAATAATTTTATTCACCGATTCGGGATTGAAAGTGAATTATTTTCAATGTTTACAGATGATTACGATAAAAAAATATTTTCTCTATCTGTATGTTAAAATTGTATTAAAATTTTTCTTAACATAAAAAAGCACGCTTAAAAAAGCGTGCCCGATTAAATATGTAATGTTTATTATTTGAGAATCTTATGCTTCGCAAGCCGTGCAGGTAACAAAGTTTACCATCATTTCTTTAGAAACAGAAGAACTTCTTTGATAATAAAGGGTTTTTACGCCTTTTTTCCATGCTTCGATATAAAGATAGTTCACATCTTTTACCGGCATTGTAGAAGGAATCTGAAGATTCAGAGACTGCGCCTGATCAATGTATTGTTGTCTTTGGGCTGCCTGAGAAATAATCTCCATCGGAGAAATTTCCTTGAATGTTTTAAACACTGCTTTCTCTTCATCCGTTAACTCCTTCAAATGTTGTACCGAACCGTGATTCAACATGATTGTTCTCCATGTTTCTTCGTTATCAAGCCCTTTTTCCTCCAGTAATTTTGCAAGATATTTGTTCTTACGCATGAAGTTTCCTTTTGCAAGACCTGCTTTATAATAATTCGAAGCAAACGGCTCAATTCCCGGAGAAGTCTGTCCTAAAATCGCAGAACTTGATGTTGTAGGCGCAATTGCCATGGTTGTCGTATTTCTTAATCCGTACCCTTTCAGCAGTTCCGGCTCTCCGTAAATATTGGCAAGCTCTCTTGAAGCTTGTTCCGCCTGTTCTTTGATTCTTCTGAACGCTCTTGCATTGAATTGTGTAGCCTCAAAACTTTCAAAAGGAATCATGTTTTTCTGAAGGTAAGAATGATATCCTAAAACTCCTAAACCAAGCGCTCTGTGACGCATTGCGAAGTTTCTTGCACCCTGAAGATAATAGTTTCCTTCCGTTTTGTCGATAAATTCAGATAAAACAGCATCCAGGAAGTAGATCGCTAATTTCACCGCATCTGTATCTTTCCATTCATCATATAGTTCTAAGTTCATGGAAGATAAACAGCAGATGAAAGACTCTTCTCTTGTAGAAGGAAGCATAATTTCGGAACAAAGGTTACTTGCATTCACTGGTAATCCTAAGTCTTTGTAAACCTGTGGTTTATTTCTGTTAACGTTATCCGTAAAGAAAATGTAAGGAAGCCCTTTTTGTTGGCGGCTTTCCAGTACTCTTGCCCAGACTTTACGCTTTTCCATATCGCCATCGATCATATCCTGCATCCAGTAATCCGGAACACAAACTCCCGTAAATAAATTCTGGATCGGACTTCCGATGTCTTTGATGGACAAAAATTCTTCAATATCTCCGTGGTCGATGTCTAAATAAGCTGCAAAAGCCCCTCTTCTTACGCCACCCTGAGAAACAACGTCCATTGCCGTATCAAACAGTTTCATGAAAGAAACCGCTCCCGAAGATTTTCCGTTGTCGGTAACCGCAGTTCCTCTGTTACGAAGTTCCCCGAAATATCCCGAAGTTCCGCCTCCGATTTTAGTCTGCATGATGACTTCGCCCATTTTATGGGTAATTCCTTCAATGCTGTCCGGAATGTGAACATTGAAACACGAAATAGGAAGACCTCTCTGTGTTCCCATATTTGCCCAAACCGGCGATGAGAAACTGATCCATCCTTTCGTGATCATTTCCTTGAAAGCAGGCTGAAGTTCCGGCTTGTATAATCTTTTGGCAGCAGCAGTGGTAATCCTATCGATGGCTCCGTCTACAGTTTCACCCTTCAGCAAATAGCCTCTGTTCAGCATTTGCTCAGACTCTTCATTGAGCCACCATATGTTGTTGTTTTGTTCTTCCATTGTTGTTGTATATTTTCGAATTCCCGAGCGGTTTGAAGACTCAGGAATTTTGTTGTTTTTTATTATAATTATTAAAGTCTTTTCTCATTGAATAGTTGTAACTAAAGCTTGGGAGGATCTGCTTTTAAGCTTCTTAATTTACTTAATAAGCTTTCGTATTGATAAACTGCTTTTAATATTTCTTTTGTAAACTCTATTGAAATTTCAATTTCATTTTTTCCTACTTCGTTAAATGTTTGAGCCTCTATATGAGCTGCATCATTACCTAATAATCTCAATTCGTCCATAGCATCAATTAACTCTTTAGGTATCAGTATTTTTGCAGATAAATCTTTAAGACGGGAAAATAGATTTTTTCCTTCAGCCTTTCTTTCATCACAAATTTCTTCAAGTGTTTTTCTAATCATTATTGCTGATGCAATAAAACAATTATTTGAATGACAAATGATAGCTTCTTGAAAAGCATTTACAATTTGTTTAGGTATATTATCGGTATTAAAAGGAATTATTTCACTAGGAGATGTAAATATTAATTCATTAGAATGATCTGTTATAAAAAATAAATGTCCTCTGCATTTGTCACGAGGACATCTTCTTATCCCTAAAGAAAAATTACCACGTAAAAAATCTTGAACTACAATGTCATTTACTCCTGATACTAAACTTAAAAATGTACCATAATGCCCACAATGTGGACATTGTAAACTTACGTTTTTGTTATAAATAGAAGTATCAATTTTATCTATGGTAACCTTCATCTTTTCATCTTAAAACAAATCGTTCGCAGTAATACTCTTGTCGTGTTTTGTATAATCTACCGGTCTTTTCGCAAAGAAATCATCCATAGAATTGGCGAAAACTTCCTCTTCGAACCAAACCATCGGTCTGTACTGTTCTGGAGTTACGTTGTATCTTGTTTTCATGTTGATCTTCTTTAAACTGTCGTCTACGCGGTATTTCATGAAGTTTAAAAGATCTTCTTTAGAAACATTGTCGATTTCACCCAGTTCAAAGATCCAGCTTAAAATATCACCTTCTCTTTCGATTGATTCATCAACCAGAGTATAAATATCTTCAATGTCGCTGTCTGTTAAAAGATCAGGCTGTTCTTCTCTGATTTTGTTGATTAAGAAAATTCCTGCGTTCGCGTGGATCTGCTCATCTACAGAAGTCCATGCAATAATGTTAGAAACATTTTTCATAAACCCTTTAAATCTTGTGAAAGAAAGGATAATGGCAAATTGAGAGAAAAGAGAAACGTTTTCTACCAGAATACTGAAAAGCAATAATGCAGAAACATATTCTTTCGGTGTTGCAGAATTCGCGTGTCTTAAGGCATTTCCTAAAAATTCAATTCTGCTTTTTACGGCAGGAATTTCAACTACATTAAGGAATTCATCGTTATATCCCAAAACTTCCAATAATCGGGAATATGCTTCCGAATGACGGAATTCGCATTCTGCAAAAGTGGCTCCCAAACCATTCAGCTCAGGCTTTGGAAGATGAGTGTACAGATTTCCCCAGAATGTCTTTACAGACACCTCAATCTGTGCAATGGCTAAAAGTGCATTTTTTACAGCGTGTTTTTCGTGCGGCTCCAACTGCGAATGAAAATCCTGAACATCTGCAGTAAAGTCCACTTCGGAATGCACCCAGAACGATTTGTTGATTGCCTCTACAAATTGAAGAACCTCAGGGTATTCAAATGGCTTGTAACTTACTCTTTTATCAAAAATTCCCATATTAAAAATGTCTTAAAAAATTAAAATAAATAGATCAATGTGGATAACGTTCAAAAAATAATCAATATTCTGATTTGGTGTAACTTATGTGTGAAAGTTATTAACCACGGAAGCGATTTATTTTTTGATCTGTGCAAGTACAAAGTTCGAAAAAAAGAACTGTAATAAAAAGGGCGAAACACTAATTCGTTGAGTTTTAGCCTTAAAAGTTTTCCACATTTACATGAAAGCCCCTTAAATATTGACTTGCAAAGTATTATGTTAACAAAAACGTGATTATAGGCAGAATTTAATTAAACAAAAAATTCAAAAGTGCTTTTAATAAAGGGTTTATATGTTAAACAATTAATTAAATAAAGATTTTTTCAATATTCGTAACAAATTAAAAATTCTGTCTACTTATTGGGTATAAAAAACATACACCGCTTAATGTTAGTAATTCAGGATTTACATAAATCATACGATACCGGAAAAAGTAAGCTGCACGTTCTCAAGGGAATTAATCTTACGATTTCCGAAGGCGAATTTGTATCCATCATGGGAAGTTCGGGTTCAGGGAAATCCACCCTTCTTAATATTATAGGTATTCTCGATGAAAAAGATTCCGGAACGTATGAGCTGGACGGAGTTCCTATTGAACATCTGTCTGAAGTTAAAGCTGCCGAGTACAGAAGTAAGTTTCTGGGATTTATTTTTCAGTCTTTCAATCTTATCGGCTACAAAACAGCTTTGGATAATGTCGCGCTTCCGTTGTATTATCAGAATGTTCCGCGAAAAGAGCGAAATCAGAAAGCCATGGAATATCTGGAAAAAGTAGGACTTGCTCAGTGGGCAAATCATTTACCGAACGAGCTTTCCGGAGGACAGAAACAGAGAGTTGCCATCGCAAGAGCTTTAATTACCGATCCGAAAGTGGTTCTTGCCGATGAACCGACCGGAGCACTGGATTCCAAAACTACGCATGACATCATGAAGCTGCTTCAGGATATCAACAGCGAAGGAAAAACCATCATTGTTGTTACCCACGAACCCGATGTAGCGGCACAGACAAAAAGAAATGTTGTTCTCCGGGACGGAATTATTGAAAGTGATGAGTTTATTAAACAGTTGGTGCTGTGAGGCAGGAGGCTGGAAGAAAGAAGTTTAATTAATAGAATAAATCAGCGGAAAGGCAGGAGAATCTCAATCATCCCGCTTCCCGCTTCAAACCTAAGAATATGTTCGATTTAGATCGTTGGCAGGAAATATTCAGTTCTATTCGCAGTAATGTATTGCGAACGGTACTTTCCGGTTTTACTGTGGCTTTGGGATTATTTATTTTCATTGTCCTTTTCGGAATCGGAACAGGTCTCCAAAATGCTTTTACGCAGGGTTTTGCAAGAGACGCCCAAAACCTTATTTCTATTGTAACAGGAAAAACGACGATTGCTTACAACGGTCTGCAATCCGACCGTACCGTTACGATGAATAATGATGATTACGATTTTCTGGTGAATATTGATAAAGAAAAGGTAGGAAGTTCTACTCCGAGATACACCTCAAATTTACTGGTAAAATATGGCAAGGAAAGCGGAAATTATCAGATTAACGGAGCCAAACCCGAAGAGCAGATCATCGAGAACAGAAAAATGCTGGAAGGTCGCTATCTCACTCCGACAGATCTCGAAAGAAAACAGAATGTTGCCGTAATCGGAAGAATGGTGCAGCGCGACCTTATAAAAAACGGAAATCCGGTAGGAAAAGAATTGGATATCAACGGAACCATATTTAAAGTCGTCGGAGTATTCTCGGACGACGGCGGAGACTGGGACGAAAGACATATTACAGTTCCGATCACCACTTTGCAGCAAATGAAGAAAGGTTCGGATACTGTAAGCATTAATTATATTGCATACAACGACAAATTAACGCCGGAACAGGCGATTAAATATGGTGATGAATTAAAATCACGATTAAAAGCCCGAAAAAATGTAGCTCCCGATGACGAAAACGGAATCAGAGTCTGGAACAACGCTCAGAATATGAACGACACTTTCGCTTTCATGGCTGTACTTACAGGAATTGTCGGTTTCATCGGATTGGGAACTTTGGCAGCAGGAATTATCGGGATTAGTAACATCATGGTGTACATTGTAAAAGAAAGAACCAAAGAAATCGGAGTCCGTAAGGCGATTGGCGCAAAACCAAAAAGCATTGTCGCGCTTATCGTTCAGGAAAGTGTGGTGATTACCGTAATTTCAGGTTTAATAGGAGTGGGACTCGGAGTTTTGGCTTTGTACCTGATTGGAGATAATCTGGAAGAATACTTCATTAAAAATCCAAGTGTAGGATGGGGACACATTATAGCCGCATTCATTGCATTGGTTTTTTCAGGACTGATTGCAGGATTCGTTCCCGCTTACAGAGCCTCAAAAATTAAGCCTATTGAAGCATTGAGAACGGAATAATGAAAAAAAGTGAATGGTGAATGGTGAATTTTGTTTAGCAAGTGAATTTAGCTATTGACATTATTAAAAGAAACAGACATTAACAAATGAACATTATATTTAAAAAAGATACTTGGCAGGAAATTTATTATTCCTTGAGAAATAATAAGCTTCGTACCTTCCTTACCATGATTGGAGTAGGTTGGGGTATGTTTTTGTATGTAAGTTTGCTGGGTGCTGCAAAAGGGATGGAAAATGGTTTCGATAAGCTGTTTTCAGGTTTTGCCACCAATTCTATTTTCCTTTGGGCGCAGAATACCTCCATTCCTTATGACGGTTTCCCGAAAGGAAGACAGATGCATCTTAAACTTTCGGATATCGATATTTTAAAAAGAAAAATCACTGATATTGATTATATATCGCCCCAGAACTCAAGAGGAAGCTTTACCGGAACACCCGGAGAATTAATGTCCAGAAACGGAAAAAGCGGAACCTATTCTTTAACGGGAGATTATCCGGTAGGAAATAAAATTTCAGAAAAAAAACTGATCTTCGGAAGATATCTCAACGATGCCGATATTTCCGGAAATAAAAATGTAGCGGTAATAGGAGAAGAGATTTACAAGAACTTTTTCGATTCTAAAAAGAATGAAAATCCTTTAGGAAAATCCATTAATATAAAAGGAATTTTCTTTAATGTGATCGGAGTATTCAGAATCAAGAAAAACGGAGGTTTTGAAAACGATCAGTCGGTTTTTATTCCGCTTTCCACTTACACAAAAATGTATAACGCAGCAGATAACATTGATATGTTCGCGATTGTAAGCAAACCGAATGTAGATGTAAACTCTGTAGAAGAAAAAGTAAAATTAGAGCTGAAAGCCAAAAATAAAGTTTCGCCCGATGATACCAATGCCTTCGGAAGTTTTAATTTAGGTAAAGAATTTAAAAAACTGACGGGTTTCTTATCCGGAATGCAGTTGTTAACCATTATTGTGGGAACTTTAACCATTCTTGCCGGAGTTATTGCAATTTCCAACATTCTTTTAATTACGGTAAAAGAAAGAACCAAGGAAATCGGTATCCGAAGAGCTTTAGGAGCAAAACCTTCAGAAGTAAGAAACCAGATTCTTCTGGAAAGCGTGGTTATTACACTCTCTTCCGGATTGCTCGGCTTTATTTTCGGGATTTTTGTTCTGATGATTCTCGATATAGCCACGAAAGGACAGGATTCCTTCCCGTTCTACAATCCTACAGTTAACTACGGAAACGTATTTGCTGCGATGGCAGTGATGGTGGTTTTAGGATTGATAATCGGAATGATTCCTGCGCAGAGAGCCGTTAAAATCAGACCAATTGAAGCTTTAAGAACAGAATAAAAACAACTTAAATAAAAAAATAAACTATATATGAAAAAGAAATTCACTTGGAAAAAAGCCATTTATATCATTTTGGGGCTTTTGTTTGCAGTGGCGCTGTTCTCGGGGATCGGGTATCTTGTAAAGTCCAATTCTAAAGAGAGTGAGGCTTTCCTTACCAGAAAACCGTCTGTTCAGAATATGGAAGATAAAGTGATGGCAACAGGAAAAATCGTTCCCAAAGAAGAAATTGAAATCAAACCCAATATTGCCGGAATTATAGATAAAATTTTGGTAGACGAAGGAGATAAAGTGGAAGTGGGGCAGCTAATTGCAACCGTAAGAATCGTTCCGAATCTTTCTGAGGTTAATAATGCACAGCAAAATGTTAATAATCAGCAGCTTCAGATCAGCAATGCAAAACTGAATGTAGATAATATGCGCAAACAGTTTGAAATGCAGGAAAGACTTTACAAGCAGGGAGTCGCTTCCAAGCAGGAATTTCTGAATGCACAGCAACAGTTGTATTCTACACAACAGGCTTTGAGAAACGCACAGCAGCAATTAGTGACCGCTCAGAAAGCTTTGCAGATCGCAAAAACAGGATCTACTCCTGAATTACAAGGTTTGGCAACAACCCAGATCCGTTCAAAAGCTTCAGGAACCGTTCTTGAAGTACCTGTAAAAGTGGGAAGTCAGGTTATCGAAGCCAACTCTTTCAACGCCGGAACTACTATCTGCTCCATTGCAGATTTGAATTCATTGATCTTTCAGGGAGAAATTGATGAAGCTCAGGCTGGAAAATTAAAACAGGGGATGGATATGAATATCGTGATCGGTGCACTTCAGAATAAAACATTTCCGGGAAGATTAACCATGATCGCTCCAAAAGGAAAAGATAATAACGGAACCATTAAATTTCCTGTTGAAGGAGATGTTTTCAATCCCAATAATGAATACATCAGAGCAGGATTTTCTGCCAACGGAGAAATTGTTCTGAACTCTCAGAAAAACGCTTTGCTTTTGGATGAATCTTTAGTACAGTACGAAAAGAAAAATGGAAAAGATCTTCCTTTCGTTGAGGTAAAGCAGAAAGACGGTAAATTCAAGAAAGCGTATGTGAAGTTGGGAGCAAGTGACGGAATCAATGTTCAGATATTATCCGGAATTGATAAAAATGCAGACGTAAAAGTTTGGAATCCTTCCGATAAAGACAAAGAAGAGCTAAAAGAAAAAGCGAAAAAATAGTAAACTGACACTATAAATTTTTAAACTGTAAATCCCGGGAAACTTCTCGGGATTTTTTATTACGCATATTATATAGTAGAATTAAATTTGTAATTGCAGATTCTAATCGTACAATAAAGTCAATTTGTAAAAAGTATGACTATTTTATATTAAAGAAGATAGCTGCTATTTTTCCCTTCATTTAGTATTTTCAAATAAAACTCAAACATTAGTTTAAATTTCCCCAAAATATTATTACAGTGTATCAGTATTTTACGTTTAAATATGAATGCAAGATGAAATTAAAGTTAACAAAACTTGTTTTGCGTTACAATAAGTTGTTATCTTTGCCCCACTGAAAACGAGAGTTGATCAGTAAGCGCAGAAGAGCTTTTAGACAAGCATATAATTTACGATTC
>NZ_JACLCU010000010.1:0-100824 GCF_014218905.1 Chryseobacterium sp. C3 | reverse complement strand
ACAAAATCACTCCGGGTACCTTTTATGATGGCAACAATGCTTCCTTTCCTGCCTCGTGCAGTCTTGGAGGTAAGCACCGTGTAGAGTTCCCCGTCAGAGAGTGCCACTTCATCTAAGGATAAAGATGATGAGAGATTTTCAGGGTAAATGATCCAGTCTTCTGCGTGTCGTTTCTGTTCCCAGCTATGATACTCGCTGAGTTTATTCTTGTATTGTCTCTGAAAGGTCTTGCCTTTGATCCCGAAAAATTCTGCTATGACTTTTAGGGGAAGAGCTTTAGTGTCGGCTAATTTTTTTTAAGAAGCCTGCTAAATCCTTTGTCATGCGTGTTCCTTTCGCTACCAGCTGCCAGTCTCTTTGAAGGATTTCACCAAAGGATTTATCAGTCCATCTTCTTCTTTTCACATGAAGTTTTACGATTTTACCCCGTAATGGATAATCATCTATAATGATTTCAGGTAAAAACCCTTTCGATTCCAGCTGTCTTTCTTTAAATTCATGAGGAATGCTGCTTTTTTCTTCAAAATAAAGATGAAGTTCTGCATCATGAGTTTCTGCTTTGAGGATATCAAAGTGTTCAACTAAAAATTCAGGAAGTAACAATTTAAGAAGTTCTTGATCGCTTAGCATTATACAAAGATAAAGCTACTTAACATTCCCCCCCCCAACTTTTGAGACTGATCCCTTTTTTAGATATTCAATAAACTTTGAAGGAGGAATCCCCATTTTTTCGATAAAAATTCTACTGAAAACGGTGTGAGAAGAAAATCCGCATTCTTCGGCGAGATAGCTGATCTTGTAATTCAGATATTCGGGATTCTGTTTTAACTTCATAACAATATAGTCGATTCTTAACTGGTTCAGATAGCTATTAAAATTGCTTTGTTTATGCTTTTTAATAATGGATGAAAGATAATTCGTGTTCGTTCCTATCTGTGCAGAAAGGACGCTTAAAGACATCGAAGGGGATAAAAACTGTTTCTTTTGTTCAAACTTATTCAGTTTATCCAGAATTTCGTTTTCCTTTTCATCAGAAAGATTATTTTTATTAGACTTGGTATTGTTTTCATCTTTTATCGGGGCTGGAATTTGCTTTTCTAAATGTGCATTAATTTCCATAAATCTTTTTTTATATTTTTTCAGCGTAAAAAAACGATGGACTAAATAAGCAGTAAGCAATCCTAACACTAAAACAGCTATCCATAGATAACTCATAAAGCTTTTTGTATGGTTCAATTCATATTCAAGAGGTTGTATTTGGTCTAAATTATAGAGTTTGGCAATGAAATCTGCCTTTGAATTGTAATCAAACTTTTGATTTGCCTTCTCATAAAGGCGGGAATATTTAAGATATGCTTTTTCATCTCCCATTTTATCAGTTGTCTGCATTGCGATTTTATAAAGTTCAAGCTCGTAGTTGATAAATCCAAAACTTATTTGTTTGGATTTAAGTGCCTGTTCACAGTAAGCCAATGAGGTTTTATATTTTTTTTTGAGAAGATAAGCCTGTGCTAAATAGTAAGAGTCGTAAAAAACTGTTACTTTGTCATCTCTAAACTCATTTAAATCTTTATTTGCCTTTTCAATAGCATCATCGAGATTTCCCGATAAAATAGCGTAATGAATTTCACTATCACGTACTCCTTCGCTATCCAAATCACTTAAAGACAAAGGTAAACTTTTGATTTTTTTTAGATAAAAAGCTGCAGAATCTAATTTTTTCTGCAGTAGATAGGCGTCTACAATACTGTTATATTTTTCCCGCTTAGCACGATTTATTTCTAGAAAAATTTCCGGTGCGATTTTTTTTTGATTAGCCAGATAATCATCCAAATCTTTTACTGCTTTTATGTAGCCTTTTATTTTCTTGTCAAAATCACCTATTACTCCATACACCAAACCTTCATCACCTCCAAAAATCAATTCCTGAATGTTAGACTTATCCTTGGATTCGTACATTCTCTTTTTTTTCAGGCAGGACAATGCCAAATCATTCTTATTTTGAAGAGCATATATTAATGCTATCATATTCAAATTGTTGGCATACATTGTAAAATCCTCTTCTTTTTGTGCGTAAAAATTAGAAATTTTTATAAACTGTAGTGATTTATTGAAGTTATTCATTATCTCCAGATAATACTTTTCTCCACAGATTCTATAATATTTCATTTTATCTTTGTCGGACAAATTTCTTTTTGCCATCTCATCACAATAGATTTTAGGATTTTTTTCAGAATAAGATTTTCTGATGAGATCACCCAAAGAATATTTTTGTAAAGAATCTGCATTCTTCTGAATATTTTTTTGTCCCGCTATGGCACACACAGGAATACAGTATAGAAATAATATGAATATTTTTTTACGGAAGAAGTTTTTCATCATTCTTAGGTTTATACAAAAATAACATTTCAGTTGTATAGTATGCTTATTTTCTCTGATTTAAAATACTGATATGATATGTTTTATCAATATTCCATTTAAATTATAACAAGCATAAATAAAAAGCACCTCAAATTAATCTGAGGTGCAAATCAAAATTATTTCTAAAAAACGAGGCTGTCTAAAATTAAATATTGACTTTTTGCCTTTCTGACATCAGCGAAAATAAAACGATTAAGATACTTTCCAACATTTTATTTCGCGGAATAATATTTTTAAAAACAACCCGTTTATTGTTATCGAAATTTGTTCAGAATTTAAAAAACATTATTTTTCCAAATTTCGCTCTTAGATATAGGATGAAATCCATAATCTTTTCTGATTAATTAGTAAAGATCTTATATTAATTATTGTAATTATCCGACACCCAATACGTTCCGTTACTTGTAATGGTAACTTTATTAAGATTCGCTCCCCAAGCTATCTGATAGTTGGTAACTGCCGGTAATCCGTAAGCAAACTGTCCGCTGTTGGCTGTATTATAAATCGGATAATTTGTCCAGATATAAGTATATGCTCCGGAAGGATAATTCGCTTCATAAGAATTGTTGTAAATTTTCAGTTGTCTTCCTTTACATGTAGCAGGATCCGGCAAGATGAAATTAGCTGCCGCATTGATTCCTAAAGGAAGCGTGTAAGGCGTTGCATTTCCTACGGAAACATTAAAACCAAGCGCATTGGTAGATTTCGCCTGCCATTCTATGAGATAATCATCAGATTTAACGATATACGGCGAGAAACCTGCCTGATTATTATTGGCATTAAATGTTCCTCCTGCACCCACAATCTTATAATCGACAAAAACAGCTCCTGATCCTGAACCTCCTACACAGTTCCATGCTGAACCATCAAACAGGGAAAGACATTTTTTGGTAGTATCATACACAATCATGCCGCGCTCTGAAGCAGATGCTCCCAAAGCATTGATTTGTGCCGAGGTAAGTCTTGTAGGTAAAAAACCTTTATCTGTAGCAGATAATTCTAAAAGCGCTTTGCTGTTTTCTGTATTTTTATCTCCGATGGTAACAGATCCGCTGTTATGGATAAAAGTACCATTGCCGGTTGAAGGCTGATTTTGAAAATAGGCAATTTTAGTATCATCCAGTCCACTGTTGTATACTGCTTCTGTACCTATTGCAATTTTTTCCACAGCTATTCCCGACTGAGCTTCTACATGAGATACTGATGATAGTGCAAATGCACCTGCAATGATAAATAATTTCTTCATTTTTTGTTTGATTTTTATTTTATTTAACGATAAACTTGGTTTGATACTGGTTTTGAGCATCCTTAATTGTAAAAATGTATAATCCCTGATTCAAAGAATTGATTCTGATTTCCTGTACTCCTCTACCGACAGTATTAATGTTTGAAAGAAGCTGAACTACATTTCCTGCTGCGTTATAAATTTTTACCTCAGCATTTTTGTAAGACTCTCTTGAAGAGAGCTGGAGAATCCCCTGCTTTGCCTGTAAAGCTGCTAATTTGGTAGTTTCTGTATTTACCAAATCCTGAATATCTTTCTCTTTTCCCCTGCTTATTTTCAGAAGACCGACTTTTCCTTCAGTTGAAGATGTTTTATTACTTTGATGTAGTACTGCGGTAAACAAAATTCCATTACCGTTTTCATGCTCTTTATTCGCAGGTAATTTAAGATCCTGCAGTTTTGCAATACTTCCGGTTAAATTCGTAATGTCTTCATCGGTAAATAATTCGCAGGCAGCTTTTGTCGTGTTAAAATTGCTTATTTTTAATACTACCAAATGATCTTCATTATAATTAAAAGTATTTGCAGGATATGCTTTGTTTTCAGGATTATTACTGTCTGCTAAAGTGAATACAAATTGTTTTCCCACATTTTTTACCGCCAGTTGTACAAAACTGTTTCCTTTATACATGGAAGTTGGTACCTTCAGATTCAGAAGATGAAATTCTTTTTTTTCATCAATTTTCGAAAGGTTAAGGATAAAAGAAACCAGCAAGGTATTTTCTTCTTTGGAAACGTTGGTATAAATGTTTTGTAAAGCTCCCAATTCCCCTATTACAAAGTGTTTTTGCGTAGTTCCATAACCCGGATATGCCATCAGGTTTTCCGCAAAAAGCCCTTCGTTTATGCTTTTAGCGATCTTGCCACTCGTTGTTTTTGTAGTGGCGTACTTTTCGTAATTTTCTGTTTTCAGTGTCTGCTGGGCAAACCCTAGTGAAGAACATACTAAAAGTACGAATACATATTTTTTGTTCATAAAAATTATTTTTAAAAAATTCTGTTTTATAATTTCTTAAAATCAAGAATGTTACATTTTTTTACAGATTATTCTGTTTCTGTTTTAAATTCAGAAAGTTTCAAAACATCAGAAAAATCAAGGCTGTGTTACTACAAAAAAGTTACTGTTTGGGGTAAAAGTATAGGTCTGATTGGTAGATCCGCCCAGTGTAATATTAATTTCCGGATAATACGTACTGCCGTTCGTTAAATAGGCTGCGAAAATATAGGTTCCGGTAATTGTGGTTCCCGAAGTATTGATAGACTGTGATGATCCTGAAACTCCGTTTATGGCAAAACTGATCACCGGTGTAGCGCCCGTTCCGCTTCTTGTAAAGTTATACGCAATAGAAAAAACTCTTACTCCGTCGCCTTTTGCTGTAAATTTGCCTGTTGAAATATCAAATTCATTTAAATTATCTGCCACCTTTCCACCGAATGTTTTATTGTTTAAAGCAATCTGTGTGGTAGAAGAAGTTCCGGCAGTAATCACAAAACTCTGTGTTCCTGTATTGGTTGCCGATGCTCCGGATTTATCCACTGTTGTAGGTTCCCATTGCGAAGTTGTACCATTGTATTTGAGGTATTGTTTATCTGTGGGTACGGCTGTACTTACATTGGCTCCCTGCAACTGATTGGCATTCCATAAAGGAGCCGTATTATTTACCGTAACCGAAGTATTTGCTCCGTTTACAACAGCACTTGTTCCGTTAGTAATGGTTACCGGATTTGTAGCTGTGGAAGAGCTTGTACCTGTATTAAGATCATTTCTGGTGATAGCGATTGTGGCTGTTCCTGTAGAAGCACTTACTGTGATGGGAGCTGTTGCAGATAAACCCGTAACACCTGTATTTGATAATGTTCCGGCAGATAATCCCAATCCTGATCCCAGTGTAATATCATTCAATTGCCCGTTTGCATCTGCTCCCAAGACTTTTGTAGCAGTACTTGCCGTAGTATTGGATACCCTTGCTGTACCCGCAACATCTAATGTAGCTACAGGGTTTGTAGTATTCCCAATTCTGGTATTCCCAAATAAAATGTTGTTGTCTGCATCTGATTGATAAATACCATATTGAGAATCTGTACCGTTTATAGTACCAATGTACAAACCGTAACCATTCTTAACCTGAGAAGCAGAAACTTCCGAACGCAACCCTATGGATTGAGTACCTGTACCATAAGTCCCCGATGAAATAAAACCCTCTACACCAATTCCATTGCCAGAGATATTACCTCCAGTAAGCAGACCTCTTACCCCATAAATATTGGGAACAGAAAAATTTCCTGCCCCCCCAACTTGTGCTTTTAATCCCGCAACATAGCCTGATCCAGATACAGTTCCTGCGTTATTAAAAGTTCCATCATAAGCAGCGGTAAAAAGACCTGGAGTTGCAGTAGTAGTTGTTGTACGAATAGTAACTGTACTTGCATTACCACTAATGGTTTGTCCGCTGTATGTAGCTCCATTATCTAAAAATAAATTTTGAAAAAGACCTCTTATGGGAGCTGTTCCTCCACCACGAAGGACGTCAAACAAATACGTTCCAAAATAATTGTTATTGACAGCTCCTGTTACAACCGAGTTGAAGCGTACATTTGCCGTTCCTGAATTTCCAGCTGGAATACTGGTAATTTCGTTCCCAACGGCAAAACTGCTTGGAAGGTTTTGATAACTAGTCGAAAGTGTAGCTGTTCCTCCAGTCCAGTTTCTATCAGCATCTTGAACATTGGGCGATGCAGATCTGTCTAGGATATTTCCATAATGTACGTGACCATTGCTGTTCTTTACACGCATAATCTCGCTGTTATTTACTTTAACCTGAAAATCTTGAGCATCTGTGGTTCCTAAAAATTGAGTTCCAGAAGGAACAGGATTGGTTCCAGAATTCCCAGTAAGTGCCCAGAAATTTCCATTGGCAACACCAGTTCCATTGACTACTTTCTGCCAAACCTTATTGCTATCGAAATAGTAATATCCTTCTGAGGTTACGTTTATTGTTTTTGTCGTAGTAGGATTTGCTGCTGCTGTTGCATACACCAAGGTTCCTATTTGTGGAGTATCATACAGAGCGTCTTTTGCTTTCAATTCATCTCCTGTAAGACGTGGAGCAAGAATTCCATCTGCAGCATTTACGTCTGTTGGATTTCCAGCAACGTCCAATGTTGCATTGGGGGATGTGGTATTGATCCCTACTTTTCCGGGAGATGTCTGTGCATTTGTTAAAATTCCGGTCATGGATAATACCATTACGAGTACAATTTTTCTATTCATGTTTTTTTATTATTTAATTCAAATAATTTGATTGAGATCCGATAGTATCAACAAGTAAGCTGAGAGGATGCAGAAGAATTAAAAGTTGGGCAAAATTATCATTTATCATTCTTCAAAATAAACTAATGATTCAACAAATTACGATTTTATATAATAAAAAAACAACATCAAAAAATTGAAAATCAACAACTTAAATCCATCAATATAATTTTTTATTCTCCATGTATTTTCGGAGTAAAAAAGACCTGAAAATTTCAGAATATTCCATAAAATCCGAATTAATGGAATACATATTTTTTAAGAATTAATCTTTTTAAGGAAATTTGCTTCGGTTAAAAGCTCACTCTTTTTATTAAACTATTTAAAGTAATTTCAGAGTTAATCAAAAAAGATCATTTAACATTATGATGAGAATTTCCAAGGTTCTCAGAAGAAAAAAATCAGAAGTTTTTTTTACTGAACTTCTGTTTCTTTATTATTAGAAAAACACAAATTATGGCTTATAAATCTATTCACATTGGCATGCTCATACATCAGAGGGTAAAAGAAAGCAATATGGATATGAAGAGAATTACACATTTTTTTAAGTGCTGTGAAGAGCAAATTCAAAAACATTTTGAGAGTAAAGACATCCGATGCGAAGATCTGCTGAAATGGTCTAAGCTGTTAGAATATGATTTTTTCAGGATTTACTCGCAGCACCTGATTTTGCATGCGCCCCAGAGAAATGTAAATTATAACAAAAGATCTTCTGGGAAAACCTCGTCTTTACCACAATTCCGGAAAAACATCTATACCAAAGAGATTATTGAGTTTATTCTGGAAAAGGTAAATAACGGAAAAATGTCTAAAAATGAAATTATGGATCAGTATAATATTCCTAAAACCACCTTATATAAATGGATTTACAAACATGATAAAAGTCTCATCAGGCAAAATGAAACATCAATCACATAAAAATGCAGACCATATTACGCGGCGTCAGCTTAAAGAAAAAAGCAAACAGGAAATCATTCATCTTTTAGGAGAAAAAGATTTAGACCATTCTGAAGAAGATCTGTGGATTTATGTGGAAAGAAAAAAAATAATGAAGAAAGTTCTGTATGTGTATTTTGAAAATGAAAAGGTAAGTTTTACAGTAGAAAGATATTATTATTGGTATGAAAGAATTAAAAAAACCGAATTATAAAAGAATTTACAATGATCTGTTGTCTGAAAAATATCCCGAAAAAAAGGAAAAATGCACAAAGCTCCTTTCCAAAAAACATCTGTCTTTTGTAGACATTATAAGACTGAATGAGCTTATATTCGGCAAGAACAATGAAGCTTTTAATCAGCAATACCGTTCCTACGACAAAAAAACAATATCTGAGATTCTTGAATATCAAAAAAAGAATAACCTCAACAATAGCCAGCTTGCCTCTCATTTTAAAATGAGCAGAAATACCGTTACAAAATGGAAAAAAATAAAGGAAATAAATTTCATCCGATAAAAAAACACTTCATATATAACAGCGTCCTGATTTGTTGATCAATAAATGATTTCTGAAACAGCAGGACAAATTAATTCAACCTGAAAGTTGCAATTAAAAACCAAAATAGGACTGAAATGGATCAGTCCTATTTTAATTTATACCCCTTCAATCAATATATAATGATTGATTCATTTTATTTCAGTTTGTAAGAATTTCCGTCCCAACTATACACTTTAGTAGCCTTTTTCTTCTTTTCACGGTCTTTTTCATCCTTTTCCATTTCTTTCATTTTAAAGATTAAAGCATTGGGAATTCCGCCTTTGTCATTCGGGAAGACAAATTCTTCGGAATGGTGATAAACATCGGCATCACCAACGTTCATTAACTGAGGTAAAGCTATCAGCTTTTTATTTCTAAACAAAATATATTGGTCATAACTTGGAATTCCACAGGCTTCGCCCGAAGCAGTGGCTTTTAAAGTCAGTTCAACGTTTTTAAGCTTATGATTACTTTCCGTTGCAAAACTTCCGTAACTTAAACTTTCTCCCGAACCTGTTTCAAAGGAAACCTCATCAATCAGCGCATTTCCTTCCATAACTTTTACAGAAGCGTAATTCTGCTGAATAGTTGTGTTAAAGCCGGCATCTTTCTTCGCTAATGTTTTGGTGAGACCGAAAAGAAAATCGTAGCCGTTCTTATTTCTGTATCCTACACAAAGATTTCCGCCCCAAACATAACCTTCGGAAGTTGTATCCCCTTTCTGATAAGAAATTTTAAACCAGTTCGCTCTTCTTTCGCCTAATTTAAGGATCGTTTCGTCTTTTTTGAGAATTAAAATCTGCTGATTGCTCTGCAAAGAATCCAAAATTGGAGAAGTAATATTCGGAGACTGTCTTATTCTCGTCCAGTCCGTGAATATTTTCTGTGTTTTATTTTCTTCAAAATCGAAAACTCCGTTTGCGTACACGTAATCGTCTTCCTGCGCAGAGAAAATCTGAACAACGAATACAAACAGAATGGTGAAAAAGGTTTTCATAAGATCTGGCTAAAACTGAGGTTGAGGTTGAGATTGAGATTTAGGTTAAGTGAAAAATGTGATTATTTATTTTTCTAGCAGCAAGCTTACCCATTCTTCTCTCTGAAGTTTTTTTGTAAGCGTTAAACCGTTTTCCTTACACACTTCAAGAATATCATCCACATCAAAGAAACACAATCCGGAAAGCAGTAATTTCCCACCTTCATTTAGTACAGAAACATACGTCGGAATGTCTGAAATTAAAATATTTCTGTTGATGTTTGCCAAAATAATATCGTAATGTTCTTTGCCTAAATTTTCCGCAGTTCCCAACTCAATATCCAGTTCCACATTATTTCTTACTGCATTTTCTTTGGAGTTTTCCACCGACCATTCATCAATATCAATCGCTTTGGTTTCTCCGGCTCCGATCTGTTTTGCATAAATTGCCAGAACCGACGTTCCACAACCCATATCCAGAACTTTTTTACCTTTAAAATCAATATCCATCATCTGCTGAATCATCAGATGCGTTGTCGGATGATGTCCTGTTCCGAAAGACATTTTCGGCTGAATAACAATTTCGTGCATTCCCGGAACTGATTCGTGGAACTCTGCTCTGATCAGTACTTTATCGTCAATATTAATCGGCTCAAAGTTCTTTTCCCACTCTTCATTCCAGTTGATGTTCGGCATTTCCTTAAAAGTATATTCAATTTTTACCTCATCATTCTGAAAAAGCGGCAACGTTTTCAGCTCTTCTTCATTAAATAAATCTTTCTGAATATATCCTAAAATACCATTGATTTCTTCCGTAAAACTGTCGAAACCTATCTCAATAAGTTCTGCCATTAATATTTCGTTCCACGGCTGAAGCGGTGTGATTTTGAAATCGAATTCTAAATAATTTTGCATGTGAATAATTTGTTGCAAAAATAAACTACTTTTTCGATTTATTGGAATATTGCTGGTTTTGTTTTTAAGCGATTAGTTTTGTTTTTAACACAAAGTCCGCGAAGATTTTTTTTAATAATGTACTGCATATTCTTCGTTCGCGAAGGCGTTTCACTCAGCAAAGATGATACGTTTACTTTGTCATTCTGACGAAGGAAGAATCTCTATCTTTTATTCTGGAATATTGCTGTTCTTGTTTTTTAACGCAAAGTCCGCGAAGATTTTTCTTTTAAAACCTTACTTCATATTTTTAAGTTCGCTAAGGCGTTTCACTTAAATAAGCACGCAAAGCATTTTTTTAAACTTATCCTTCAGTTTGCCTACAAGTTCTTAATCCTTCTTAACTGCTTAACTGTTCTTAATGGTTTTCTTTTTAAACGCAATAGGCACAAAGCTTCTTTGAAATTATTGAAAACATTTTTCGTTCGCAAGGGCGTTTCACTTAGCAAAGGTGACACGTTTACTTTGTCATTCTGATGAAGGAAGAATCTCTATTTTTTATTTCTGGAATATTGCTGTTCTTGTTTTTAACGCAAAGTCCGCGAAGATTTTCTTTTAAAAACTTACTGCATATTTTTAAGTTCACAAAGGCGTTTCACTTAAATAAGCACGCAAAGCATTTTTTTAACTTATCCTTCAGTTTGCCTGCAAATTCTTAATTCTTCTTAACTGCTTAAATGTTCTTAATGGTTTCTTTTTAAACGCAATTAGGCGCAAAGGTTTCTTTGAAATTATTGAAAATATTCTTCGTTCGCAAGGGCGTTTCACTCAGCAAAGATGATACAGTTACTTTGTCATTCTGACGAAGGAAGAATCTATCTTTTTTATTTACTAAAACATTGCTGTTCTTGTTTTTAACGCAAAGCCCGCGAAGATTTTCTTTTAAAAACTTACTGGATATTTTTAAGTTCACTAAGGCGTTTCACTTAAACAAGCACAGAGAGAAATTTTTATTACATACTAATTATTTTTAAACTTATCCTTCAGTTTAACTGCAAATTCTTAATCTCTCTTAACTGCTTAAATGTTCTTAATGGTTTTCTTTGTCATTCTGACGAAGGAAGAATCTCTATTTCTGACGGAAGAAAAAATCTGTTGTTTATTGATTAGGGATTCTTCACTCCCACTTCATTCCCGTTCAGAATGACAGATTTCCCGCAGAAAAAAAGCGAACCGAAGTCCGCTTTTACAATTGTTTTATATCTTGAGTCCGAAAAAAATCCAGAACTCAAAACTTTAAATTTTAAACTTTAAACCAATTATGGATTGGTAGAGAAAATAGAACCGTTTGCGATCAACGCTCTTCTGTTCATTTTTAAAATATCTCTTACCCATTCTGCAAAGTCTTCCGGCTGAAGAACTTTATCAGGATTTCCGTCTGTTAAACCTCCCTGAATCGACATATCTGAAGCAATAGTGCTCGGCGTTAAAGTAATCACGCGGATATTCTGTTTTCTCCATTCTGCCATCATCGACTGAGACAGGGAAACCACTGCTGCCTTGGATGCTGCATAAGCCGACATATTCGGCCCGCCTTTCAAACCTGCTGTAGACGCAACATTTACAATATCCCCCTCTCCTTTTTCTTTCATAAAAGGATAAACTGCTTTTGCTGCATAATATACTCCGAAAAGATTGGTTTTAATTACCTGTTCCCAGGTTTCGGAAGGCATTTCTTCGATAGAACCGAAATCTCCGATCCCTGCGTTGTTAATTAAAATATCAACACCTCCCAATTGCTCGGCAATAGACTCGATTCCTGCTTTTACATGGATTTCATTATCAATACTGAAAACTGCGTAAGCCGATTTTACTCCCAGTTTCTGGATTTCATCGACTACCATTTTAAGGTTTTCTTCATTTCTTCCCGTGATGGCTACATTTACTCCTTCACTTGCCAAAGCTAAAGCCACAGCTTTTCCCAATCCTCTTCCGCCTCCTGTAACGATGGCATTTTTTCCGTTTATATCCATTTTTAAAGAATTTTTTATTCGTTGATGCAAATTTACGAAACATTAGCCGAGCTAAAAATCCGTATTATGATTAATTTATAAATAACCGCTTATGTTTAAAGCAAAACCGACTCCAAAGTAGAGCCGGTTTCTTTGAAAGTATAGTAATAAATGAAAATTAAGGAATAATAATCTGGTTCTGAACGTCAAATTCTTCTGTGGCAGAGAACTGGTTTCCATACATATCCGTTGCTCTTACCTCAACTTTATGCTTTCCTAAAGAAAGTTTTTTCGGGAAATCTCCAGTCCAGATATGTTTTGAAGATTCCGGATTGGAAGGTCTTCTTCCCGGGAAAATAGTCTGCGTGGTGTCCCATTTGAAAACTGACATCGCAAAACTTGGATCTACGGTTTCGTCATACTGCATTTCTTCCCATTTTTCACCGTCAATTCTGTATTCTACCTTATCTTTTTTGCTTCCAATGAAGAAATTTGCTAAAACTTTAGCAGACGTTTTTGAAGGGAAAGGAACTACTTTCGGAACATATAAATTGATCTGATAATCTTCCGGTTTTCCGGCAGTTTTGTATTTTACTTTGTATTCGTTATCGTTAAAGCTGATGAAAGAATATCCTTTTGCTGTTCCGTCTCTCATCGTGGAAGTAGGCAGTCCCAAATCATCAGAAGTTCCAGACCACCAATCGCCGCAGGTTGTTCCTACATTGTATTCATGAAGATCTTTTGAACCGTTCCATCCTGCTTTTTTCCCATAAAAAAGCTGCTGCTGAACGTGAGTGTGCGCCGAAAGCAACAAAGCATTTTTAAACGGCGCAAGGTTATCAAACAATTTCTGGCGGTCTGCATTTCTGAAATTGTCTTCATTTTTATGCTCCAGAGGAATATGGAAAGAAACAACAATCAGTTTATTTTTATCTACCAGTTTCAGATCGTTTTCGATAAACTGCATCTGATCTTCACGGAAACCACCCCAATATCCTTTTCCGTCGCGCGGATCGGGGTACAAAATATCATCCAGAATAATAAAATGTACATTTCCGTAATTGAAGGAATAATTTGCAGGTCCGAAATTGGATTCAAAAGTCTCATCGGAAAGCATATCTTCTTTCGCTTCGTAGTTCATGTCATGATTTCCCATCACGTTATACCAAGGAAGCCCTATTTCTTTCATCACGTCCGCATAAGGTTTTTGCAGGCTTAAATTATCTCCTACCAAATCTCCGAGACTGATTCCTAACACCGCATTTTTTTTCGTGCTTTTTACTTCATTTACAATGGCTCTTCTAAAGTAATCCAATTGTTTTTCCGTGTAAGGCTGCGGATCTCCGAAAACCAGAATATCAAAATTTTTACTTTCGTTCTGTTTATTTAAGGCAAAATTAATTTCTTTCGGAAGTTCGCCTGTAGGCGCAGAACCTTTGTATTTAAAATCTGTGGGAGAACCTTTTGGCTTGTACTGATAATAATATTGAGGAAGATTGTTTGCATTTAGAGGAGTCATATAACCGGAAGGTTTGATGACAAAAATGGTCTGTCCGTCCTGAACAGGCAGACTGTATCTTCCGTTTTTATCGGTTAACACAACCTGAGCTCCGTTGGAAACCGCCACTCCTTCAATTCCTTTTTCTTTGTTTTCCTTCTTCTGATTTTTGTTGCTGTCTTCGTACACATATCCCGAAACAGAAGCCTGTGAAAATGCCATTGCTGAAATTAAAAGACAAGGCATTAAAAATTTTATGTTCATTGTATTGATATTTACATTTAAGTTTTGGCTAAAGCCAATCTGATTATTTCTCTAAAATCGGGCTAAAGCCCGATCCTACGGATAAGTTTATGGTTTATTCCACCACATTTTAATATTAATATTGTCTCCACCCATTGCCTGAACTGCTGCATTGTAGTTTGCCGTGTTCATTACTTTGGTCTGGGTAGGATACATAAATCTTACCGGCATCTGTCCGTTGTTCTGAAGCCCGCCGTTGTTCGGTAAAACCGGGAATCCTGTTCTTCTGTATTCGTACCATTGCTGATGATCTACAAAAAACAGAGAAATGTATTTCTGAAGCATAATTCTTTCAAAAGTTCCGTTGTAAGCCACATTAGCGTTGGTAAAATAATTGACTGGAACAGTGGCTCCCCATTGTTCAATAATCGATTTTACCCCGTTTTCATAATAAGTCTGGGTATTTCCTGTAATAATTCCTTTGAAAGAAAGCTCTGCAAGGATAAACTGAACCTCAGAATAGGTCATGATTAAATCTTTCAACGGCGCTTTTGCAAGATTCTGGTTGAAATTCGAAGGCTGATAATTGAAAGAACTTCCCAAAGCATATCCTGAAGGAGCACCTTTATAACCAATATTTGCATTCGTTGCCAGATCTTTTGCCTGTGTGAAGAACATACTCATTCTCGGATCATTATTGTTTTTCATGGCATTCACAAAAAATTCTCCTGCTGCTCGGTATGCTGTAAAATCCTGCGGTCTTGCGATCGGCGGAAGATAGGGTGAAATTCCTGAAATGGTTAATAAAGCGCTGTCTGTATTGTTCTGGAAAATAGGATATGTGGCAGGATTGCTTACAATTTCCTGAATTCTTTCATGAACATTTACTTCTCCGTTTCTTTTCAGAATTCTCGTTAATAATCTTAATGACAAAGAATTACAGAACTTTTTCCAGTTAACGATTCCCGTCACATTATTATTGGCATTATAGAAAAGATCGGTTTCCGTTAATGTTTTCGTCGTATCGAATAAACTGTTTGCTGTTTTAAGATCATTTAAAAGCTGAACGTAAATCTCTTTCTGGCTGTCGTATTTCGGGGTAATGATTCCCTGATCGATCTTTACCGCTTCAGAAAAAGGCACATCTCCGAAAGCATCGGTAAGATTGGAGTAGATCCACGCATTCAAGACCATGGAAATCGCCAGATAATTGTTGTTCTGCTCTTTTTTGGCAAAAGTTCTCAGGTCATTTACCTGCTTCAGCCATTTGTAAGAGGTGTTCCAGACACCGTTTCCGCTTCCTTCCGTCATATAATATCTGCTGTACGTATTTCCTTCATTCGGAAAATCCAGACCGATCTGCATGATATCGAAAGTGAAATCATTGGCTCTGCTGTATCCGTAGTTTGCCATTTCGTACTGAATGGGAGCAAGAAGGCTTCCTACAGACGGATTGAGAATTTTACTGGTATCTGTGTTGATTTCTTCAAAATTTCTGTCGCAAGAATTGAAAATAAAAAGTGAAGTAACCAAAGCTATGTTGATGAATAATTTTTTCATTTTTTTAAGATTTAAAATTTAAGATTTAACTGAAATCCAACGGTTCTGGCGGTTGGAAGCTGCCCCATTTCCACTCCGGGAGTAATGGTGGCGTTATCTAAAGTGGCTACTTCAGGATCAAACATCGGGAACTTCGTCCACATCCAGAGATTTTTCCCGAAAATAGCTAAGGTAAGATTCTGCAGTCCTAAAGATTTTATGGTTTCTTTCGGGAAAGAATAGGCAATTCTTGCATCTCTCAGTTTGATAAAATCTGTGCTGAATGTATTCGTTTCCACGTTCGCTCTTCTGTAGTATTCCGCATAATAAGCAGATACGGTAACCGCTTTTGTATTCGGGCTGTAAGAACCGTCCGGATTCTGTACAACTCCTTCTCCTACGATCATTCCGTTCGGATTGTCTCTTCCCGGAAGTGTAGATTTCAGTTTTCCCTGTTCCGACATTTTGTGATGCGACTGCGAATACGCAACACCACCGTACTGACCATCAAACGAGAAGCTTACAGTAAAATTTTTAATTCTAAAATCATTCTGTAAACCGGCTCTCCATTTCGGGAAGGCGTTTCCTACTTTTTCTATTTCTGCAGGTCTTAAAGGCAATCCTGCGTTGTCATTAACAACCTGTCCCTGACTGTTTTTTACCAGTTTGAAACCATACATATCTCCTAAAGAACCTCCTACGACTGCTTTATAAAAAACCACTCCTCCCACGGTTGAAATAATTCCGTCGAAACCTTCGGACGTGGTAAGTACTCTGTTTTCGTTGGCAGACCAGTTGGCTCCGATCATCCAGGAGAAGCTTTTGGTTTTAAATGGTGTCGTATTTAAAGATAATTCCATACCTCTGTTTCGGATTTTCCCTGCATTGATGATTCTTTGGGAATAACCGCTTTCATAAGGAAGAGAAACCGGAATAATCTGGTTTTCACTCATGTTCTGATACAGCGTGAAATTAAAATTCAATCTGTTTTTTAATACGCTGAAATCCATTCCCGCTTCTACGTTGGCATTTTTTTCAGGCTTAAGATTAGGATTATTGAAGATATTTCTCGCTACCACACTTCCTGTGATAGAACTGGTATCATAATAAGTATCTAACTGATAAGGAGAACCGTCGATTCCTACTTTCGCCCACGAAGCTCTCAGTTTCCAGTAATTAAATCGGTCGCTTTTCAGTTTAAAAATTTCTGAAAGGATGAAACTGGTACTTACGGAAGGATAAAAGAATGATCTGTTGGATTTCGGAAGTGTGGAACTCCAGTCGTTTCTTCCGGTAACATCCACAAAGAATTTATTGTCGTATCCCAATGTTACCAAACCATAGACACTGTTTACCTGTTCGTCTCCCGGTCTCGGATATTTTACATCAATTCCAAGCGCATTGGTAAGATTGTATTCTCCGGCAATTTTCAATCCGTTTGCCTGATAATCATTCATCACATACTGATTGTAACGGATGCTTCCTCCGGCAGATGCAGAAATATTGAATTTATTAAAGCTCTGTTTGTACGAAAATAAAACATCGTTGTTGTATTCGTGATTTTTAATGTACTGTTCTCTGTAGAATCCTTTTGCATAATTGGCGGAACTCCACGGACGTTTTGTTGTTCTTTTTTCGTTCAGGACTTCCAGTCCGGATCTTAACATCAGACTGAAATTTTTATTGAACTGATAATCTGCCGTAATGTTTCCGAAAATCGTTTTTTTATCCACTCCGTTCAGCATTTCGTAAGCGATGAGGTAAGGATTGTCGATAAACGTACTGAAAGGGTGAATCTGATCGATCTGCACCTGTCCCGGTTTCCAGATGGGTTGATACCATGCAAGATCCACATTCGGATTCTGGAAGATCATGAAATAGGAAATCGACTGGTTGTTGTATCCCGTTGCCGGAAGATTGTCACTTGATGTTTTATTGAAAGTAAATTTGGTGGATACTTTTAATTTTTTGGTTAACTGATGCGCGAACGACAAAGCAAAATTCAGTCGGTCAAAACCTGTATTCGGCATCATCCATTCGTTATTAAGATAGGTAAGCGATGTTCTGAAATTGGTTTTATCATTAGAACTTTCCACCGAAAGACTGTTGGAATACGTAGAACCTGTTCTCCAGAATCCTTTGATGTTGTCTTCATAAGCTCTCCAAAGCTGTCTTTCCTTGCTCTGTCCGCCAACGGTAGGATCATACTGAAAATAATACTGTCCCGCGAATTTCGGTCCGAAAGCACTGCTCGTTCCTCCGGTACTTACGCCGTCTGCAGAAGCGCCGTAAGAATAATAGAACTGCCCTGCTGTATTTTTAGCCAAAGTTCCCTGTCCGTATTCGTACTGCCAATCCGGCCATTTCAGAACCGTATCATAACTTGAATAGGAATTGAAGGTTACCTGAATTTTTCCGTTTTTACTTTTTCCGGATTTTGTAGTGATCATCAAAGCTCCGTTTGCAGCACGGGATCCGTATAATGCGGCTGCAGAAGCTCCTTTCAGAACGGTTACCGATTCAATATCATCGGGATTGATGCTGTTCAGTCCGTTTCCTAAATCAATCGGAACATCCCCTCCGGAACCCGCTCCGTACGCCGGAGTTCCGGTTCCTGTGGTGGAATTTCCCAAAGGAATTCCATCTACAACGATCAATGCGTAATTATTATCCAATACCATCGACTTTTCGCCTCTTAAAGTAATTCTGGAACTGGCAAGCGGTCCCGCTCCTGCCGTCTGAACTTTCAGTCCGGCAACTTTTCCTTCCATAGACTGAGCCCAGTTGTTGTTCTGAGTTTCTTCAAAAGTGTCTGAGTTTACTTTTTCCGCAACATATCCTAAAGATTTGTCTTGTCTCTTGATCCCCAAAGCGGTTACCACAACTTCGTCGATGTTCTTAATGGTATCTCTTTTCACTTTTTGCTGAGCTGCCAGATTTACACTGACAAGTCCTAGTAATGATAAAATGAGTACTTTTTGTGTCTCTTTACGCATATCCTTTTTGTTTGCGCAAAACTAAAACGATATTATGAGTAGGATTTTAATACTATTTTAACATTTATTAAAGAATTATTAAACGCCATATTAATTAAACCTTAATAACATTGCACAGCCAACTGGTTAACAAGAGGTTAAACGAATGAATAATTTTTAATATTTTAAAGCTGATTTATTTCCCTAATTTTATTGTCTTTTCCTGAGTAAATAAGGGGTACCACACAGTTGGCTGAATTTTAAAGGAAGCTTTTAAAACAAAAAAAGTCCGCCTCAAAAGAGACAGACTTTCTGTATAAAGATGACATGATCTTATTTTTGAAGCTGATCCGGAATATTGGTAGTGATGAAACCAATTCCCTGCTTTTTTAATTCATCGGCAATGGCAACGTCATTCACCGTCCATGCATTGGTGATCAATCCCAAAGCTTTTGCATCTGCAATCCATGTAGGATTTTTCTGGAAAATGCTGTAATGGTAATCGATTCCGTCCAAACCTTCGTCCTTGATCTGCTGCGGAGAAAGCTCTCCTTTCAGATACTGAACTTTAAAAGTAGGTTCCAGCCTTTTAATTTCCTTACAGATATTTAAGCTGAAAGAAATGAAATCGCATTGCGCTCCAAGCTTCATATCCTTGATCATTTTGATGGTTTTTGCCGTCAGTTCGTCTTCTTTTTCCTTCGTTTTGTCAGGCTTTATTTCAACCACCAGTTTTAACGATTTATCTTTCTTCCCTTGTTTTAAATAGTCTTTCAGAGTGGGAAAATCTTCACCGTTGGATAATTTTACTTTTTCCAGTTCTTTAAAATCGGTTTCGGAAATTTCCATTTTTGCGTGATGTTCGTCGTGGTTTACCACCAAAACTCCGTCTTTCGTCATTCTCACATCGAATTCAGATCCGTAAATCTTTAAATTCTGCGCATTTTCCAATGATTTCAGAGAATTTTCCGTTGTCGGCGGTTGCGTCTGCCAATAACCTCTGTGCGCTACGATCTGGGTTTGTGCCTTCATTACTACTGTGCTTAAAACTGCGAACCCTAAGATAAAATTTTTCATAATATAATTTGAATAGTATTCGAAAGTCTTTCAACTTTCAGATAAAGGTATATAAATTTATTTAAGTAAATAGTCAATCGTGCGTCCTTCGTTGTCAATTCTCAATCATTTAATATTAACAATTGAGTTTCAGAGCAAAATTGACCATTCACATTTTTTTTACATTAAACTTGTCTAAACTTTTTTACCGCAAAAGATGCAAAAGATTGTAACACTTTAGTTGTTTAAGTTGAATATTTAAGTGTAAAAAAAAGAGCACATAAGTTAAAAAATCAAAGATTTTTCTCTTGCAGACTTTTGAAATACTTTAAATAAATCCAACAAAGTCTTTTGTCTCTTTTGCCGTTACATTTAAAATGAGTTTAAACTTATTTTTAGATTAGAAAGAATATTTCGCTCCGATCTGGATCTGGTAAGGATTTCCTGAAAGTGGCTCCAGTCCGCTTGTATTCAGGCTGTATTTAAACTGTTTTGTTGCCTGATCAAATCCTGTAATTCTGTACAGTGCCGTATTTCCGTAAGATTTGTTAACGCCCCATTCTTTGTTAAGTAAATTGGCAACGTTGAAAATATCCACTGAAAGTTCAAAGGCTCCGATTTTTTCAAATTTGATTTTCTTTGCTACACGAACATCCCAAACTCCGTAGAAACCGTTCTTTCCGCCGTTTCTTTCTGCAACTTTGTTGTTGTAATCTGTAATGTAGTTCTTCAAAGCCTGTCCCACTTCAGGATTATCAATTAAAGTCTGCGTAAGATTCGGGAAAATGTAAGCTAAATCGTTCGTATCCACGAAATCTCCGTTTACGTTTCCACCTGCCGTTACAGAGAAACGGGTTCCGCCGATTCCGGCATACCTGATTCCTAAAGTAAATCCTGCAATGGTTGGAGAGTTACCGTAAATCACGACTTTGTTTCTGAACTGGTTGTCCGAATACGACATTCTTAAGTTTCTCGGATCTCCCGAAACCATGGTAGACAGTGTTGCAGAATTGGCTACGTTTCCGTTATACGAAGTATTGTCTTTGATGTCCGCCCAAGTGTAACTTGCTGTAATTTCTCCGTCTTTCCAATAACGATAACTTGTATCTAATACGAATGAAAACTGATTGACTTTTCCATCGCTTACCAATTCCAAAACTCTTCCGAAATTTTTGTTGATTCTTCCGTCTTTCCAGTTCAGCGTTCCGTTGGCTGCGATCGTTGCTGCAGGAACAAAAACCCCTCTTCCGCCTTCATTATCCAGCGTAAAATAAGGATTTGCCACCATATTTCTGTCGTAGTAGAAATAGTTGTTTCTTCCCAGCGTCATATAACCCGCAACTCCCGCTCTGAATCTCTCGTTGAAGAAATGCGTATAAGAAACATTAGCTTTGTAAACCACCGGAATTTTTGCATCTTTTCCTGTGTAGTTAATGGTAGGAAGCTGATACTTTGCTAAAGTAGGAACCGTTCCGTAATCGTTTCTGTAACTTATGAAATCCGGCTTAAGACCAATCTGTGAAGGATTTACATCCACTGTTGCCAAATGTCTTCCGTCAAACACCAGATTATTGATAATCATATAATTGTTGATGTCTGAAGAGAAAATTCCGGCTCCAAATTTCAGGAAGTCTTTATTTCCTTCATTAATATTCCAATCGAACTGGAATCTTGGCTGAATGATGAATGATTTGATCTGATTATCTGTCCGGATTCCCATTTCATCATATAATTTCTGGTTAAAGCCTGCTTTGGGATAACCGCCGTAATCCAATCTTAAACCCGCCATTAAATCCAGACCTTTTGCAATTTTTGTCTGAATCTGTCCGTAAACTCCTAAGTTATAAATATTGGATTTCACGGAAGGATCTTCCATCAAAGGAACTTCTCTGTAAAATCTGTACGCAACAAGATTATTAAAATTAAATAAATTATCTCCTCCGTTGGCTGTAGGATTCTCCCTGAAATGGAATCTTCCGTTCACTTCACTTCCGTACAACGATTTTGCCATCGTGTACATTAAATCTGCACCGAATGTATATTTGATTTTATCCGTATTGTAGTATAAATTGTCTACGATCTGGAAAACATTATTCCTGAAACTTTCCTGCGCAAAACGGTGTCCTCCGATCTGAATATTGGTTGCCTTATCTTTTCCATCGATGCTGGTTACGATATTTTCGACAATGGCTCTCGGAACGGGATGACCAAGCTGATCGTTCTGATAACTGTCCTGAAACGTGTAAAGATACTGCGCCTTCAGTTCGTTCGTCATATTCGGCTTTAAGTTGGATCTTAAAGTCAACAATAAGCTGTTATCCAGATTTTTATCATTTCCATAGGATTCAAAAGCGTTGATCGCTGTGTTGTCTCCTAAACCGTTTTTGTTCAGATCGTAGGTGAAGTTATTTCTTAAAGTCAATAAGTTTTTATCGTTAATCTGCCAGTCTAAACGCAAAAATCCGGCATCAGAATTTCTCACTTTATCAAAACTTCCGAACTGTGGTGTATTTCCAACTCCATATTTTGCTCTGGCAATATCAAGGAACTTATTTAAAGTAGCTGTGGTGGTATTTAATCTCAATTCGTCGTCATGAGATTTGATATCGGCAATCTGCAACGGTCTTGAATCCAATTGATGATCCCAAGCAACGAAGAAATGCAGTTTATTCTTAATGATCGGTCCGCCTAAAGAGAATCCGAACTGAGAAGTGGAAAAATCGTTGTTGATTTTATTTCCTCTGATGTCGTATTTGCTGGAAAGCCAGTTTGTTCTTAAATATTCCCATGCACTTCCAGAGAATGCATTCGTTCCGGATTTTGTAACCGCACTTACGGTTCCACCTCCGCTTCTTCCTAATGTGACATCATATTGATTAGTGGTTACTTTAAATTCACGAACCGCTTCGATGGAAATAGAAAACGGAGCATTGCTTCTGCTTGTGGTAGAACCTGCAGAAGTAGGATTTTTCGCTGTCATTCCGTCAATGGTAAAATTCGTGGAAGAACCTAACTGTCCGGAAATACTTCCATTTTTACCGCTCAAAGGTGAAAGTTCAGCAAGGTTATTGAAGTTTCTTCCGTTTACAGGTAAAATTCCGATGTTTTTGGTTGTGATGGCTGTTGCTGCACCTAAATTCCCGATTTTGTTTTTTAAATTTCCGGTAACAACCACTTCTTCAATGCTTTTCTCGCTTCCTAAATCTACGTTTACCGTTACCTGATCTCCAAAATTCACATTGTAGCCTTCCCTTTTTTCATCATTTACGAATACCGTGTAAGGACCGCCCAAAGGAATTTCTTTGAAAATATATTCCCCTTTCGAATTGGTTTCCGTTTCCGTTTTAAACCCTGTGGATTCATTTACAATGGTTACTTTTACCTTTTCCTGCGGAGCTTTTCCGGTTCCGGTAACTTTTCCTACAATAGAAGCCTGAGTGGTCTGCGCATACGCAAGCGTTCCAAAACTCAGGAACAATAGTCCCAATACAATCTTTACTTTTCTCATATCTACAAATTAGCTTTGCAAATGTATTCTGACTTTCAGGATCCTCTGTTTAAGGGAGTTTTAACATTTTTTAAATTATATGGGAACCTTATGTTACCTGAATTTTAACCCCGATTTTATCTGGTGGATAATCAGTGGGTTGAAATATGTTACAACTTTTTAATTTTCGCAGAATATTTAATTCCCATATTTTTTAAATTGGAATTACTTTTATTTATTTTTGCTGAAAAAGATAGAAACCCGATGTCCGAAAACATACAACAGAAAATAGAAGATCTGCGAAAAGAGCTTCATCAGCACAACGAAAATTATTATCTCCTTGATACTCCGACGATTTCGGATTATGATTTTGATATGTTGCTGAAAGAACTTCGTGATCTGGAAGCCCAATATCCCGAATTTTATGATGAAAACTCTCCTACTGTTCGTGTCGGCGGAGGAATTACCAAAGTCTTTCCTACGGTTCAGCATAAATTCAGAATGTATTCTCTAGATAATTCTTATGATTTTGATGATCTTGAAGACTGGGAAAAAAGAATTATTAAAACCATTGACGAACCGGTAGAATTTGTTGCCGAACTGAAATATGATGGTGCTTCGATCTCCATTTTGTATGAAAACGGAAAACTGGTTCAGGCAGTAACCCGTGGAGACGGATTTCAGGGTGATGAAATTACAGCAAACGTTCGTACCATTTCGGATATTCCTCTGAAACTGAAAGGTGATTTCCCTGAACATTTCTTTATGCGCGGAGAAATTTATTTAACCCGGAAAAATTTCGATAAAATCAATAAACAGCGTGAGGAAGAAGGTCTTGATCCTTTCATGAATCCCCGAAATACAGCAAGCGGAAGTCTTAAAATGCAGGACAGCGGTGAGGTGAGAAAACGCGGGCTTTCATCGGTTCTGTATCAGTTTATTTCAGAAGATATTCCTGCAGCATCGCATTGGGAACTGCTTCAGAAAGCGCAAAGCTGGGGTTTCAAAACATCCCAACAGGCAAAATTATGTACGACTTTGGATGAGGTGAAGGAATTTATCAATTTCTGGGATGTAGAGCGTCATAATTTACCGTTTGAAATTGATGGTATTGTTTTAAAAGTCAACTCTTTAAAACAGCAGAGACAGCTTGGATATACCGCAAAATCTCCACGCTGGGCTATGGCTTATAAATTTAAGGCTGAAAAAGTGGAAACCGAACTGCAAAGTGTTTCTTATCAGGTCGGAAGAACAGGAGCCATCACTCCGGTTGCGAATCTGAAACCTGTTTTATTAGCCGGAACAATTGTGAAAAGAGCTTCACTTCACAATGAAGATATTATTAAAAAACTTGATCTTCATGAAAATGATTTCGTTTATGTAGAAAAAGGCGGTGAAATTATTCCAAAAATTGTCGGCGTCAATACCGAAAAAAGAACGGAAGAAAGCAAGGAAATTGAATACATCAAAAATTGTCCAGAATGCGGCACTGAGCTTGTAAAAATTGAAGATCAGGCAATTCATTTCTGTCCGAATGACCTTCACTGTCCGCCACAGGTTGTAGGAAGAATGATTCATTATGTTTCGAGAAAAGCTTTAAATATTGATAATCTGGGAAGTGAAACCATCGAACAGCTTTACAGAGAAAGATTAATTGAAAATCCGGCAGATTTCTATGTCTTAACAAAAGAGCAGCTTCTTCCGCTTGAAAGAATGGCAGAAAAATCGGCACAGAACATCATTTCAGGAATCGAAAAATCCAAAGAAATTCCGTTTGAAAAAGTACTGTACGGAATCGGGATAAAACACGTCGGAGAAACGGTTGCCAAAAAACTGGTAAAAAATTTCCCGACCATCGAAGATCTGAAAAATGCAACGGTGGAAGAGCTTTGCCAAGTAGAAGATATTGGAACCAAAATCGCGGTAAGCATCGTTGAGTTTTTTGCAAATTCCGAAAATATTTTGATGATCGAAAGGTTAAGATCTTACGGAGTACAGCTTGAAAAAGGCGAAAGTACGAACGAAGTCCTGTCGAATGTTCTGGAAGGAAAAACATTCCTTTTTACTGGGAAATTATCATTATTTACAAGAGAAGCAGCAGAAGAAATGGTGGAAAAACACGGCGGAAAAAATATTTCGGCAGTATCCAAAAACCTGAATTTCCTTGTGGTGGGCGAAAAAGCCGGAAGCAAACTGAAAAAAGCACAGGACATCGGAACAATTGAGATTTTGGATGAACAGCAGTTTTTGGATTTGGTAGAAAAACAGTAAAAATTATAAAAATATTTAACATAATAAACCATTGAGATTAATTTTCAATGGTTTATTTTTGCTTTTAATTAAAAAAATAAACTAATAACTAATAATACATGAGAAAAATCTATTTAATCATTTGTATCGTTTTATGTGCTGTTTTTCAGGCACAGATTGTGAATATTCCGGATGCGAATTTCAAAAACATTTTACTCACTAATTCTACATCTTTCGCATTGAATATCAACGGTTTTCCTACAGTTATTGATACTAATCATGATGGAGAAATTCAGGTGACCGAAGCTGCAAAAATAAAGTCGTTAAATTTTGATAAAATGATAATCCCTAATTCCTCTTATTATTTTGATAATATTGTTTCAATGGAAGGTATTAAAAGTTTTACCAAACTTGAGAGTCTTAGGATTAATAACTTTCTTCTTTTAACATCTCTTGATATTAGTGATAACATCTACTTATATAAACTTGACATCTCCCAATGCTATGCACTTTCATCAGTTAATATCCAAGGTTGCAGCCAGTTATACGATCTTGATATTTTCATGGCAAACCTTCCTTCTATTAATCTTTCCGGTTTAACAAATTTATATAGTGCTGATATTCAGTTATCACAACTTAATAACATTTATTTAAATAATAATATTAATCTAAATTCATTAAATCTGGCTGTGAATAATCTTCAGTCACTTCCCGTAAACCAAACACCTAATTTAGAATATTTAAATATTTTTAATAATAAATTTACAACGCAGGATTTCAGTTCTTTTCCACAACTTTTAGGGATTAGATGTACGACTAATAAGTTTACAAGCATTGATTTTTCCCAAAATCCAAATCTGGCGACTTTTTTATGCGATTCAAATCCCTATCTTCAATCATTGTTTATAAAGAATGGTATCAACAATTTTACCCCAAATAGTAATTCAACTTTTTCCAACACTCCTAATCTTGTTTACATTTGTGCCGATGATTCAGAAATATCGAATGTAAGCGCTTTATTACCATCTGGAAGTTCCTGCGTGATAAACTCTTACTGTTCTTTTACACCGGGTGGAGTAAATTATACCATTCAGGGAAATACAAAATATGATGGTAACAATAACGGTTGTGATGTTAATGACAGTAATAAAGCTTTTCAGAAATTCAATATTACCAACGGAACAGTTTCGGGAAGTTTAATTGCGAATGCATCAGGAAATCATTCAATTGCTGTAGGTGCTGGTTCTCACACAATAACTCCGGTTATTGAGAATCCTTCTTATTTCAATATTTCACCCACAAGCTTAACAGCAAATTTTCCAACGCAAACGAGTCCATTAATACAAAACTTCTGCCTTTCAGCCAATGGAGTACACAATGATCTTGAAGCAGTAATTATTCCGATTAATGCGGCAAGACCAGGCTTCAGTGCAAAATACAAAATCGTTTATAAAAACAAAGGAACCGGAACACAATCCGGAACTTTATCTTTCAATTATAATGATAACCTGATGGATTTCTCAAGCTCATCTGTCACGGTAAATTCTCAGTCAACCGGACTTTTAAACTGGAATTTCAGCAACCTGAATCCTTTTCAAACCAGAGAAATTACAGTTACTTTTGCTTTAAATACTCCTACACAAACTCCTCCGTTAAATGGTGGCGCGGTTCTTAATTATACCACTCAAATTAATGGAGCAACGGACGAAACTCCTCTGGATAATACATTTACGTTAAATCAGACTGTTGTCAATTCTTTCGATCCGAATGATAAAACGTGTCTGGAAGGAACTTCCATTACACAAGCAAAAGTGGGCGACTATGTTCATTATGTGATCAGATTTGAGAATACCGGAACTGCAAATGCGCAAAACATTGTCGTAAAAGATGAGATTGATACCTCGAAATTTGATCTGTCCACACTAATTCCGTTAAACAGCAGTCATAACTTTATAACCCGAACTATCAATCCGAATCCGAATACCGTAGAATTTATTTTCGAAAATATTCAGCTTCCTTACGCGGCAGGAAATAATGGCGGATATGTTTCATTTAAAATTAAAACAAAATCTACATTAAATATTGGAGACAGCTTCAGTAATACTGCAAAAATTTATTTTGATTATAATGCTCCGATTGTGACCAATACTTACACAACAACTGTTCAAAACGTATTGTCGACGTCCGAAATGGCATCAAAAAACAATGAAGTTTCGATCTATCCGAATCCTGTAAAAGAAGTTTTAAACATTCAGTCTAAAAATGAAATTGTAAAAGCTGAAATTTACGACGCTTCAGGAAGAATATTAAGTTCAGCATCGGTAAAAGGAAATTCAATGAATGTTTCTGAACTTGCCAAAGGAAATTATATCATTAAATTATCCACAAAAGATAAAACATTCGTTCAGAAATTCATTAAAAATTAAACTGATCTGAATACTATTACAAAAGACTGTCTTTCAAAGGCAGTCTTTTTTTAGCTGTGTTCCAAAATATACAGAGCGTCTGAAATTTCCCTTGCAAAACTTTCATTCCTCTTTTCGAAATAATAAAAACCTTCTTCAAGACTTTTCGCATTTTCTTTGATCCATTTCAGAAATTTTTTATGATCCGATTCATTCAAACTTTTATTTTTCAGGTTTTCGTTGACAAAATCCTGATAATAATACCGGATAAAATCTACATAAATCATAAAGCTGTTTTGGACAATCTCCACTTTCCAGCAGTCTAATAATTTTTCCATTTCACCCGTCACATTATAGATCCCGAAAAACAAATCATCATCAAAAAAAGTCCTGTTTTCTAAGAAATACTTCCACCATTTCAAAAGAAAAATTGTAACCGCTTCTTTTTCAGTATCATCCCAGACTTCCCATTTTCCGTATTTCAGCTTTCCGAAGATACCAAACGGATGAATTCCCAGATCATGATCGATACAAAGCTCCAGTATTCTCGGCAGGAAATGTTTAAAATCATCCACATTTCCCCACGTTGTCATTGCTTTGAAAGCATATCGGGAAAGATCCTCTTCTTCGAGTTCTCTGAGTTCCTTACTATGAATTTTTTCTTTGTCACGATCCGAAACGCAACAGGGGCATCCCTCTATAAAAGACCGGATTTCATATTTTGAAAAAACAGAATATAGGTTTTTAATCGACTTTTTCAGACTTTCATTCAATGGTTTAGTATTTTACGATACAATATACCTCATTTGGATTTTTATCAAAAGAATTATTGTAATTTTATTTAGTAAAATCTTCAAAATGGAATTTTTAAAAGATCATTACGTCATCCAGAATGAGCTTCTGCTGATTTTCATTTCCGTTCTTCTCGGCATTTTCATCGGAACTGAGCGGGAATACAGAAACAAATCGGCAGGTTTGCGTACTTTTATTCTGGTCTGTTTCGGATCCTGCCTGTTTACGATACTTTCCATTAAAATCGGGGTCGCCAATCCGGATCGGCTGGCTGCCAATATCATTACCGGAATCGGCTTTCTAGGAGCGGGAGTTATTTTTAAAGGGGATAATAAAATCGACGGAATTACCACTGCCACAACCATTTTTGCAACAGCTTCCATCGGAATGGCAGTCGGATCCGGATATGTATATCTTTCTCTCCTCGGAACGCTACTTATTTTATTGGTTTTAAACTATTTAACCTATTTTGAAAAATTTATAGACAGACACCATAAAATTCGGGAATATAAAATTGCAGTCGTCAATTATCATGATATTCAGCACTGTGAAGAACTTTTTAAGAAAAACAATCTGAAATTCACCCTCGCAAAACAGCAGTACACACAGGGAAATTTATCGACAACATGGATGGTTACAGGCAATAATACCAATCATGAAATTTTAATGAAAAACCTGATGGAAGATGATAAAATAATTGCCTATCAGTTTTAATATCACCGATGTCAATAAAAAACCCCTTCAGATGAGGGATTTTGGAGGTTGCACTATTATTTCTTTTTAAAAATATACAGGGTTTTATTGGGACCATCAATCGGTTTTCCTTCGATATCAAGCTGTGTAAGTGTATTTTCCCCGACTTTATATTTGTATTTTGAAATTTTTCCGTTTAAGGTAATAATGCTTCCGGAAGAATCCCATTCAAAAGTTCCTGTATCTTCATTTTTAGAATTTCTTTCCAGATATTCTTCTGTAATTTTAAAAGCTTTGTCTTTACTTAAAACAAGGATGGTTTTAATTCCGGGGCAGTCAGCACATGGAACTGTGGCTTCATACGTTCCGTCCCAGTCCAAAGAATTTTCTGAATTATCAGATCCCGAAACAGAATCTGTTTTGGTACTGTCCACCGGAGCCTGAATCGCCATCGGATCTGTTTTAGGGTTCATCTCCACTTCAGGATTTTTGTCTTTTTGCGTACAGGAAACCACAAGCGATACAAGAACGATTCCCAGAATCTGAATTGAATTTTTCATAATAAATGATTTAGCGTGAATGCTTTTTCAGCAGCAAAAATTAAGCCGCCTGAAAGTTTCTTGTTGATGGTTTCTTGTTGATGGTTGACAGATCAAAATGATTAAAGATTAAAGATTAAATCTTATCATCAATCCTGATACAAAATTTTACTTGTTTTTACTTTTCTAGAATAATCGTTATGCTGAATTAAAATTTGTTTTTGAAAATAAAAGAATCATAAAATATTAAATTTGAACAGCCTCTAAAAAAACAATCAACTATCAGCCAATTTTAACCCAAATCTCCCTTTTTCTTTGTAAATTGGGGCAAAATTTTGATTATGACAAAAAAGATACTTCTATCTGTATTTCTTTTGCCGGCTGTAATGACGTTTGCACAGCAATACGGCGGAATGTGGATTCCAACGGAGCTTAATGAAAAGGAAATGAAAGATTTGGGAATGAAAATCTCTGCCAAAGATATTTTCAATCCGCAAAAAGCAAGCATAAAAGATGCGGTAGTACAGTTCAACGGAGGCTGTACCGCAGAAATTATCTCGCCAAAAGGGTTATTGCTTACCAACCATCACTGTGGTTACGGACAGATTCAGTCTCACTCTACGGTACAGAATGACCTTTTATCAAATGGTTTCTGGGCAAAAAATCCTCAGGGAGAACTTCCGAATCCGGGAGTAACGGTAGACTTTATTGTTGATATCAAAGAAGTAACTTCTCAGATTTTAGAAGGTACGGATAAACTTCAGGAACCCGAACTTTCTAAACAGATTGCCAAAAATATTGAGATTTACAAAAACTCTCAGAAAACAGAACCTTATCAGTCGATTTCTGTAAGATCCATGTATTACGGAAATAAATTCTATGCTTTCACTATCGAAACATTCAAAGATATTCGTTTGGTAGGAGCTCCGCCTCAAAGCATCGGAAAATTCGGTTCAGATACAGACAACTGGGTTTGGCCAAGACATACAGGAGATTTCTCCATGTTCAGAATTTATGCTGATAAAAATAACAAACCTGCTGAATATTCTAAAGATAACGTTCCTTACGTTCCGAAACATTATCTTCCGGTTTCCATTAAAGATAAAAACGAGAATGATTTTACTTTTGTATTCGGATTTCCGGGAAGAACCACAGAATATCTTCCTGCCATCGCAGTTGAAAAAATTATGAAAGACACCGACCCTGCGAGAATTGCAGTGAGAGATGTTGCTTTGAAAACACTGGACGAAAAAATGCGTACCGATGATGCCACAAGAATTCAGTATGCTTCAAAATACGCTTCAGTAGCCAATTACTGGAAAAAATGGATCGGCGAAGTAGAAGGTCTGAAAAAATCTAACGCGGTAGAGAAAAAAGTACAGTATGAAAATTCTCTGATCGCTAAAAATAAAGATATTAAAACGACTTTAGATCAGCTGAACAAACTGTACAACGATCAGGCTCCTTATGCATTAAATAACGCATATTATTCTGAAACCATCAGAAATGCAGAAACTTTAATGCTTGCCAATCTTTTCTACAACTACATTACTGCGGTAGAAGCCGGAAGAATGGACGAAAAAGGGACAACTTCCTTTAAAAACAGACTGACCTCTTTCTACAAAGATTACAATGCAGAACTTGATGCAAAAGTTACGGCAAAATTACTGGCTCTTTATGCCAATAAAACGGCTCCGGAATTTTTATCTGCAGGATTTGAAAAATATAAAAATGAAGCACAAAATCTTCAGACCGTTGAAGAAGATTCTAAAAACTCCATCATCACAGGAAGAACTGAAGTAAACGGAGCTTCTCTGAGCAAAGATATCGACAAGGCATTCTCCAATCAGGATAAACTGATCAAAACATTGAAAAAAGATCCTGTTTATCAGACTTATTTATCCATGAGAGACACCTACATCACAAAAGCGGATCCTCAGTTTACGTCGATGCAGACGAAAATTGATGCTTTACAGAAGACTTATATGGCGCAGCAAATGGCAACGGATAAAGACAGAAAATTCTTTCCGGATGCGAACTCAACGCTTCGTGTAACGTACGGAAAAGTGAAAGGTTCTTCTCCGAGAGACGCTGTTTCTTACAATTATCAGACGCATTTGGCGGGAGTAATGGAAAAATATGTTCCGGGAGATTACGAATTTGATGTTCCGAAGAAGCTGATTGATCTTTACAGCAAGAAAGATTTCGGAATGTATAAAGATAAAACCGGCGATGTTCCTGTAGGATTTACAGCAACCAACCACACAACTGGAGGAAACTCCGGAAGTCCGGCTCTTGATGCCAACGGAAATCTGGTAGGACTGAATTTCGACAGACAATGGGAAGGAACAATGAGCGACATTAATTATGATCCTCGTTTCAGCAGAAATATCATGGTGGATACGAAGTATATTCTTTTCATTATTGATAAATTTGCAGATTCCAAATGGCTGATTGATGAGATGAAGATTGTAAAATAAATGATATTAAAAAGAGGCTTTTTTCAAGCCTCTTTTTTAATGTCCGAAAATATCTTTTAAACTCACTTCCCTGAAGGTTCCCATCTTATCAACCGCTTCCCTGTTCAGGTTTTCTTTTTTCCCGATAATGGCGGTGTTGAAGTGAACGGATTTTATATAATGATCGTAAAAATCTTTCAGATCTTCAAATTTCAGGCTTTCAATCTGGTGATAGATATCTTTCCTGAAATCATGATGAATATTCAGTTTTCTTAATCTTAACGTATTGAAGAAAATATTCGTTCTCGTTACTCGTTGCGAAGCAATCTGTTTCAAAGCAGAATTTTTTGCATTTTCAAACTGTACTTTTACTTCGGGAAGCTCAGTCATCAGTTCAGTCATCGTATCTACTGCAATCTGTAATTTGTCCGGCTGCGTTCCGATGTAGGTGGTAATGTAATCCGGATGATCCAGCTCTGAATTGGCAGCGTAAGAAACGTATGCAGAATACGCTAAACTTTTGCTTTCGCGAATCTCCTGAAAAACAATGGATGACAAACCGCGTCCGAAATATTCATTAAAAACATTGATTTTACCAAAATTTTCCGTGTTGACATTGCGACCTCTTCCTACCTTACTCATTTCCATCTGAACCATGTCGTAATCTGTAAAATATACATTTCCATCGGTGTCCGGTTCCGGATAATTTTTAGGCTCCGGAATTACAAAACTTTCATTTTCAGTATATTTTCCGACGTACGAAGTGAAATTTTCAAAATTTCTTCCGTAGAAAAATATCTGATACGGATATTTGAAAAGCTTTTTCATACGGTCTGTAAAAACCTCCACATTGCTGCTTTCCAGCTCTTCTTTTGAAATAACATCCGTAAACCGTGAGAAAGGTCCCAATTTGGTATAATTTGTAAGAGCCGTCATAATTCTGCCTTTATCCTTCTTCATCGCACCACGGTTTTCCAGAATAGTTTCTGTAAACTGTCTGTAAATTTCCTGATCCGGTTTTACTTCATACAGCCAATGCTGCAGAAGATTTATTCCTTTTTCAATGTTTTCTTCCAGACCGTTCAGCGAAATAATCAGTTGATCGTTGGTGGTTTTAAAATCATTGGTAACGCCGATTTTGAAGAATTCTTTTTTCAGATCTTCCGGAGAGAATTTTTCAGTTCCCAGATACTGAAGAACCTGAGTTGAAATTCCCAGATCGCGGTCATGATCGCTTCCGAATGGAAAAATAAAATGAACCTGCGCAATATCGTTGTATTTATTTTTAACAAAACTGACGGTCTTGCCTTTAATAACATCTTTCCGAATTTCCTTTTCATAGTCCACAAATTCCGGCTGAATATCTTCTGTTTTTTCTTCCAGAATCTGCTGTAAAAATTCAGACTGGGCTTCACGGTTTATTTTCACAGGAGTAATTCCCGGATTTTCTACTCGTATTAATTTTTCGTTTACCCCTTTTTCTTTGTAAACGATCACATAATTATCTCTGAAAAACTCATTGGCAAAGGCGATAACCTCTTCTTTCGTTAGTTTTTCATACTGATCCATTTCATTCAGTTCCTGTTCCCACGTTCTTCCTTTGATGTACGTATCGTAAAGATTTGTTGCCAATCCGTCTGCGGTTTCAAGCGCTTTCATCCTCTGAATTTTAAAATCGTTGATGATGGCAGGAAGCATCCAGTCCGGAAATTCTCCTTTTTTAACCAGTTCGATCTGCTCCAGAACCAAATCTCTGGCTTCATCCAAAGTCTGCGATTCCTTCGGAACGGCAACGATGGAAAAATATCCGTACTGTTTCAGACCTACTGAATACGCCTGTCCCCACAATAATTTTTGAGTCTGATTGATATTCAGATCCAGCAATCCTGCTTCTCCTCTATTGCTCAGAATATTCACCACTACATCCGCCAACATCGCTTCTTTTGTGCCGTAACTTTCCGTTCTCCACGCCAATTGTACTCTCGGCGTTGTGGGACTTTTTACCGTTCTTTTTATAATTTCCGTAATCGGTTTTTCGATAATGGACGTTTTTTTCGGAAGCTCTCTGTAAGGAATGGTTCCAAAATATTGGTCAACAAGTTGAATCGTATCTTCAAAATCAAGATCTCCTACCAAAACCATAGCATAATTGTTCGGAACATAATATTCATCAAAATATTTATGAATCGCCTTCATGGAAGGATTTTTCAGATGTTCTGCCTTTCCTAAAGTCGTTTGCTGACCGTTGGGATGCGTAGGAAAAAGTGCGTCCATCAGTTCATAATTTACCAGACGCGAATCGTTGTCCTGTGCTCTGTTGAATTCTTCATAAACAGATTCCAGTTCGGTATGAAAAAGCCTTAAAGCCAGTTCAGAAAAACGTTCTTTCTCGATTTTCAGCCATTTTTCAAGCTCATTGTTCGGAACATTATTTTTGTAAACCGTTTCATCGAACCATGTATGCGCATTGGTTCCGCTTGCACCCAAAGAAGAAATTGCCTTATCATATTCATTCGCAATGGCATACTGACTGGCTTCCTGAGAAACTTCATCTATTTTGCGGTAAATTTCTTTCTTTTTTTCAGGATCATTTTCAGCTTTATGCTGTTCGTATAAATCTGAAATCTGATCTAATAATTCACTTTCCTTTTCCCAGTTTTGAGTTCCTAATTTAGAGGTTCCTTTAAACATCATGTGTTCCAGATAATGTGCTAAACCTGTATTATCAGAAGGATCGTTATTGCTTCCGGTTCTCACAGGAATATAGGTCTGGATTCTCGGAGCATCGGAATTTTGGGCAAGAAAAACGTTTAAACCATTTTTTAAAGTGTAAATTCTTACTCCATTTTCGTCATTGGAAACCGTGATATATTCGTAGTTATTTTTATCTGTATGAATTTCTTCCCTGAATTTTTTATCAATCATAAACTTCATTTTTCACCCTTAAAAATAGAATGAATACAAATGTAAGCAATCAAAAAAGAATCCTTCCATTTTATAAATATTAAAATCTATGATTAAGATTCGCATTTTATATTTAAGTTTGCATCAGTTTTCCAAATTACAACACCATGCAAGGAAACATCCTCATCATCGATGACGAGATCAAGCTCCTGAAACTATTAGGAATGATCCTTTCCCAAGAAAATTTTAACGTAAAAGAAGCTTCCACCGCACGTTCTGCGATGACGATGCTCGAACAGTATGAATTTGATGTCGTGCTGAGTGACGTAAGGCTTCCCGATGCTTTCGGAGTAGATTTAGTAAAATCCATCAAAACAAAATATCCTCATCTGGAAATTATTCTGATGACGGCTTTCGGAAATATTACGGACGCAGTTCAGGCAATGAAGAACGGAGCTTACGATTATCTCGTAAAAGGTGATGATAATGATAAAATTATTCCGCTTGTTTATAAATCTCTGGAAAAAGCGAAAGATAACAAGTCGAAAATCATTCAGAAGAGTTCTTCTTCAAAAGGTTTTGAAACGATTATCGGAAATTCACCCTCCATTATTCAGGCAAAAAAACTGGCTGAAAAAGTAGCTTTAACGGATGCAACCGTTCTTCTGACGGGCGAAACCGGAACCGGAAAGGAAGTTTTTGCGAATGCCATTCATGAAGGCAGCGACAGAAAGAAAAATAATTTTGTAGCCATCAACTGTTCCGCTTTCAGCAAAGAAATTCTGGAAAGCGAACTTTTCGGGCATAAAGCCGGAGCTTTTACAGGAGCAGTAAAAGATAAAAAAGGACTGGTGGAAGAAGCCAATGGCGGAACTTTATTTCTGGATGAAATCGGAGAAATGCCGATTGAGCTTCAGGCAAAACTGCTTCGCGTACTGGAAACCAAAGAGTTTATCAAAATGGGAGAAACGAAGGTTTCCAGATCGGATTTCCGACTGATTGCCGCTACAAACCGTGATCTGGAGGAAGAAATAAAGCAGGGAAACTTCCGTGAAGATCTGTATTTCCGGCTGAATATATTTGAAATCAGGCTTCCGTCACTTCGTGAAAGAAAAGAAGATCTGAAAGCTCTGGCTAAAAATTTCGTGAATGTTTTTTCTCAAAAACTTCATATCTCCAATATTGAAATCTCTCCGGAATACTATAAAACATTGGAAAAAAACGACTGGAAAGGAAACATACGGGAACTTCGAAATACTGTCGAAAGAAGCTTAATCCTAATGAACGATCATATCCTTGATGCAGAAAGTCTTCCGCGTTACTCTGAAAAAGTTTCTTCTGAAAACGATTCTTTCAGCATGAAATCTCTGGAAAAGGAACATATTCAGAAAGTGCTTCAATACACCAAAGGAAACAAGGCAGAAGCAGCGAGATTACTGGAAATCGGGATTGCTACCTTATACCGCAAACTGGAAGAATATCATTTGAGATAAATGTTAATTAAAATCCACGCTGTAGATACTGGAGTATTTTATTTAAAACAATAAATAATTGATTATCATTTAATTATAATTAATTTTAAATACATTGAGAATTAAATCATTAAGTTTTAGTTTAGAAGTTAAGATTATATAAGAGAAGCTTCGCTTTAAGCTAAAAAATGCCTTCAAAAATATACAGAACATAATTTTAGTCTGTTTTTCAAGAAAGAACTTATTGGTTAAAAAAATAAAACCTATCATTTTAATAACGAGCCTATCATTTTGATAGGCTTTTCTGTTTTTTGGCACATGATAAAATTTAAATAAAACATTCATTTTCAATTAATTAAATTAATCTAAACAACAATGGAACTTCTTTTGGCATTGTCAGTCTGAATAAAATATTTATAAAATGACAATTTCAAGAAAAACGTTCAGAGAACGGGAGCGCTCAAAACTGAGTCTGCTGATGGTATCTTACGTAGTATTTACTTTATTAACCTTAATTGTTGCCGTATGATGTTGATAGTTTTAATTCTTCTCAGCGCCTTATTATTCTGGATCTCTTACAAATCCGTTGAATTTTTTGATAAAATATAAAAATTATGTGGAGTTTATTTTTCCTATCCGTTATCGCCTTTGTGTACATCTGCTATGTATTAATAAAACCTGAAAAATTTTAACCAAAAATAATGAACACAGAAATTTTAGGCATTATTGCCATGTTCACGATTACCTTAGTGATTGGTATTTTTCTCGGAAAATATATTGCTAATGTATACGGCTACAAAAAAACCTTTTTAGACAAAATTTTTCAGCCCGCTGAAAATCTGATCTATAAAATCTCGGGCATCAATCCGAACCGTCAAATGACCTGGAAACAGAATATGTTTGCGATGTTGACCATCAATTTTGTATGGTTTATTCTTGCCTTTTTTATCTTGCTGAATCAATCCTGGCTTCCTTTGAATCCGGACGGAAATCCGGATATGTCGCCGGATTTAGCCTTCAATACTGCTATCTCTTTTTTAGTCAACTGTAATTTGCAGCACTATTCCGGAGAAACGGGAGTTAGTTATTTCAGTCAGTTGTATTTAATGTTCTTACAGTTTGTCTCTGCTGCTACAGGAATGGCTGCAATGGCAGTTCTATTCAAGGCTTTCAGAGATAAAACGACAACAGAACTGGGGAATTTTTACGATTTCTTCACCAAATCTGTGATCCGTATTTTATTGCCTTTAAGCATTGTGGTTGCTTTCATCCTTTCATCCAACGGAAGTCCGATGACTTTTGAAGGAAAAGACCATGTGACCACTCTGGAAGGAGCCAAAATGGATGTTTCACGAGGTCCGGTTGCGGCTTTTGTTGCCATCAAACATCTGGGAACAAACGGAGGCGGATTTTTCGGAGCCAACTCGGCGCATCCATTAGAAAACCCGAACTACACGACCAATATGACGGAAATGATTGTTCAGATGATTATTCCTTTTGCACTGGTTTTTGCTTTAGGATTTTATCTGAAGAAAAGAAAACTTTCATGGACGATTTTTGCTGTCATGACAATTGGTTTTCTGGCTTTAACCATTCCAAATGTTATTAACGAAACCAACGGGAACCCTCTGATTACCCAAATGGGAACAGATTCTCATCTTGGAGCGATGGAAGGTAAAGAAATCCGTTTCGGAAGTGCTGCTTCAGCGTACTGGAGCATTGCTACAACCGTTATTTCAACAGGATCTGTAAACGCGATGCATGACAGTACGATGCCGCTTTCGGGAATGAATGAGCTTCTTGCCATGATGATCAACTGTTTCTACGGCGGATGCGGAGTCGGAATTCTCAACTATTTCATTTTCATTATTCTTGCCGTATTCATCAGCGGATTAATGGTGGGAAGAACGCCTGAATTTTTAGGCAAAAAAATTGAAGCTAAAGAAATGAAGATCGCGATGATTGTAGCTTTATTCCATCCTTTTCTGATCTTGGTAGGAACAGCTTTAACAGCTTATCTGCCTGAATTCGGAGCAAAAACGCTGAATAATCCAGGTTTCCACGGCTTCAGTGAAATGCTGTACGAATTTACCTCATCATCCGCAAACAACGGTTCTGGTTTTGAAGGTTTGGGAGACAACACACCATGGTGGAACATCTCCACAGGAATTGTGCTTTTATTATCAAGATTTATCCCGATTATCGGTCCGGTAGCAATCGCAGGATTATTGGCACAGAAAAAATACATTCCTGAAAGCTCGGGAACGCTGAAGACAGATACTGCCACTTTCGGATTTATGACATTAGCCGTTATTCTTCTGATCGCTGCGCTGTCCTTCTTCCCTGCCCTTACGTTAGGTCCGATTGCAGAACAGCTTCAGTATTTTTCTAAATAATTAAAAATTAATTTGAACCGTTAAGGGAATTTAAGAAGTTAAGAAGATTAAGTCAGTCAAATTATTAAGTTTAAAATATTCTTTGAATATTTCTTAATTGTTCAAAAAAGAAAAATTTAATTCAAAAATCAATTCAAACCATTAAGCAGATTATATAAAGAAAACTAGTCTCAATTTTCATCCATACCCAACTAATATTATCCATTTTCATTCTTTCATATTAATTTGCTTTAATGGTTGATTTTGGTTTCCAATGATATAACACTTTCAAAACAAAATGAAAAATCAATCTCAGACATTGTTTCAAAAAGATTTGGTGAACGAAGCCATCAAACAGTCTTTCGTAAAACTGAATCCGAAAATCATGTTTAAAAATCCTGTCATGTTTCTCGTAGAGATCGGAACGGTTGTCATGCTTATTGTAAGCCTGTTCAGCCTTACCGGAGATAAGTCTCAAGGCAGTTTCAGCTATAATTTTTTAGTATTCATCATCTTATTTTTTACGGTTTTATTCGCCAATTTTGCCGAAGCCATTGCCGAAGCGAGAGGAAAGGCGCAAGCAGATACTTTACGAAAAACCCGTGAGGAAACTCCCGCAAAAGTTGTCGTAAGCAACAAACAGGGATTTCAGGTAGAAACCGTGATGAAAAAATCTGCCGAAATGAAACTGGGCGATATTTTCCTTTGCGAAGCCGGAGACCAGATCCCGATGGACGGAGAAATTATCGAAGGTCTTGCAACCATCGACGAATCTGCCATTACCGGAGAAAGCGCACCCGTTATCCGTGAAGCAGGAGGCGACAAAAGTTCCGTAACAGGCGGTACAAAAGTTCTTTCCGACAGAATAAAAGTAAAAGTAACCACCAAACCGGGAGAATCTTTCTTAGATAAAATGATTGCTCTTGTGGAAGGTGCTTCCCGACAGAAAACACCCAACGAAATCGCATTAACCATACTTTTAGCAGGTTTTACGCTAACCTTTATTATCGTAACCGTTACCCTGAAACCTTTTGCAGACTACGCGCAGACACCGATTACAATTGCGGCATTTATCTCACTTTTCGTTTGTTTGATTCCCACAACGATTGGCGGTCTGCTTTCTGCAATCGGAATCGCGGGAATGGACAGAGCCTTGAGAGCCAACGTGATCACCAAAAGCGGTAAAGCCGTTGAAACTGCGGGAGATATTGATGTACTGCTTCTGGATAAAACAGGAACCATTACCATCGGAAACCGTAAGGCAACCCAATTTCATCCTTCAAATGGAATTCAGCTTGATGAATTCATAAAAGCTTCGGCACTGAGTTCCGTTGCGGATGAAACGCCCGAAGGAAAATCGATCATCGAATTAAGCCAGTTAAAATCCGAAGATTTACTTGTTCCCAATCCGGTTTATATTGATTTTACGGCTGAAACCCGAACTTCAGGAATCGATTTTGAAAACACGAGAATCCGAAAGGGAGCCTATGACACCATTAAAAAACTGACGGAAAAAGCGGGAAATATTTTCCCTTCCGAAACACAGGAAGCCGTTACCAGAATTTCCGAAAACGGAGGAACTCCTTTAGTTGTTTCTGTTAATGAAAAAGTATGGGGCGTTATCGAACTTCAGGACATCATCAAGACCGGAATTCAGGAGCGTTTTCAGAGGTTAAGAAAGATGGGCGTGAAAACGGTAATGGTAACCGGAGACAACCCTTTAACGGCAAAATTTATCGCTGAGAAAGCCGGAGTGGACGATTTTATCGCCGAAGCAAAACCGGAAGATAAGATGAACTACATTAAAAAAGAACAGCAGGAAGGAAAACTGGTTGCCATGATGGGAGACGGAACCAACGATGCTCCCGCACTTGCACAGGCCGATGTGGGTGTAGCAATGAACAGCGGAACACAGGCAGCCAAAGAAGCAGGAAACATGGTAGATTTAGATAATGATCCTACGAAACTTATTGAAATTGTGGAAATCGGGAAACAGTTACTGATGACACGCGGAACGTTAACGACTTTCAGTATTGCAAATGATGTTGCCAAGTATTTTGCGATTATTCCGGCATTGTTCATCACGTTTATTCCGGCGCTTCAAAAGCTGAATATTATGAATCTTCACAGCCCTGAATCTGCGATTTTATCTGCGATTATTTTTAACGCCATTATCATCCCGATCCTGATTCCTTTAGCTTTAAAAGGAGTTGCTTATAAACCGATCGGAGCCAGCGCATTATTGAGAAGAAATCTCTTGATCTACGGACTGGGCGGAATTATTGCCCCATTTTTCGGAATAAAGCTCATCGATTTAGTTATAAGTCTTTTTTATTAGGCTGGAAGTTTGAAGCTGGAAGCTGTAAATGGAACGTAATATTTTAACTTCCGTCATCCTTCTTCCATCTTCTATCCACTCAACTCAAAAATTTAATTCAAATGAAAAATCATATTTTATCAGCATCCAGACTTACATTGGTGATGCTTGTAATTGTCGGAATATATTTAGGAATTGTTTACGCAGGTTCTAAAGTTTTACCGACTCAGGGAAATGCAGAAATTATTAATTTTAAAGGACAGAAATTTTACGCCAATATCGGACAGAATTTTACGTCTCCGAAGTATTTTCACGGTCGTCCTTCTGCGGTAGATTACAATGCAGCAGGAAGTGCGGGAAGCAATAAAGGACCAAGCAACGAAGAATATCTTCAGACCGTACAGAAAAGAATTGACACTTTAAAAATGATGAATCCCGAAATGCAGAATGCAAAAGTGCCTGTAGAACTGGTAACGGCAAGCGGAAGCGGACTAGATCCGGACATTTCTCCGGAAGGCGCGCTTTATCAGGTTAAAAGAGTGGCAAAAAACAGAAATATCAGTTCAGAAAAACTGGAACAACTTATCAAAAATCAAACAGAAACATCTATTTTCGGTCCGTCAAAAGTAAATGTATTGAAACTTAACATTGCTCTGGATCAGCTTAAATAAAGTAAAATTTTATGAAAAAATATATTGCGGCATTCTTACTTGCAGGATTTTTCTTACCGAAGGCACAAAACACAGACTCTGCAAAAACCGATGCCAAGCTGAAAATCTCTGCTTATGCTGAACTTTTTTACACCTATGATTTCAATGAACCTTCCGGAGGAAACCGCCAGAACTTTTTGTACAGCTACAACAGGCACAATGAAGTTAACCTTAATTTAGGCTTCATCAAAGCCAACTATGAAAACGACAGGATGCGCGCCAATCTCGCTCTGATGGCGGGAACTTATGCACAGGATAATCTGGCTGCGGAACAGGACGCTCTGAAATATGTAAATGAAGCGAATATCGGAATTAAAATTTCCAAAACAAAAAATCTGTGGATTGATGCAGGAATTATGCCGTCGCACATTGGCTGGGAAAGCGCAATCGGGAAAGATAACGTTAATCTTACCAGAAGTCTCGCGGCAGAAAATTCTCCCTATTTCGAAACCGGAGCCAAAGTTTCTTACACTTCGGATAACGGAAAATGGTTTCTGAGCGGTCTTGTTTTAAACGGATGGCAGAGAATTGCAAAAGCTGAAGGAAATAAAAGTCTTTCTTTCGGGCATCAGATTACTTTTAAACCCAACGATAAGATTACACTGAACAGCAGTTCATTCATAGGAAACGATAAACCGCAGGATGATAAAAGAATGCGTTACTTCCATGATCTGTACGGAAATTTTCAGTTGACAGATCATTTTTCAACGACGTTAGGTTTTGATATCGGAGCCGAACAGAAAGAAAAAGGAAGTGAAAGCTACAACCTTTGGTATTCTCCAAATGTATTGATGAAGTATCAGTTTGACGATCAGTGGAGTCTTGCGGGACGTGTGGAATATTTCAGCGACAAAAACGGGGTTATCATCGCTACGGAAACGCCTAATGGATTTCAGACTTTCGGATATTCTCTGAATGTCGATTATCAGATCCTGAAAAACGTGGTTTTCCGTACGGAAGCGAGAGGATTTTCTTCTAAAGATGCCATTTTTGTAAAAAATGACAATTTAAGACAGGGAAATTTTTTCATCACCACCAGTTTAGCTGCCTGGTTTTAAGAGAAATTATTAAGTCTAAAGCAGGAAACCTCACAGGTTTTAAAAACCTGTGAGGTTTGTAATGACTTTGATAACGATGATAATCCTTTAAAATAAAATTAAAACAATAAAAGCCATGTCTTCTTTAGCAAAAGATTTTTTAGAACTCATCCAGAAATCCAGAAAAGGGAAATTTAAAATCTACATCGGAATGAGCGCGGGTGTAGGAAAAACCTTCCGTATGCTTCAGGAAGCGCATGCTCTTTTGCGAAACGGAATTGACGTAAAAATTGGCTACATTGAAACCCACGGAAGAGAAGAAACTGTCGCTTTAACAGACGGAATCCCAGAAATACCGAGACGGTCTTCTTTTTATAAAGGTAAAAATCTGGAAGAAATGGATCTTCAGGCCATCATTAATACGCATCCCGAAGTTGTTTTGGTGGACGAACTGGCTCACACGAACATTGAAGGTTCCAAAAATAAAAAAAGATGGCAGGATGTTCTGGAAATTCTGGATAATGGAATCAACGTCATCAGTGCGATGAATATTCAGCATATTGAAAGTCTGAATGAAGAAGTAAAAAAGATCACCGGAATAGAAGTCTCGGAACGGGTTCCCGATAAAATTCTGGCTTTGGCGGATGAGGTGGTCAACATCGATTTAACCGCCGATGAACTTCTTACGCGCCTGAAAGAAGGAAAAATTTACAAAAAAGAGAAAATCCAGACGGCTTTAAGCAATTTTTTTCAGAGCGGACATATTTTGCAGCTTCGGGAACTGGCTTTAAAAGAAGTGGCAACCCATGTTGAAAGAAAGGTAGAAACGGAGATCAAAACCGAGAATTTTAAACCCATAAAATTTCTTGCCTGCATCAGCAGCAACGAGAAAATAGCCAAAAATATCATCCGGAAAACGGCAAGACTGGCAAGTTATTACAACAGTCCGTGGACCGTTCTTTACATTCAGAAACCTTCAGAGAATCCTGAAAAAATTGCACTGAACAAGCAGCGATTTCTGATTAATAATTTTAATTTAGCTCAGGAATTGGGAGCCAAAGTGATCCGGCAGAAGGAAAGCAGTATTCATAAAGGAATTCTGGACTATGTGATTGCGCATAACATCACCACCGTTTGCATCGGAAAACCACACGCTCATCTTCTGCAGAGAATTTTCGGCTATAGCTGGATTTACACTTTAATGAACCGACTGAATGAAAGACAGATCGACATTATTATTTTATCTTAGAATGCAATGAAACTAAAAACGAAACTCACCCTCGGAGTAGGTCTTTTATTTGTGCTGATTGTTTTGCTATCGGTTATCGGGTCTTTTTATATCAATAAACTGAAATCTGACACAGAAAAAATTCTTATCGCCAATTACAACAGTCTGGAATTTTCCCAGAATATGCTTCTCGCACTGGATAAAATGAAAACCGACAGCGCAGTTGCCATTAAAGATTTTAAGAAAAATAATCTTCTTCAGGAAAGAAATTTAACGGAATTCGGTGAGAAAGAAGCTACCCAGAATCTTAATCTTCATTTCAACAGCTACATCCATGATCCTTCACCGGAAAAGGAAAAGCTGATTCGTGAAGATCTGGTAAAAATCATGTCTCTGAATATGAAAGGAATTGAGCGAAAAAGCGATATTGCGATCATTACGGCAGAAAATGCGACGTTTTGGATCGCCTGTCTCGGAACAATCTGCTTTTTAATTGCGATCACGTTAGTTTTTAATCTTCCTCAGACGATTGCGGAACCCATCAGTCAGCTTACGTTCAGCATCCGTCAGATCGCGAATAAAAATTATAACGAAAGGGTTCATTTCAGGGGAAGTGAAGAGTTTAATGATCTTGCGAATTCTTTCAATATCATGGCAGAAAAGCTTCAGGAATATGAAAGCAGTACTTTGTCTGAACAGCTTATGGATAAAAAACGGATTGAAACGTTAGTGAATAATATGCACGATGCTGTAATCGGTCTGGACGAAAATCATTTTATTTATATGATTAATGATGAGGCTCTTAAAATCACGAATCTCAATAAAGATGAAATTATCGGGAAAACGGTTCATGAAGTAGCTGTAAACAATGATCTGATAAGAGAACTTCTGAAAAATATCAATCATCCGCAGAAAGATCCTATTAAAATTGTAACCGACAATAAGGAAAATTATTTTGAGCAGGATGTAATCCCGATCAATATTACAAAAACAGGAGAAAAGGAAAAAAAATACATCGGAAAGGTTATTCTGCTGAGAAACATAACTCCTTTCAAAGAACTGGATTTTGCAAAAACCAACTTTATCGCAACCATTTCGCACGAATTAAAAACGCCAATTTCTGCCATAAAAATGGGCGTTCAGCTTTTGGAAAATCAAAAATTCGGGGAACTGAATGATCAGCAGAAAGAATTATTAAAAAGCATTAATGAAGACGGACAAAGGCTGCTTGATATTACGGGAGAACTGCTGAATTTATCCCAGGTGGAAACCGGAAATATCCGCCTGAATATCGAAAGCTGTGCTCCAAAAGAAATGGTACAGACTGCTGTAAAAAATGTGGAAAAACTGGCGGAACAGAAAAACATTTCGATCCAGACGCAGTTTCTGACGGATGAAAAGGACTTTGTTTTGGCTGATTTTGATAAAACTGTCTGGGTAATGAATAATTTTCTAAGCAATGCGATTAAACATTCTTTTCAGGATGAAAATATCCTGATTTTGGTTGAAAAAGAACATTCGGGAATTAAATTCAGCATTACCGATACCGGAAAAGGGATTGAAGAAAAGTACCAACGACAGATTTTCGACCGCTATTTTCAGGTTCCGGGAGAACATCAGAACGGAACAGGTCTAGGACTCGCAATTTCTAAAAATTTCATTGAGAAACAAAATGGAGAAATCGGCGTTAAAAGCTCTTTAAATCAGGGAAGTACTTTTTATTTTGTGTTGCCCATCGCCTAAAAACGGAACTTTACAGATAAGTTTTATACATTTGAACTTTTAAAATTTAGTATAACCATGAAAAGCTTTTTCTACATTCTGTTCTCTATTGTTATATATTCTAATCTATATGCTCAAAATTCAGGTTCTATGTTTTACAGTCCCGAATTTAAATGGAAAATTCAGATTCCGGAAGGTTTTGAAAAAGTAGATCATGAAGAATGGGCAAGATTTCAAGGAAAAGGAGAACAGGCTTTAGAAAAAACTGCTGGACAAGACGTTATTAATCAAAGTAAAACGATATTTGTCGTAAAATCCGGAAATTTTAATTATCTGGAAACTAATTATCAGCCTTTTGATACCAAAACAGATGGCAGTTATGAAGAAGCTAATGCATTTATAAATGATATTGTTTATAAATCTTTCAAAGAAAATATGCCAAATGCAAAGGTTACCAACACAAGAACCAAAGAAAAGATAAACAACCTTCTTTTTTACAAAAATACTTTCGAAATAGCATTGCCTAACGGAATATCTATGAAAATGTTAATGTTCAGCAGGCTTTTCGGTAAAAAAGATTTTTCTGTAAATATTATGTTCATGGATCCTGAAAAGGGAGACGAAATGCTTACCGCATGGAAAAATTCTATATTTAGTAATTAATTTTTTATCTGAAAATGCCTGAAGTTCCTATCTATTACTTCTTTATAGCCACAATCTGTTCTGCAATCATTGTCGGTATTTATTATTTCATTCAGAAGAAAAATACCATTAAAAATTACAGACAGGAAAATTCAATTGAACTTAAAAATATTAGCGGAACAATAATTACAGACAAAGGCTTTCTCAGTTGGGGAATGGAATTGGGTACATTTGATCTGTTGATTAACGATAATTCAATTTTTTTATTTCTGAAAAGTTTCGGTTTTATTCCGGGACGGACTACGAATTTATTTTTTTCAAATTCCAACAGAAAAAATACAAAAAGAGGTGTTTTGCTCAGAGAATATAAAATTGATCCAAAAAGTGTTAAATTCGTTTATTATCCTGATCATCTGATGAACAGAAGCTGCCAAATTATACTGAAAAATCTTTCTGAAGAACAGCTTTCCATTTTAGAAAAAAAATTAGAAGGCAAAAGCCGCAGAATGTATTAATATGAAAATAGAACTTATACCCGTTATTGAAGTCTCAAATTACGATGAGGATCTGGAAATGCCTTCCGGTTCGTCTTTAGAATTTTCGGATGAGTGGGAAAAATATAAAATTTCTGCTAACGCAAAGGCGGGTTTTTCCGAAAGTTTCAAAGCTTATTTTAAAAGTTCATCTTTTTACAGAATAACTGAAATTTCTGATGCAGATCTGTTGAAAATTATTCATCGAGAAATAGAAATTCAGCAGACTGAAGAAAATCGCGGAATTGATGACTTGGTGTGTTCCATGGATGGCGGTTACATTTTAAAGATTAATGATGTTGACACCTATTTTCCACAATGTTGTGGAAGGCTTAAACACATTACTGAATGGGAAGATCTTGTTTCCGACGAAGGGAATCATTGTTTTTATACAGGACATCCCTCTCCGAAAGTTGAAATACAGGAACATAAGATCATTTTCGATTTTTTACATTCGATGCCTCAGGAAAGTTATGCTTATCCTTTTTCGGAGGATCAAATTGAAGTAGATAAAGAATCATTAAGAACAGCAATTGAAAATGTAAAAAAAGAACTTCAAGATTTTGCTGAGCAGCTCATTAGAATTAATAAAAAAGAAAACTTGAATATTCCTGAAATTGATAAGATCTTAATTTATGGAATTGATGATTAATGACAAATCTGATTTTCAGATTCATGAAAAAAAACTCCCAATCTCTTCTTGTTATACTTCAGTAAGTACTCAGGAATATTATTAAATTATATGAAATTATGTATATTTGCTAAAGGCGGAATGAAAACAGTACTCATTCCGCCTTTAATTTAATTCGGCAATTCACAGGTTGAATTTAAGTCTCTTAAATACACTTTCTGATATGAAAAATACTATTTCTGATTTCTTAAACCTTCATACAGGGGAGGAAAATCCTAAACTGGTTCTTGAAAATGTAACGAATAATATATCCTTCAGAGGATCAAACCTGTGGATTTTAGCCTGTGCCATTTTAATTGCTTCGGTAGGATTAAATGTAAATTCTACTGCGGTAATTATCGGTGCTATGTTGATTTCGCCTTTAATGGGTCCTATTGTAGGAGCTGGTTTTGCTTTGGCAACCTTTAACTTCGGATTGTTGAAAAAATCATTAAAAAATCTTCTGATCGCTACTTTTGTAAGCCTTGCTGTTTCCGCAATTTATTTTTATTTAAGTCCGTTTAAAGAGGTACAGTCAGAACTTCTCGCAAGAACGGCTCCAACTATATATGATGTTTTAATTGCATTTTTCGGGGGAATAGTGGGTGCGATTTCTATTACAAGAGTTGAAAAAGGAAATCCTATTCCGGGAGTTGCCATTGCGACTGCTTTAATGCCTCCACTTTGTACGGTGGGTTTCGGAATTGCTACAGGAAATTTTTCGTTTGTGGCGGGAGCATTTTATCTTTATACTATTAATTGCTTTTTCATCTGTATTTCAACTTTTTTAATCATTAAATTACTGAAATATCAGGCAGTGCAAACCGCAGATAAAACTGTTGAAAAAAGAATCCGCTACGGAATTTCTATTTTAATCGTAGTTATGATTGTTCCAAGCTGTTATCTTGCTTATAATTTACTGAACGAAAAAAAATATTCTCAGAATGTGGAGAAGTTTATTAACAGTGAATTTTCTAAGAACGGATATACGGTTATTTATAAAAAGGTAGATTATCATTCTAATCCGAAATCTATTGAACTGGCATTTTTAACCAAAAAGTTTGACAGTGCGGAAATTAAAAAGCTCAATAACTCGCTCAAGGACTTCGGAATCAGCAATACCAAGCTGAGTATCAAACAGAATACCTCCGATTTGAAGTCGGAAATCCTCAATGAAATCAATCTTCAGAAAACCACTTTTTCAGAAAAAGATCTGCAAATTAAGGAGCTGAAAAATGAACTGAGTGAATATAAAATGGATAATCCTGAATTAAATAAAGAAATCCAGATTCTTTTTCCTGAAGTAAAAGAGTTTGCTGTCGGAAGACTTCAAAATTTTTATACCAAGGATTCATTAAGCGTAGAAACTGCCTTTTTGTATAAGACCGATGCAAAAATAGACGAAGATAAACTAAAAGCCTGGCTGCAAAATAAGCTGAAAGTGAATAAGGTTATTTTGATGAATACAAGCGAAAAATAGACTATTTTTAACTGTTAATACAAGAGATGAAAAATAATATTGCTTTACAGTTAGTCGAAATTTGTAAAAAGCACCATCTTAAAGAAAAAGCATTCGATAGCTTTGAAAAATTATTTCATATAGAAAATGAAAATGACCCTGATTTTCTTAAAGGTTACAAGAAAGAGGAAATGAAGATCTTTTTTGGAGGACATCAATTTAATATTCACCATCATTTTTGTACAAGTACCATTAATACCAAAATAATTTTTTACGATTCAGCGGATGTTGAAGCTGGTTATTGGGATCCAGTAGGTTACTATATTTTAGAAGCCGATTTTGAAGGAGAAATCACAGACGATTATTTTGTAATAGAAAGAGAAAAACAAATTGGCGGAATTGATATTATTAAAGAGTTTTCTTATGTATTCGCCGATCTTCCAACAGATTATCTGAAAAGAAATCACCTTCAGTATAATTTTGTTTCTTACCTCTCTTTAGTAGGAACTTTATTTACAAGTAAAAATTATGAAGGTTCAGGACGTTTCATTCATCGCGCATATTTTAATCTTAAAGAAACCGGTGAAGAGCATTTTGAAAAGGAATTTCTCAAAAAGTCAAAGAGATTCTTGAAAATGATGAAAAAATATTTAATTCATGAGAATTTGATTTCCGAAAAGCTACAATCAGACTTTCAGAAACTTGACTAATAATAATTACACACTTGAATTAAATACTGATATTCCCTTTCAATATGCCGGAAACTTTAATCTTTTTTACCGCTTTACTGGCAATTTCAAATTTCCACTATTTCCTCTTTTTCAGGAGGGAAAATAAGCAGATGAAGCTGAAAATATATTTAACGGTACTTTTCATGATTACCATTCTGGCAAGTTTATACATCATTATCATTACTCCCCATTTCTTTGAATATAAAGGTTTAAAAAACTGCTTGTTTTTAGCAATGATTAACTTTGCTGTTCCCGGATATTTTTTAATGCTTTTCGGAATCAACAGCCTCTTGGAAAACATTCCGATTATTCGAGGCTATTTTACTTTCAATGTTATATTTGGTATTTTATTTCTTAGTTCGACGTTGTTGTATTATTTTTTAACGATGTTGATGATGATGATTTTCACTTTAGATAATGCTTAAATTTACTTTCAGATAAAGAACAAATGACTACTCGCCTTTTATTTATTCCCATACTTTTAACGCTTACATTCTGTGCTAAAAAAGAAACTGTTTTTACTGAGAAATTCAATGTTGGTGAAATAGGTTTTGAATATTCGTCTGACTGGAAATTTACCAAACTACAAGGAATCGATTCTTAAATTGCTTACCTTTCAAAAAGATGAAGATACCATCTGGATAGAATACGGATCTTATAATCCGAAGATATACAAAGAACCTTTGAAAGATCATATTTTCATGCAAATTCCAATTGACGGTACAGAAGCTCTTTTTGAAACTTCACGAAATAATTACGGAGGTTTCGCTTCGGTTTATATTCCCATAACAGATTCTGCGCAGGGTTTTTATACATGAGAAATAAAAATGGAGATATTCAGCAGGTTTTAGATATTTTTAAAACATTAAAGCTGAACAATTCTGCCCGAAAGAAGCCATTAATTATTGAGATGGAAAATTTTAAGACTAAAAGTTCCCCTCCCGGAATTGTTTTCTACGAGAATAACTGTTTGAACTGTCATTCAGAATACCGTTACATAATTGCTCCGGCTCTCGATAAAAAGTTTGTGAAATCGAAAGGAAAAGTGTGGTTTGAACACTATTTATACTCAGAAAAAAAAATTTCACGGGATGAATTTCAGACACGTTGTACCCAAATTCCCAAAAAAGATTCTGCCATTGCTAACGAAATACTTAAATATCTGTTTTAAAAATCTCCAAATATTATTTTACCTTTGATCTTTATTACGTTTAAAATTAGAAAAGCAAATGACTACAGACACATTAGACTTTTGGGTAGGAAATTTCAAAAGCGAGGAAGATTTTTATGAATTTGTGGAAGAAGATGAAAATTTTTATCTGGAAGAAGATTCTGATGATGTTTTTATTTCAAAATTTGCAGAATCTCAGGACACCATCTGGCTGGATCACGATTTTGTAGAATACGGCTATGAAAACGGAAACGGAACCATTTACGAAAAATTTGCAGACTATTCTTTTGCCGAACAGTGGCTCCCGATTTTAATCAACAGGCTCAACGAACTGAATCTTGATTTTGATATCAATTCCATTATTTTCCTGAATAAGCAGATTCCGAAACCGACTTCCGTAGAAACAGATTTTTTCTCTTTGGTTTACATCGGAGGAATTGAATATTCTGCGTAAAATATTTAAAAACTTATAACCTTTTTCAAATTATTAATGAACATTTATTCTGTTCTTCAGATTGGCGATTACCACATTAATCATTGCGAAGATTTTCTCATCACAAAGAAAATAGGTAGCAATAAGATTCTTTGTGCTGTAATGGATGGATGTTCAACTGCTATGGAAAGTCAGTTTGCTTCCGCACTATTTGGGAAAATTCTGCGTAAAATTTGCATTGAAAAAGGTTATAAAGAATTATACGAACCGGATAAAAATTCTGATCCCGAAGAAGATTTAAAAGCTGTTTTAAAAGATTTGTTTAAAGAACTTACAACAGTTAAAAATCATTTGATGCTCGACGAAAAAGAGCTTCTTACAACATTGATTGTTCTTCTTTACAACTCCAAAAAAGACGAAGGAATTATCATGTGCATCGGAGATGGTTTTATTTCCGTAAATGGAAAAGCCACAGAATTTGAAAGGGACTACAAACCGGATTATCTGGCGTATCATTTGAAAGAAGATTTCGAAGAATGGTACGGCAATCAGACTCAGAAAATACGATTCACTAAGCTTAAAGATGTTTCTATTGCTACAGACGGAATTTCATCTTTCACCCCAAATAAAAAGACAAATCACAACGAAAAAATCAATCCAACAGACTATCTTCTCTATGATAAAAACAATGTTGAATCTGAAGAAATGCTTTCCCTGAAATTAAAAAAAATTGAACATCATTACGGAATGAAACCGACTGATGATCTTGTCATCATAAGAATTATAAAGTAAATTTTATTTTCAATATAATAGATTAAGTTTTTGTTTTTATCATGTTGATGAGCAGAAATAATTTTCCTTACATTTGCTTTATCATAACTTAATAAGATGATTTCTAAAAAGTTACTTCGCATCAATATAGCTGTTTTATCCCTGCTTATCGTTGTTCATACTTTAGGAAATTATCTTATTCTTTATCCGATGAAGTTTGATTTCCTGACCGTTATTTCGGAAAGTCAGCCGCATTATCTTCTTTTTATTATTGCTTTTTTTATTCTTATTTCATGGTTAATAAGCCATGTCAGAATTAAGAATTTAAGCCCTAAAAACAGATTTCTTCTGGCTTTCACCATTTTGTGCGGAATAATGCTTTTATGGATAGGTTATTATAATTTAAGCACTTTCTTTAATACCCGAAAAGTAATTACAAAAATTGAGAATGAATACATTCAACAGGCAAAAGAAGATATTAAAAATGATCAGGTTACTTTTAGATTTACCGGAGGATTTGAATTACCAAAAAATGACCGTAAAATGGATGTAAAAATTGACAGCATTCAAAAAAAGTATGGAATTAAAAGTGAAAATACAGGTTGTACCATAGACGAAATTGATAGTAAAGCTCAGGAAAAATATATCGAAACAGTAAAGCCGTACTTAGAAAAAAGGAATGGAAAAGGCTGGGAAAGTAAAATGCAGAATGAAATCAACAAACTGAAATTAACCGAATTATCTACTCAAAAATAATTTTCATTAATAATCTAGTTTCTAAGAAAAAAATTGCTAAATTTAAAACAAACTAACAATCAGCTATTTAAATTGATTTTAATAACCTTAAAAACTATAAACATGAAATTATCTCAACATCAGTTATCTGAAAATTCAGGATAAATTATTTCTTTTTTATCGTCATTCAGTATGGATTTTTAATTCATCTTTTCATCTAATTTTTACTTCTTTAAAAAACGCTCAGCCATGAAAATAGGAATCTATATATCCGGATTGGGAATTTCAAAAAGTAACTCGGTTGAAAATTATGCAGAACGGTTAAAAAATGAAATCAATTTCAATACAAATGGTTACCAATACGAAACCAAAATCGAAAAAATCCATTACAGCAAAAGCAGGGAAAGTACTGTTGTAAGCATTTTCGAAAAAGAATCATCCGAAAATCCCGTTTACAAATTTTACGACTTCAAATACAACGAAATTCTCACCGAAGATTTTAAAGGCAGAACGCTTATTTACAAAAGTCTGTGGCTTTTCGCATTGGTTATCAGGAAATTTCCATTAATCATCAAACGGATTTTTATTCCCCAAAACTATTCAAGACCGGGACAGTTAATGTATGTATTTTCCATATTTTTGATTTTATCGCTTTCTTTGGTTCTGATGTTTCCCGCCGTTCTCGAAGCTACAGGTCAGTTTTTCTCAAAGGAAAGCGGAAAAATGACTGAACTCAGAAAACTGATTCCCGTCGGAGACCTGAAATATATTTCGATGAAAGGAATTTTTATTGATTTTCCCAATGGCTGTTCTTTTAATATCGACTTTCATTGGCTTTCAAGAATGATTGTATTATTCACAGCACTATTGGTATTGCTTGTTCCGAACGCAAATACCATTATCACAGATCTCGCCACCAATTTTGTCTGCGCCAACGATTATTTGCAGCATGGCTCAAAAAAACAACTGATTCAGGGAAATTTAGAACATCTTGTAGATTACATTACGGAAAACGAAAAAGGCTGTAAAATTCATTTTCACGCCTACAGTTTCGGAAGTGTTCTTGCGTTGGACTATGTCTTTCCCTACGGCATAAAAGCCTCTAAAAACGCTTTAGAATACTGCGAAGCCATCGTTACCATCGGAACGCCTTATGAATTTGTAAATTCTTATTATCCTGAATTTTACAACAACCGCCAAACCCAACCCGGAGATCAGCTTCAGTGGTTGAATGTGTATTCTGCAGCCGATGCTTTAGGTTCCAACTTCAGAAAAGACGGAATTGCCGGAGACTCTGAAATCTCTTTCAAAGGAGCTTCCAATAAGCCGTTTAATATCAACTATGAGGTTTATCCTATCGGAAAATTCAGCATTATTGATTTTATTATGCTCTACAGCATCAAAGTTCATGATATGTACTGGGACGAAAATACGGAAGGACAAAGCTGTCTTGGATTGGTTTATCAGGAAATGAAGGGGAAAGGTTTGATATAGAAAATCTATTATTTTACAGGTTCATAAAAATAAGGCGGTCGCACTCCCATTGACGGAACCACAAAAGATCCTTTATTCGAAAAATAAGTAAAAAACCCGTTTTCTTTGTTTGATTTATCAGGGTAGAAGATTAATTCTACAGATTTTATTTTATCAGAATCATTTTTAATTTCGCCAATCTCGAAATATTCAAATACAAAAGGATCATCCGGAAAATCATAATAAGTAATTTCCTTTTTATCAAAGTCGATATAAGCATTCTGATCTTTATCTCTGAATAATTTTTGGGTTTTAAAATAATTTTCGATAGCACTTTTATTATTAAACGGAATAAATACTGCCTTAGGATTTGCAAACAAATAATCACTTACCGATTCTGTACTTAATCCAAGAAGCGTAAGTTTTTTTCCTTCAAGTCTAAAATAAAAATGATAAGTCCCACCCTGATTTTTTGAAATTCCTATCGCAGAAAAATTACAGGATGTTTCAAGTTTTCTGTTTTCTTTAAAAAATGATTCTGAATGTGATGTATATGTATTATCAAAATCTCTTAAGGAAAAATCACCTTTATTTTGTTTAACGAAAAATCCTGTTTTAGAAAATTCAAAATCGCCTAAATAAATGGGAGAATCTGTAAAATTTACATTTTCAAAAACATCCTGATTAAACCAGTCAATTTCATCTTCTAAAGTAGAATTTATTCTCAGAATAGGATATGGACCGTCATGATAAAAAAGCATCATCCCTAAGTCAGCATCAATATATTTATCAATATTTTCAGTTTTATGAGAATTAAAATCTTTAACAAAATTTGTAAAAATAATAAGAGAATCTTCTTTTACATTTTCTTTTGTTTCCTTAGTAATTTTTTTCACTTCGAAGCCATTTTCATTATGTTCTTTTTCACGTAAATTAAAAAAGAAAACAGAAGAAATTACAATAATAAAAAATGCAGTAAGAATATATAGTTTTGTTTTTTTCACGGTTTGAGTTTTTTCTAAGACTTACATTTGAAACTAATTGTTTGAGAAAAAATGCTTCAACACACTCAACACGACATCTCTAATACTTACCACCTTATTTTAGCAGCTCATTCGTAGCGATGTCGTGCTGAGCTTGCCGAAGCATCTCAGAATTTTTTAATATTAATGCGCTTCCAGCCAGTTATTCCCTACTCCAACTTCAACCAATAGCGGAACCTGCGTTTCAACGGCGTTTTCCATTTCCATTTTAATGATGTTTTTGGCAACTTCCACCTCATCAATCGGGGCTTCAAAAATTAATTCGTCATGCACCTGAAGCAGCATTTTTGTCTGCAGTTTTTCCTTTTCCAGTTCTTTCTGAATTTTAATCATTGCCATTTTTACGACATCTGCCGCGCTTCCCTGAACAGGAGCATTCACCGCATTTCGTTCCGCGTGACCACGAACCACAAAATTATTGGAATTGATGTCTTTCAAATGACGTTTTCTGCCTAAAAGTGTTTCCACATAACCTACTTCACGGGCTTTTCTTACCTGTTCCGCCATGTATTCCTTCAGTTTCGGATAGGTTTCAAAATAGGCTTCGATCATTTGTTTGGCTTCTGTTCTTGAAAGTCCGGTCTGCTCTGCCAATGCAAAAGCGCCCTGTCCGTAAATGATTCCGAAGTTTACGGTTTTTGCCTGACTTCTCTGTGTTTTGGAAACTTCTTCCAACGGAATATTGAACAGTTTTGCCGCCGTAGAAGCGTGAATATCTTCCCCGTTCTGGAATGCTTTAATCATATTGTCTTCGCCGGAAATTTCGGCAATCAGACGCAGTTCGATCTGGGAATAATCGGCAGAAATAATTTTCTTTCCTTCTGCAGAAACAAACGCGCCACGAATTTGCTGACCTCTAAGAGTTCGGATCGGAATATTCTGCAAATTCGGGTTTACACTCGCCAAACGACCTGTTGCAGCCGTAGTTTGCGAAAAATTGGTATGGACACGGTTGTCTGTTTTTTCAATCTGTGACGGTAATGCATCAACGTAGGTTGATTTTAATTTCTGATAGGTTCTGTATTCCAGAATATGCTTGATAATTTCGTGTTTTGAAGACAGTTTTTGAAGGACATCTTCCGAAGTTGCATACTGTCCGGTTTTTGTCTTTTTCGCTTTCGGGTCGAGCTGCATTTTTTCAAATAAAATTTCACCCAACTGTTTTGGAGAATTCATGTTAAATTCTTCTCCTGAAATCTCAAATATTTTGGATTCGAGTTGTCTTAGATCATTCTCCAGATCAATACTTTCCTGAGCCAGCCATTTTTCGTCAAGAGAAATTCCCTCCAGTTCCATTTTTGCCAAAACTTCCATCAAAGGCATTTCTATACTGAAGAATAAGTCTTCTAAATTTTCTTTTTTAAGCTGTGGCGCAAACAATTCGTACAACTGGAAAGTTACATCTGCATCTTCTGCAGCGTAATCGGTCTGGGTTCGGAGATCCGCATCACGGAAACTGCCCTGTTTTTTTCCTTTTTTACCGATGATGGTTTCGATGGAAACAGGTTTGTAATTTAAATAAACTTCCGAAAGATAATCCATCCCGTGTCTTCCGTCCGGATTTAAAAGGTAATGCGCAATCATGGTATCAAACATGGCTCCTTTTACCGTAATATCGTATCTTTTAAGAATTTTATAATCGAATTTTAAGTTATGCGCTACTTTTACCAGATCTTCTTTCTCGAAAAACGGTCTGAAAATTTCCAGTGTCTGTAAAACTTCTCCCTGATCTTCGGATAAAGGAACATAATACGCCAATCCTTTTTTGTAGGAAAAACTCATCCCGACCAATTCGGCTTCCAGTTCATTAAGAGAGGTGGTTTCGGTATCGAAGCAGACTACTTTTTGTTTTAATAAATTATTGACTAAAATTTTCTGTGCTTTCGGATTATCTACAAACTGATAAAGGTGATCATTCTGCTCAATCGTCGATTTTGTGGATGTTGCCTGATCGAGATCTTCATAAGTGGCAAAAAGATCCAACTGTCCGACTGCCTGTGCAACTTTTTGCTGAGGAGTCGTTTCCGTAACGGTTACTTCCACTTCTGTAACTACATTTGGCGCTGCAGCCGGAGCAAAAGCACGGTAAAGATTTTCGTATAATCTACGGAATTCTATTTCTTCAAAAACTTCTTTTACTTTATCGAAATCAGGAGTTTCCAGATCGTACTCTTCCTGATGAAATTCTACAGGAGCATCGCAGATAATGGTCGCTAATTTTTTGGATAAAATTCCTCTTTCGGCTGAAGCTTCCACTTTTTCTTTCAGCTTTCCTTTAAGCTGATCTGTATTGGCTAAAAGATTTTCAATACTTCCGAATTCTTTCAGGAATTTCATGGCTGTTTTTTCACCAACGCCTTCCAGTCCGGGAATATTGTCGACTGCATCTCCCATCATCGCAAGGAAATCGATTACCTGTTTCGGATCTTCGATTTCGTATTTGGCTTTGACTTCTTCAACGCCTAAAATTTCAATGTCTCCGCCTTTAAGTCCCGGTTTATAAATTTTGATTTTGTCCGTTACAAGCTGTGCAAAATCTTTATCCGGCGTTACCATAAATGTGGTGTAGCCTTCTTTTTCTGCTTTGCAGGCAATGGTTCCGATTACATCATCTGCTTCATATCCCGGAACTCCCAAAATGGGAATGTGCATTGCCTCCAAAATCCTGTGAATGTATGGAATCGCATTTTTAATGGCTTCAGGCGTTTCGCTTCGGTTCGCTTTATAATCTGAGAAGTCTTCCGTTCTTATACTTGCCTCTCCTACATCAAAAACCACTGCCAAATGGGTTGGTTTTTCTCTTCTGATCAGTTCAATTAAAGAATTCGTAAATCCGAAGATAGCAGAAGTGTCCAGACCTTTGCTTGTAAGCCTCGGATTTCTGATTAATGCGTAATATCCTCTGAAAATCATCGCATAAGCATCGATGAGAAATAACCTTTTATCTTGTGTTGCGTCCATATTTTCCATAAGGAACAAAGATAAGAAATTACTTTTCTTTTTTCTTTTGTGTTGAATTAAAATAACGGTGCAAATTGTCATCTGAAAGAATCTAAATGCTTTTTTATTATAACATTTTCTTTTGTCTTGAAACAAAAGAAACAAAAATTCAAGACCGGAAAGCTGAATGCTAAAAATGAATCCTATGCTCTAAAAATTCTAAAACTCGCGCGAATGGTAAATTGGTTCTTCGGTTTAAAATTCTGTCGCGCTCAGACTTAACGTTCATCTGATTCATTTTCTTAACGCTTCAGCTTCCGAAGTCGATTTTCAGGCAATATGAGCTGTCATTCTGACGAATGAATACTAATCTTGCTGAAAATTTCAACGGTTCCTTTGTCCTAGCCTCGATTGCAGCATTTGTCTGAGCTCATTTCTTTAGTTTCGGCTGCGGCGGCAAAGCCGCCGCAGCCGAAACTAAAGAAATAGCGAGTGCGGAAAGCGAGAAACAGCTCCTTAAAATATTTTCATTCACAGGATAAGAAAGAACAGATTTTGGATCGAAATTGTTTAAACAGTTGGAATGTTAAAAATAAAAAAGACCTCAAATTGAGATCTTTTTGAATATTTTAGAGATAATTTAATCAATTTCGGCTTTTGAAAAGAGATCCTGAATCAGCATTTCGTCTTCGCAGGCTTTTTTGAATTCAGAAATAAATTCTTTCAGGCTTTCCGGATTGCTGGAATAGGCACAGAACATATCGGCTTCCGGATCGAATTTAATGTCGTCCGACAGGTTCGGTTTTTTCTCTTCTACAAAAACTTTTGCCAATGAAGTCCAGTCGTAACCGTTGCCTTCGAAACCTTCGTCTTTTCTCCATTCGAAAATTTCAGGTTTGTACGTTCCTGCGTTTAAACATACTGAATATGTTTTTTCTGAGGATACCCAAAAAAAGGGTTTAATAGCAGTCTCAAAATTGTAGGCTTCCATACTATTTTTATTAAAATTAATTGAATATTAAAGATAATAAATTTCTGAGCTCATTTATTTTTTATAACATTTATTAACTTTTGCCCTTTTTATTTTATGCTAAAAAATAAGACAGTTTCTTACGTTTCCTAAGATTAGTTAAAATCTAAAACATTACTATATAACTATTTTAGTTAATATTTAAATATGGATTCTCACTTTTGAACTCATAATTAAATAAATCTTCTTTGGAAAGCCTTAATAAATTTTGGAGATATTCCGGTAAATTTTCGCCATATTTCCCTGTATATGATTGGGTTTCTACAACTTCGCCATCAGAATTTTCCACAGATCTGATATAGTCATTATTGTAAACAATACTCGATATTACAACATCTCCTTCTTCATTAAATTCTTTGGAGACTCCAAAAATTACATTTCCTCTATTTTCATTGGTTTGTTCTAAAATTCCATTAGAATTATAAATATTTTCGATACCATTTTTATATCCGTTTTTATATTGGGCTTCAGACTCCAAAACACCATTAAACGTTACAAATATTTCACCAGTGAATGGTTCTTTAAATTCTTTGTCTAAAAAATAAACTGCATTTCCATTGATGTCATTTTTAGTGTAAAAACGATCATCAATATCTTCAAGTCTTAATTTTTTATTAAATAAATCCAACATATACTTTTAATTATGTCCGTGAGTATTAATTCCATCCGTTAAGAAACCACAATGTGGACATCTTACCTTCGGAGGAGGAGTTCCTCCATTATTTTTGATTGCATTATTTTGTAAATCTCTGTTATGGAGATCCATTTCTCTTATTGAATTTTCATCAACAGGCAATCCGGCTTCTCTTCTTGCTTTTAAAGCCTGATCATAAGCTCTCATTTCTGAGTGAGCGGCTAATCTGTTATCAGCAGTTTCGGGTGGTTTAATTTCACCGCTTTTAATTTTAGCTTCGTATTCCGCAACCTTTTGCTTTATAATAGGATCTGCTCCTCCAAGTTCCGGAGGATCTGTAAGCCATTTTTCATAAGCAGCCCTACCCGTTGCATTGGTTTTAAAATTCTGGCCAAAGAATGTTTTACCTGTTGCGGGATCATAAACTCCGGATAAACAAGGTCCTCTTTCTGAGGCACTTTGACTTCCTACAATCTCTTTTGCTTTTGCCTCCGTAGCTTCAACTAGTTTTTCCTGAGGAGTTTTAGGAGGGCTTTCGTAGGCATCTCCTTTTTTATTTTTATTAGAATTATTCTGTCCTTCGTCACCTTGTCCTTTACTTCTATTAGCACCTTCATCTTCAGGTGTCTGATTTCCTTCTTCTTTTGGTTGTCCTTCGTCTTTATTTGCTGTATTTCCGTCTTTATCTGTCGGCGTATTTCCATCTTTATCTCCTGCTGTATTCGGTTCTTCTACATGAGGAGTTGCCGGACCTTTAGCTCTAATGTTCAACAAATATAAGAAAAGAAGATAATCAGAAGGATGTGCCTGTCCGGTAAAAATACGTTGTCCCATTCCGATTTCCGGAACACCTCCATTTACCAACGCTGCTCCTGCGTCTCCGGCATCCTGAACATTTCCATACGCATGTTCATTTGCTAAAGAATTCAGTCCGAAAAGCGCTCTGCTTCCGCCCCAAATCCCGGTAAAACTTCCTGCAACATTCGATAGCACACTCGAAAATGTAGGCGCAGCAACGGCAAGTGAACCTCCCGCTAAACCAGAAACCAAAAATCCTCCCGCTCCGACTGCAGCTCCTCCCAAAGCACAACCTGCAAGTTGAGTAACATAATTAAACCCTCCCAAAGCCAGAGCATGAGTCCAGCTTTTGATTTCAGGGGCAAATTTTACAACACCGCCGATGGAACAAGTCATGGTTTTATCGCCAGTAATAGCAGGAGTTCCCGTTAGTAGAAGATTTCCTTTGCTGTCACTCCAAGTTCTTGCAGTAGCATTTTTCTGTCCGCATTTCAAAGCTCCGTCAACGGCAGCAACAATCCCTCCTGCAACTCCGGCTGCTGCTCCAATTGCCATCATTCCGATTAATCCGATGGCTGCAACACCGCCTGTTCCGACAATAAGAGCAACAACAACTACAACAGCAATTGCCGTTATCAGTGCCGCCAACAACATATTTTTGGTGCATCCGAAGTCTATCCAACTGCTTGTTGCAGTATCTGCAACGGTGATGTAGACATCTCCCGAACTTTTTTTATTACTTTTTCTGGTTCCCTGTAACTGAGCGGGCATTGCGCCACTGGAGCACATCCAGAAATCTTTCTCTGTGATAATTTTATTTCCCATATCATGTTTTTTTAAGTATTTGCTTTCTTGTATGGGTAGTTATTTTATTTCTTTTATTAATCAGTTGATGTTCTAAACCATAACCGATTCTTTTGATATAATCTTCCTGATTTTCGCGGTATTTTTTTTCAATTAAAATGAATAAACTTCGGGCAGAATTTTTACGATCCAATTTTAAATTAAATTCGATGTAGTAATTTTTTAATGAAAACCTTTTAACAAAAGATTTTATGCTAAGATTCTGCGGTAACGTGTTCATTAGACATTTTAAATTTTAATATTTCATCGCTGTAGAAAGTATATTTCAATTTGTTGTAAAGATTTTCGGGATCGGCAATTTCTTCTCTGTTTAAAGAAGCTTCGATGATTCTTCCCGTAGTCTGATCTACTCTGAAAATTCCTCTTTCGTTGAGTGAAGTATTGAGTTTTTTGGTATCGATCTGATTGGCAAATTGTACATAAGCTCTGTTGTAGAAACCAATATTCAACAAAACAGAGGGTTCTCCTGAAAGTTCAGCAATCATTTCATCAGATGACAATAAAGGATTGCTTACATTTTTAAGATTATAGCTCCAATGCACATTAGCAGAATTGAATAAATTCAACGTATTTTCCTTGTAACTTCCGGGGATTTTTCTCCCATAAATTTTATTGAAAAACATCAGAAAAAATTCATTATTCTGAATTCCTTCTATTAATTTTAATGGATTTTGAAAAATATTATCATTCAGGACAATTGCATTTTTTATATCCGGATTATTCTCTGCAATAGTTTCCATTTCGGCTTTTGTATGCTGCCATTTGGATCTAATGATCTCCATATTCAGCACTTCTGTTACTTTTCCTTCCGAATTTATTTTTAAATATAATTCGTTATATAATCTTGAAAAAGCGTTCGTTAGTGCCGCAATTTCTTTAATCAAAGGATTATTCGATTCCAATAAAATATGATCGAGCTGAATAATTTTAACCTCAACAAAATCCTCTTCGATTTTCAAAACACTGAAATCCCATCGCAATTGGGATTTTGAAGTCATGTGAACATTCACTGCCTTGATATCTGAATCGATCGTTAATGTATATTGTTCAGAAAATTTATCTTTTATTTTAAATAAGCTATCCATGAAAAATTAATTTATAAATGCATCTCCACCATCGATTTTCGTAGGGCCTCCTCCAATATGGTTTGCCGGTGAAGAGACATCAATTCCCTGAGACGCCGCAATTCCGATTCCTTCACCTCCGATCCCGATAATTTTTCCCTTTACGATGATTGTTCCGTCCGAATTTAATGTAATTGAACTTGCTCCGGTTTTAATGGTTACATTGGTATCGCATTCCAAACTGATATTTCCGGCTTTATCCATCGATATTTTGGAATTTGCACCACCACCTTCTTTACTTCCGACATTGATAATATTGGTACTTCCCGCATTTACTGTATTGGCAGTTCCTACATTGACAGTTTTGTTGAGATTCGCATTGGTAATCGCATTCCCCGCACCGTCAAATTTCATATTCGCGCCACCCTGATCGGTAAGAAAAACAGAACCCGCTCCGTCGTCCAGTTCGAGCTTATTTCCGCTTCGGCTGCTTAAGCTTTTAATATTATTTTCTGCACCACCACCTGCGCCAATTGCGCCGTGAAACATTCCGCCCATCACGAAAGGTCGATCGGGATGCTGATGAACAAAATTAACGATCACCTGATCCCCGACTTCAGGAACTGCCATAAAACCACGGTTTTTATTCACTTTATCGCTGCTTCCCGCATCTGGAGTCATTACTCGGATGTATTCTGTAGTAGTTGCGCCGTTTTGCCAGTCGAATTGTACCCTTACTCTTCCCTGATTCATCGGATCTGAGTTGGAAATTACTTTGGCAAACTGAGGTTCCGCCTTTGGCAACTGAAATTCAGGGCGCGGAATAAATCCTGTGTCTGAAGCAATCGCTTCGAAAGTTCCGGTATAATATCCTCTTGCGTCTACTTCATGATTAACTTCAATAATCATTAATTTGGTAAAATAAGCGGTTGCGTTCGTATCGGTTTTTCTCATCTCAATATCAGCGATACAACCCGGATAAAGAAAGGGAATGGTAGTTTCACCCGAAGTTATAAAAACATCGGAAGCTTTACTTCCGGCGGTTCCTTTCTGTGAGGCATCAATATCCATAAAAGAGGCTGCTTTAATGGGAGCAACTCTTAAAGATGGCGTCGTAAAAGTTCTTTCTGAAATTTCATACGCTCTTTTGGCAATATCTGAGGTGTGACTGATTTTGGAATTCCCCGTTGTTAATTTTTCGTTTTTACTGCTGTTGTAGCCGTAGAATGTAGGATTTACGTGCTGTGCTTTCATTTTGATCTTCACATCATTCACGCTGCTTCCGTAGGTAAGCTTTACAGGTTTTTCCTGTGGAGGAAGCTTTCCGAAATGCAGCACTTCACCGTCATAAAAAAACTGTTCGCCATAGGCTTCCGCAATTCTTGCCAGATAATTGTAGTGGGTTTCTTCATACTGAGAACTGTAGGAAACATTTCCGTGTTGTGCATCTACGCGAAAATCGAATTTTCCCTGTCCAAAACCTTCTTTAATCACCTCATTGGCAATGCTGTTCAGGCTGATTTCCTGCGCACCGCCAAAACTCTGAATATGAGGAGCCGCATCCAGCAGAACCGTCGGACTGCATCCTGTAAGAACGATATTTCCGAGGCTTCCTTTTTCCTGACTGAATCCAACTTCTGTGATAACTCCTACAAAGCTTCTTTCCGGACCGTCTTCGAGGTCTTTATATTTAAAAACTACGGTAATTCTTTTACCTAAAAAATTCTGGGCTGCTTCCAGATTATGATTTTCTGCGCTTCCCAATGTATCGTGAGCTAATAAAAGACTGAATTCATGATGTCTTGTTGCGCTTTGTTTTAACTGAAAGTGTTTAAAATGCTTTACCGCTTTTCCCTCAACAACAATATCCAGCTTTACCACGCGGTTGATTCCCTGAATCTGACTTTCGGGAATTGCCTTTGCATTATGTATTTTCGAAGTCGGTTGCTGAGACCAGAACTTTTCATCCACCAATAAGGGTTTGTTGGGCTGTAAATTTTCATTCATCAGCATTGAAGATTCTCCTGTTGAAGAAGGCGTTTTGGGCATATTTTCATCCTTAAACATAGCCTGATATTTTGTGATTTGATGTGTTTTATTTTTAAATGCAAAGATTTATCTAACCTCACATTAATTAAATTTTTATTCTCTAATTTCAATGTAAACTTTTATTTTTTAGAGATTTTAAAGAATTACTTTGAAAAATGATGAAAAAAATTTAGTCCTAAAAAGAAAAACAGAATAGCCACTCTTCTGAGCCGTGCTATTCTGTAACCAATTTTATTTTTACTAAGATGATTGTTGTGTTTTGAATTACTTAGCTCCCGGCCATAAACCTTCATACTTAGAATTTCCATAGTCGATGGTTTCTGCGCTGATGACAAAGCTGATGAGCATACTGTTTTCATCCACTGCATCGAAATCCACTTCATGCTGGATTACATATCCGTTTTCCCAACCCAGAGTAATTAAGGTTCCTTCTTCGTGGGATTTGTTGAATGTAATTTCGCCTGTCGTTGGTTTGTATTTCCCGTTAAGTAAGCTTTCTAGGATGTCGGATTTTTCTGTAGCTTCTACTGTAACCTTAATCAGTGCATTGGAAGGATCTGATGCTACTCTGCCTGAAACGTCCGTAGATCTCGAAACACTGTAGTTCAGCTTTAATAATTTTTGTCCTTCGCCGCCGTTGAATTTTAAGATTCCTCTTGAATTTGCTGCCATGATTCGTAAATTTTAATCGTTAATATTTTGTGATTTGGTTGATTTGGTATTCCAAAGATAGGGCACCTTTTCTGAACCTGAAAGGAATTAAACAGTAATCTTAGTTTTTGTAGTAGTTCTACGACTTCATGTAGTAATTCTACGATTAAAGAATTATATTTTAAATTAAAGTACTATTAATCAATTATTTAAATACTTAAAACGCAATAAAAATCAAACAAATTTACACACTAAAAAGAGAAATATTAAGATTTAATTAAGATATTTTTACTATTTCTTAACGGTTAGAAATTGAAATTAAAACAAGAATTCCGATGAAAAAAATTTTCACCGGAATTCTATAAACTAAACTGAGAATTGAATTATTTTTATTGATAGGAGTCGTGAAATTCTCTTTCTGCCCTGAATATTCTTATGCTGTCTGCTTTAATGGGCTGATTGTTAATGAAAATATCAAAACTGCTGTTGTCTTTTGCCACTTTAAAATCCAACTGAAAGTCTTTTCCTGCTTTTTCGAACTCACTGTTGAGCCTTTCCCAATTGAAATACGCTCTTCCGATAAACTGTTCGCCTTTTGCTGTTTCCCAGATAAAATTCAGTTCTTTCGGAACCGCTCTTTCTCTTGAAGGAATTTTATCGATCCACGAATGGAGAATAACTTCTTCTTCGGCGTTGTAATAACTTATATTGGATTCAAACAGTTTAAAAGCCGGATTTTCTGAAGTAATTTGTGGTTTCCAACTGTATTTTTTTCTATAGTCTTCCCATTCTTTAGGTTCCGCATCCAAAAATCTGTTCTTTTTCATTTCTTCACGTGTTACCGAAAGTTTCGAAAAAAACTTCTGTTCAAGCTGCTGATCATCTTTTACGATTTCAGCCTGAAATTTTCCCAGCTCAATCTGAACAGCCCGGAATCTGAGCCATACTACAACCATTCCTTTTGGAGCAAAACCAAAAACAAGCGTTGTAAAACTGTTGTAAGGATTTTCTGCGCTGCTGTATTTTTCATTCCTTCCCAGATTTTTATATTCTTCCAGAGGTTTATTGTAAAAAGAAGCTTCGCGCTGCGCATACGCACGCTGCATGTAGTCTTTGATTTTTTCCACCGGAAAGTCTGCCTTCAGATGATAAAAAGTATCTTCGTATCTGGAAAAATAAGTAACATCTATTCCGATGGGAATTCCGTGCTGTTCCGTCCAGCCTTTCCCGGAATTCCCCCATGTTCCCGACGAACTTCCATAAGGCAGACTCGCGGGAACACCTTCCAGAGTGATGATTTTATCTTCCACTGGCGTTACAATCATATTGTTATTCGGACTGCTTATTTCCACGTTAAATTCCGGCAATTGTTCTTCTTTCATTTTCTGGCAACTTATATTCTGAAAAAGGAGGATTAAAAAAAATACTATTTTTATCGTTTTATCCATTCTGTATGTTTCTTTTGCGGTATTGTGCAGCCAATGCGCCTCTTCTTTTCGGGGCATTGTCGTTGGGTCGTGCATCCAGACCGATCTGGTTGGCCTTTACAGACCAGTGAAGATATTCGTTTCTTAATTTTTTAAGATCTTCTTCCTGAATGTGACCTAAATACGAAATCGCTTTGATATCCTGTTTGTATTTGGCAACTGAAGGTTTTTTTCCGGCTTTAAAATCTTCTACATACTTATTTCTGAGTTGGTTACACGCATTGGTATATGATGAAAGCTGACTGTAAATTCCGGTTAAAAAAGAATCTGTTATTTTATGATTTTCGTTGATGAGATCTTCAAGATATTTCACTTCATGCTGTCTGGAATAATGAAACATCTGGTTCAGCGGGATTTTATCATATTTATTGGACAAGTTTCTGGTTCCCACCAAGCCATAATACATCGATATTTTATTCCACCACCGGTCGTAGTTCACATCTTTTTGCCTGAAAGATTTAATTTCCAGCTGCTCATCATGATACCACCCTTCCTCTACTACAATTTTTTTAAATGCTTCGCATTCTTTGTGGGTAAATACATTATTGTAGGGATCGTAAGAATCGCAATATAAAACAGAAATTTCATCTCCTTCTCCGTAAGATCCGCCAATATCGGAATGAACTCCGGGAAGGGTAAACTCCAGTCCGTATAAACCTGTGCTGTCGATATTCGTTAGATCAAAATTATCTCTGTATTCGTCATCTGAAGCAAGCTGAAGAACAAAATTTACTTTTCCGCCTCCGATGGTATCTAAACCAAGCTGTTTGGTATCATCATCAATCCCGAAACCTCCTCTGTGATTGAGTCCGTAAGAAGCAACCGTATCATACAATCCTGCAAAACGGAATCTTATCTCTTTAACCTCAAGATCCTGCGCCAGAAGACAGGCTCCGAAATATCCGTGCCGCATGATGAACTGCGACTTGGAGCCATCTTTATCCTTTATTGTAACCGTTTCATTATTGATGAATTCGGGAGGAAAAACCTGTAACGTTTCCTTTCCCAAAGCATAAGAAATTATTCCCGGAGAGTTTGCAACGTGTATAAAATGTCTCGCCGCCGCAGCTCCTCTACTGAAACCAAAGACATTTACGGTAAGAACCCCGATCGGTTTCGTGTTATTTTTAAGTTTATTTACGATGGCTTCTGCTCCTTTTTTACAACCTTTTGCCACTTTTGCCACGACTCCTGTATCTCCGGTTCCCTGCGCAACACCTTTTAAAATGCTGTCACTTTTTCTGTCCTCTGTTCCGATTCCCTCAATATACCATGAAACCTGATTCTGTGCATTCGGATCGATAGAGTCGTAACCGCGCGCAACGTTCGTAAACTCATTGTTGTAGCTGTCGTCTTTATCGCTGCTTGCTTCTTTGAAATCTCCGCCAAGCCGGGTATTGGTTTTGTTATTCTGGGTTCCGTCAAAAAAAAGATTCAGGCTTATATCGATGGTATTAACGGGTTTATCATCGGGATTAATGGTTTCTGCTTTGTTATAGCTTACACCCGTTCCGTTTCCTTTCTGTTCCACGGTTGCCGCACTGTTATGACTGATGCCTTCTTTGGCAAAGGTTTTATGATCTCCATCAAAACGGGTGACCGCTTTCCCTTCTACAAAATATTCAATGCTCATTTTTAGTGATTTTTAGATTTCTCGCCACTATTGTTCTGAACTTCTTTTTCTGCGTGATGTTCCACTTTTCCCTGACTGTTGACCTCAACGCCTTTAAGGCTGGTTAATTTATGCTCTTTTTCGCCATAGACTTCCATATCGCCTTTTACGTAATGACTCATTTTTCCGACCACATTGGTCATGAAATCGGCTCCTGTAGAAAGATATTTCATAGAACCTACACTTTCGGTATGATTTGCCATAATGGTATCAGATTTATTCATTCCGACATTGGTGCTCATATTTTCGCCGACGTTAATGTTCATGTTCCGGCAGTTGAACGTCATGGTTTCAGGAGCTGTAATGGTGATGTTGCTTCCGGTGGTGTCTAAATGAATTTTATTTCCTGATTTGTCAGTAATCACGATGCTTTCATCCTCTGTAAAAATAATTCTGTGACCGCTTCTCGTCTGGATAGATTTCACTCTGTTGTCCACACCGCCGCCGAGACCGACTCCGCCATGAAACATTCCGCCCATCACAAAAGGTCGGTCGGGATGACTGTGAACGAAATTCACCATCACCTGATCCCCCACTTCGGGAATCGCGACGTAACCTCTGTTTTGGTTCACCTGATCGGTTCCTCCCGCATCGGGACTCATCATTCTGATAAAATGCGTTGTATCATTGGTTTGCCAGTCGAATCTTACCTGAACTCTTCCCTGTCCTTCCGGATCTGTATTGGAAATTACGGTAGCAATCTGCGGTTCGGCTTTTGGAATTTTAAATTCGGGTTTAGGTAAAAATCCGGTGTCTGAAGCAATTCCTTCGAAGCTTCCTTTGTAATGACCGATGGTATCAATTTCATGAGTAACTTCCGTCACCATGATTCTCGTAAAATAATCGGATTCGTTGCTGTCTAATTTTCTCATCTGAACATCCACCACACAACCCGGATGCAAAAAAGGAACGGTTGTATTTCCTGAAAATGAAAATACGCTCACCGCTTCACTTCCCGCCGCACTTTTCTGAGAATATTCCACATCAAGATGAGTGGAAGCTTTAATGGGCGCAACCTGTAATGCAGGGGTTTTATATATTTTTTCGTTGTGGGAATAAGCTGTTTTTGCCAAATCTCCCACATGCTGAACCGGCGTTTCACCCGAAGTCAGTTTTTCATGTTTACTGCTGTTGTAACCGTAAAACTGGGGTTTTGTGTGTACTGCTTTTAATTCAACCTTAATATCATTGGCGCTGCTCCCGTAGGTTAATTTGATCGGTTTGTTCTGTGGCGGAAGTTTTCCGAAATGCAATACTTCGCCGTCATAGTAAAACTGTTCGCCATACGCTTCAGCCATTCTTGCCAGATAATTGTAGTGCGTTTCGTCATACTGACTGCTGTAAATAATCTGCGAATAATCGTTGGTATCCACTCTCACATCAAAACGGCTGGAATCGATCCCTTGTTTGATGACTTCGTTGGCAATGATTCCCATATTAACGGGTGAACTTCCGCCAAAACTCTGAATATGCGGTGCTCCATCAAGTAAAATGGTGGGACTGTAGCCTGTTAACACAATATTTCCAAGGCTCATTTTCTCCTGACTGAAACCTACTCCTGTAATGACTCCGACAAAGGTTCTTTCGGGGCTGCTTTCAATATCTTTGTAGGAAATAACGGCTGTTAAACGTTTTCCGAGAAATTTATTGGCTTCTTCGAGGGTATGAGTCTGTCGGTCGCCTAAAGCATCGTGAGCCAATGTCACGCTGAATTGGTGGTGGCGTTTTGTGCTTTGGGTGAGTTGAAAATGCTTGTAATATTTAATCACTTTTCCTTCGATCACGAGAGAAAGTTTTACCAGACGGTTGATTCCTGTATGATGATTCTGGGAAATTCCGTCTGCATTCTGCGATGGGCGGAAGGAAGGATTCTGTACTGTATCTTGTGATTCTGTTTTCATATTTCCTGTGATTTGGTAGGTTAAACATGATCGCTTAGTGTTCTACTGTGCGGTGTTTTGTGTATTTCCTTCTTTTACGGATCTTGAAAGAATTTTAGTTTTTCTCAATAAAAAATCGGGCATCAGATCGGTAGGAAGGTATAAAGTGCCTTCTCCTTTTTTCTGAAGTTCATCGTTGATATTTGGATTCCATGAAAGTAATTTATCTACATCTACATCCAGTTCATCAGCAATGATGTTGAGATTGAATCCTGCATTGATCTCGGTTTCTGCCAATTGCCCATTGTTTTTTCCGCTTCCTCCTTTTACGAAGAAAACGGTGTTCATTCTTGAGGAATTATAGTTTGCCAGAACATTTTGGAGTTCTCCGGTTGCGTAGCATGCATTCAGATATTTTTTAACATGATTGATGGTTTCTTCCGGCAAAAACTTACAAAAAATATGGTATTGAGTAGAGTTTGCAGCGGTCATGGCTTTGGCAATATTTCCTTCTCCGCAGTTGTAAGCAGCCACTACAGTGATCCAGTTGTTGTATTTTTTGTAGAGATTGGCTAAGGAAACTGTTGCTGTTTTTGTGCTTTTGTAAATATCCGTTCTGTTCTGTTCGGTTAATCCGTATTGATTGGCGTGAGCGGTCATAAATTGCCAGACTCCCACTGCTCCGGCTCCGGAAGCTATATTTCTGTTGAAATGGGATTCTATTAAGGCTAGATTTCTCAAATGCCTCGGCAAACCTTTCTGAACCAGAGAATATTCAATAAAATCTACAATTTCTCTGTTGGCATTAATGATGCTTTTGTATTTCTTCACACTGCTTTCCGAAGTATCGGAAGCAGCAAGAAACTGTGCGTTCGTAAAATGAGAACACAACAATACCATTGCGGTTAGAAAAATATTTTTGAGATTTGGGTTCATTGTTTTTATGCTTTTGTGAAAAGTTTTTTAAACAGATTCACTATTTTCTTACTCTACTTTCCAGCTCAGTTTTTCTTCTTCGGAATTCCAGTTGACATGAATGGTTTGTCCGGCTTTTACTTCTTCTCTTACGATCATTTTCGAGATCGGTCTTGACAATTGAGAACGTATCACTCCTGAGATTTGTCTTGCTCCGTATTTGCTGCTGAATCCGCCCAATGCAAGATTTTTCACGGCTTCATCGGAGATTTTCAGGCTCATTCCCAGTCGCGCTAAAGAGTTGTGCAGTGATTTTAACTGAATATTAAAAATTCTCTCGGCGATAGATTCTGTAATTGGCGCAAAAGGAATAATTTCTGTAATTCTTGCTAAAAATTCCGGTCTGAAACGTCCTGAATTCGACATAATCTGCATTAGGGATTTTGATTCCGGGATTTTTCCTTCTTCAAACTGTTTTACGATTTCTTCGCTTCCGATATTTGAGGTAAATAAGATCAGGGCATTGCTGAAATCGCCTTCTTTTCCAAGTTTATCATGAACTTTTCCTTCGTCCATGATCTGTAAAAAGACATCAAAAACCGAATGATGGGCTTTTTCAATTTCATCAAATAACACCACAGTGTAAGGCTGCTGTCTTATTTTGTTTACGAGCATTCCTCCTTCTTCGTAACCTACGTATCCGGGAGGCGCACCGTACAAAAGTGCGGCCGAATGTTCTTCCTTAAATTCAGACATATCGAAACGAACCATTGCTTTTTCGTCGTTGAAAAGGAGTTCTGCCATCGATTTTGCCAGCTCGGTCTTTCCTGTTCCTGTTGGTCCCAAAAGGAAGAATGATCCAATGGGCTGTCCCGGTTTATTCAGTCCGCTTCGGTTTTCAACAATTGCATCGGAAAGGATTTTTAAAGCATGATCCTGCCCTACAACACGGTTCATTAAAAGAGATTCCATATTCAGCAGTTTCTCTTTTTCCTGCGCCTGAATTTTCCCGATCGGAATGTTTGTTTTTGCCGCCATTACCGCCGCGAGTTCAAGACGGTCTACTTTTTCTCTTTTTTTTGAGGCGTGCTGCAAAAGTTCGGCGTAGCTGTCTTCAATAATTTTCTGAATCTGTTCCACCGGCATGGAATTGTCGATTTGTGGCTGCTCACTTAAAGAACCCCACAAAATCGGACTTATTTTGTCTCTCAGCAGATTGTAATTCCAGATCAGTTCGTCTGCTTTGTCTTTTTCATCGAAATAATCTTCGCTCTGAAGCTTTTCGTAGGTTAATTTCCAGCTTTCCAGTTCTTTCTCTGAAAGTTCGTCGAGCATTTTAATCGCCGCCATGGTTCTGTCTAAGAGATCGATTGCTGCATCGGGAAGTTTTTTCCCTTTAGCATATCTTTTTGCAAGACGGACACATTCCGGAAGGGCAGTTTTCTCTACTTCAATTCCGTGGTGTTTTTTGTAACCTTCGAGTAAAACGTCGATCATTTTAACGCAGGTTTTTTCGTCCGGCTCATTTACCGTTAACACTTCGAATCGTCGGTTGAAAGCCTGTTCCGGCTCAATAATTTTTCTGTATTCTTCCTGAGTGGTGGCTCCGATGACGGTAATTTCACCTCTTGCCAGTTCAGGTTTAAGCAGGTTTGCAACGTTTCCGATGCTTCCTTTTGGATCTAAAAGGGTGTGAATTTCATCAATAAAAAGAATGGCTTTTTCTATCTTTTTACATTCGTTGATGACTTTTTTCAGACGGTCTTCAATTTCTCCTTTGTAAGAGGTTCCTGCCAGTAATGCTCCGGTGTCCAATTCCAGTAAGGTTCCGTTTTTAAGCATCTCAGGAACGTTTCCTTTGGTGATTTCAATGGCAAAACCTTCTACCAAAGCGGTTTTCCCGACTCCGGGTTCTCCGATAATGATAACGTTCGGTTTGCTTTTCCGGCAGAGAATTTCAACCAGCATTCTGAGTTCTTTGTCTCTTCCGATGATGTTTTCCAGTTCTCCTTTTCTCGCCTGAGCTGTTCTGTCTGTGCAATAGCTTTTTATGGAAGGAAAAGACGGGTCTGAATAGTCTGAACCGTTTGAAAATATGGAAGAAAATTCTCCGTTTTCCGAACTTTCGTAAGATGTATCTTTTCTGTACAGATTGAAAATTTCATGTTCTCTGAGAGGAAGGGATTTGAGCTGTTGTAACGTAAAAGCGACCTGAGGTTTTACAATTGCCGTTAGAATGCAGATCGGGGTAATTTCGTCCAGACCTAATTTCAGACGGATATCATCTGCTTCTTCCACAATACGATCTACTGTTTCATCTTCTCCGGTTTCGTTGGGAAGATGGGTGGTTTTAGGATAATCTTCAATGCGAACATCTGCCCATTCGTAGAAATATCCGGGATCTTTGTCGATGCTTTTAAGGAATTCGTTCAGCCCGATGTCTTTGTGCATGAGTGCCTGCAAAATGTGCGGAGCTCCATAGGTTGCATTGTAATTTTCCTTCGCGATGGATTGTGCTATATGAAATAGCTGCTTTACAGTCTCATTGGTAACTAATACTCCCATTGTACTATTCAGATTAATATTTGGTGTGTGTAATTTGGTGTTCTTCGGGTTTGGATTTTCCTTATTTTTAACTGGAGTGAATCTATAACCGTCTGAATTTTTATTGTTTACTAAGTTAACTGTTTTTTCTTAAAAACGGAAAATTATGTCTTAATAATGTGATTTAGAATGATTATTTTAACAAAATTTAATTAAAAATGGTAAAAAAAGACCGCCTTGTACGACAGTCTTTTGTATGAATACGATGAAATGAATATTTTAGCTTGATGGCCAAAGACCTTCGTATTTGGAGTTTCCGTAGTCGATGGTTTCTGCACTTACCACAAAACTGATGAGCATACTGTTTTCGTCTACCGCGTCGAACTCAACTTCGTGCTGAATAACGTATCCGTTGTTCCATGAAAGGGTGATTAATGTGCCTTCTTCGTGGGATTTGTTGAAGGTGATTTCTCCTGTTGTCGGTTTGTATTTTCCGTTCAGTAAGCTTTCCAGAATGTCTGATTTTTCTGTTGCTTCTACGGTTACTTTGATGAGCGCATTGGAAGGATCTGAAGCTACTCTACCGGAAACATCCGTAGATCTTGAAACGCTGTAGTTCAGTTTCAGCAATTTTTGCCCTTCTCCGCCATTGAATTTTAAGATTCCTCTTGAATTTGCTGCCATGATAGGTAAATTTTAATCGTTAATAATATTTTGTGATTCGGTGATTGTGTAACAAAGATAAAGCGGCAATCTCTCTTCCGAAAGTTTTTAAACAGCAATTTTAAAATTTGTCGTAATTCTACGATTTGATGTCGTAATTCTACAATTGTAGATTTAATAAAATCTTAAGAATCCTTTACTGTAAAATGTTTACGACAATTCTTTTAACACAAAAAGACTCGTATTTTTTACACCAAACTGAGAAATATTATATTTGATTTCGATCTCTTTTACTAATCCCGATTCAGTAAACAGTACATATTTTCCTTTGAAATCTTTATCTTCTTCCAATGGATTTATTTTCTGCTGTAGAATAATTTCCCGGTCATAATCCGCATTTTCCACCTGTTGCAAAAGCTGAATTTCTGTATGCTCTTCTCCAATTGACTGAGCCAAGTAAGATTTTCCGTTTCTAAAGCTGTTTCTTAGGTCGGCAAAATAATTTTTGATGAAAATATCGTCCTTCATTCTGCTGTGGAAAAGTGAAGGATTGAGAACAATCCGTTCGAATTCATCAAGATATATTTTGGCGTATTTATCGGGAAAAAGATCTTCTAAACGTTCTTTTATTTTACTAAAATGATCAGTTGTTTCTTTGGTTAGGGAAATAAATACAACTCTGCCTTTATAGTCGGTTTTTACCTCAACAGGATTCAGCGAACGGATGGATTCTGAAGCGAGATCTGCCATCATGCTTCCCGATTTTTCCGAAAAATTATTTTTGAAGAGGTGAAAAAAGTGAACATTGTCTTCTTTCCGAATCCACTTTACTGAAACGGTGTAAGAAAGTGCATTCTGTTTTTCTTCAAGCTCATTTTCTTCGGTTTCCCGGCTTTCAACAGTATAAATTTTAGCCAGATTTTCAGGATGGAAAGGAATGTGAGGATTTAATTTCGGACTTTTAAAATGAGCATCGTTGCGGCTGTTGTATTCCTTTATTTTATGAATATCAGGAATAAGAAGTTTTTTCCGCGGAACAAGGTCATCATCTATAAAATCTTCTCTTGCACAATGGGTATTGTGAAATTCTTTAAGGTATTTTGGATTTTCGAGATTAATTTCTTCAGCTATACTTTCCAGCGTTTCACCGGAAAGGATAAAATGAACGGTCATATATTTTGTTTTTTGGCTAAAACTAAGTTAGAAGAAATTTTTTAGTCAGCAAAATAGTTTTGCCGTTTTGATTATCTCGTTATTTAAGTATGATGTTTATGTAACGCAAGGTTCATAAGTTTTTTAATCCCAATCAATTCTTTGAAATCTGTAATGAGCATTCTATTCAGTAAGAATACAAACTTTTTAAAACCATTTTAAATTTAACCACAAAAAAACAGCGCCCGAAAATGGATGCTGTTTCTATTTCAATCATTAATTTTTGATTATTTCTGTCTGGTGAATTCCAGATATTTATCGCCGCATTGTGTGAAGTGTTCGAATTCGTTCATGGCATTTCCGTAATTCTGGATCACAATTTTGTCACCTTCATACACACCGCCAATTTCGCCCATCATAATGTTGGTGATCGCTCCTGTTTTTTCGTCGGTTTCTGCAGAAACATTTCCGGCAGCAATTATTTTTGTTTTATCTAAAATTTTAAACGTTGGATTTCCGTCGGTATTTTTAAATTCTATTGAAAATCTTGCACCTTCACAGGTTGTTGCGATAAATTTTCCTTCAACAGAAGTTTTGGAAACGGTCTTTTTTGTATCTTTTTCTTCCGGACTTTCTGCTTGTTCATCAGATTGTGCTGAATCTTTTTTCTCAACGGGAACTGCTGTTTTTTCAACAGGCTGAGAAACGGACATAGAATCCGCTTTTATTGCTTTGTTTTTTGTTTCATTTTTGGAGCAGGAAATGGCAAAAACCCCTGCCAGTAAACAAATTCCAATGATTTTTTTTGTAATCATAAGGTATACTTTTGACGTATTTATTAGATCAAAAATACCATAAATTTTAATCCGAAAATATTTTTATTTTAATTTAATTCAAAAATCCGATCTTTTAAAACAAAAAGGAAGTCATGGGTACATAACTTCCTTTATTTTTATTAATTTTATTATTAATGAGCAGATGTTATCCTGCTTTTATGCACATATCCTTTAGTGCCCTGTCTGGTTTTTACAAGATACCAGTCTCCGGAATTATCCAGAACCTCAACATTTTCACCTGAATTTATTTTTTGTAAAACCTGTGAAGATGTATTTTTTTCTTTCCGTAGATTCGTATAACCATCCGGATCCTGAATAAGGTACTGCTTCCCGTTTTCCGAAACTTTTTCTACCCTGCATTTTTTGCTTCTTTCATTTTCTTCCGGAATAGAATTTAATCTGTCTGACCAGCCGGATTTTGTAATATCGATATTCTGAGAAACATCACAAATGTACTTTACAGCATTTTCTGAAACATCAGACATGGTTTTATAAATAGTATTTCTCAAAATCCATGTATTATTTTCGGGAATAATATTAAATTCCTTTTCGTAAAAGCCGCGATCGGGAAAGTAAGTTTTCACTGTAAAACCTTTACTGTTGGCGATCGGTGTAATATCTCTGATGATATTTCCTCCGTCTTCAGAAAAATTCGTTGTCTCCAAATTCAGATCATAGCTTCCTGCTTTATTTCCTAAAAAAACAAATAAATCTTCGCCCTGATAAGCTGTACTGCTTACTAATTTATCCGGAATTCCATCTTTGTTTACGTCGAAAGTTTTTATGAAATAATTTTTGTTATTTTCATAGGTTTCAAACGATCCCCGCTTTTTTTCAGAGGAGATATTGGCAGATAAAAAACTATTGGCAAGCTGCTGTTTTTCTTTATTTAAATTTGAAATAAAATCCGAATCTTTTTTAAATCCTGATCCGCTATCAAATAAAAATGACAAAACAGACTTTGCATCATTATCTGAAAGAGAATTGATAAGATGATATCTTTTATTTTCTTTAATATACTTTACGGCACTATTCTGAAAATACGCAACTGCATCAGCCTGCCAAATACCTCCTTTTGATATATCAATGATCTGGCTTTCGTATTTATTGTATTTTGGCTGTTTAATAAGCGAAAACCAATAGTCAAGATATTTATTGGCATTATTATAAAGTGGTTCTGCAGTATCTTTTTCATCATCCCATCCAAAAGTATTTTTAAAACTTGTAAAATCTTTAGGAAAACTGTTCAGAAAAGCTGATTCTTCTTTATTTTCGAGTGACGTTGTAAGCGTGGTAACTTTTTCACTAATATCTTTATTAGCATTTTCCTGAGACGGACTTTTGCACGAAAATAATACGGCAAATGACATCAATAAATACAATCTATTCATACGCTTGTGAAATAATAATTTTAGCATCTTTTATGCCAATTTCTTCTACATAGTCAAATATTTCCTTTAATTTTACTTTACTACCTCCCACAAAGTCTTTGGATTTGGTAGAACCCGGTAATAAGCACCCTTCGGTGTCATCCGCTGTATTTCCGGAATGTATTAAAATTGCTCTTGATTTTGATACTACATCGTTATATAATTTTAACCCTTTTTTTATTTTCGTTCCGGCATGCCACTCCAAATTGTATGTACCGACGGGAACTCTTTGTTCAATTCCCGAAACGGTAGTATCGGGACCTTTTTCCTCAAGAATATAACCTTTAATTTCCGAATTATCAATTGTAAATTCTCCGATTGTAGATTTGTTCGTCTGCCATTTTCTGGTTAATCTAATCGTTACAGAAGTACTTCCTGAAGATGCAGCCGTTTTTTTCTGGTCTTTATTTACACAATCCTGAGGATACTTAAAAATATTCTTTAAAGTTAATACATAATTTCTTCTTTCCTGCAGTCCGTTAGAACCTCCATTTACTAAATAACTTATTAAATCTACTTTATCGTCATCTGCAATTAATCCTAAATTTACGGTACCATATTTTCCGCTTGTTTTTCCGTCTGTGTAAGTAATTGTTTCTTTAGGATAATCCGGATTCTGAATCTTTACGTATGCAGGAGGATCGGCAGGTCCTTTCCATCTTTTTCCTACTCCTAAAACTTTTCCCTGCTTCCAGTACCAACCGGCAGAATCACAGGCATTGGACAGATTGTTTGAAATCTTGTCATAGTCCTTTACACAATCAATTCCGCTGTATGCTTTGTAGATTTTATAATTACTCTCCCAGGTTAATTGCATTAAGCCTCTTCCAAAATAAGGTTTATAATCTTTTTTAGTAGCATACTCTAAAGTTGTTCTTAACCGGTCTGTCTCATGATAAACCTGCGCCAGAAAATGAAGCTTTCTTAAACATGTATTAATCTGATATTTTGTAAAAAGGCTATTCAACTGAGTTCTTAATTTTTCAATCGTCTTATCTTCTTCCGGCAATTCACAATTACTGGCACCGAAAAGTGCATAGCCGCTGTCTTTTTTAACTCTTGGCTCACTATCTCTAAGTCCTTTAATAATTTTTTCAAATTCTTCAGCGGTAAAATCCCTGTTGCAAAAACACTTTCCTTTTTTATCTGAAGCCTGTTTTTCCGTATGATCTACCACACTCTTTGTTTTACCTTCAGGTTTGGCAGCCGTAGGTTTTTTATCCGGTTTTACCGTTCCTTTGGATTCTGCCCAGTCCCAAAGTTCATTCCATGTATTTCTTACGGTTTCTGTGAAGGAATCAAATATTCCGCTGGTTTCTTTTTTAGAATCTGGTTTTGAAGCGGCGGGCGAACCGGTGGCTTTTGGCGTGGATTTCGGAGCCTGAGACGGCTGAACAGGCGGTTTGTATTCAGGATTTTTTATCACGCGGTTTTCACTTGCGTGCTTTCTGTCTTTGTAATATTCTACCGTTACATAGAATTCCAGTTCTTTAGGATCTCTTTCTCCTTGTGAAGCTTTCTGCATCAAAGCTTTAGTAAGTATGAATTCTGCGGTTGCAGTTCCGGTTCTGCTTACAACCGCTTCTTTGCTGTCTACAAATTTATTCTTAGAATTATGTCCTTCTCCGGCTGCATCATCTTCCCAAAGCGTAAACAGCAGTTTTTTACCTGCAAGATTTACGCACTGCGCGCTGGCTATAAGCTTTTCCTGATAACTGAAAACGGTTCCCGGAGAATCGTCTGCATAGCGCAGTTCCACTTTATTGATCTTTGGAATTTCTCCTGGTTGCGGAGTAATATCAATGGTGGTACTCCCTTTTCCTTCAGGACTATGAAGATAAGCTTCCAGACGATAGGTATTTTTGGCTGCAACTTCTCCGAATGTAAAACTTCCGTCCCCCACTTTTTTGATGTTTGTTGTGGTAAAACTTCCGTCGGGACGTTTTTTAAAAAGCTCCCAGGTTACCAAAGCAGGATTTCTTTCTCCTGAAGGTGTAGCAGGATACCAGTCCGTAACCATGTAAGTTGTTTTTTCGCCAACTACAGGATTTGGATTTCCTGAGATCTTTGAAACTCCTTGTTTAGACATAGAATGTTTTTTGGAATTAATTAATAGGCATCAATTTCATTTTCAAGAACGGTTTCTTTAAAATCCTGCATTTTCACTAAAGGATTGATGTGCTGAACGGTTTTGTTATCCGCATTTTTCACATTCTGCTTGCTCATTTCTCCACGCTGTCCGTGATCTTTGATGGTAATTTTACCTCCGATTACACATTGCAGTTCAGAAAATTCGGTGACGATCTTTTTGCCCATAATGGTTACTTTGTCGTATGTTTTCTGCCATTTTCCGGCAGGCGCATAAGAGCATGGCAAATAGCCTCCTGAAGTAGGTTTCAGTTTACATTTTCCAAAACTGGGACCGGATGGATTAAACTGAAGATCGTCTTCGGTAACGCCAAGAAAATCTGCATTACCCTCGGAATCGTTCCAAAAATGTTTCTGATGGGAAGTAACTTTGTACTGCGGGAACTGATCACCCTGATTACACTGGGCTTTGCCTTTCCGGACAACAAAATATTTGCCGTCATGAGGTGATGATTGCTGTGACATATTTACGTGATTTGGGTAATCCAAAGATAAAAAATTTACATTAAAAAATAAAAAAAGCAGAAAAATATTTTCCGCTTTTCTGTTTATAAATAATTAATGTTGAGTATATTCCGGTTCTTCAACGGGCATCATGGTCGGCATAAAATATTCATTCAGCCAGTAAAAAGTCTGTCCGTTCTGCTCAATTTTCACCGCAGGATCATTTCTGTGAGACAACATTCTGTCGGCTAAATCTTTGTAATGTTTAAAATAGGTTTTTACCGTTTCATTGGTCACAATTTTAGATTTTTTCCAGCCTTTCAGCATATATTTCGACATCAGTTCTTCATCAGAATTATCAAAACCTGTACTTATTCCCACCGCGTAAGACATCGGCTGTTTGTAAAGATCACTTTTATCTAAAAATTTCAGAGTAGGGTTGTATTTTTTCAGCAGTTTCACGTACTCGTTAATCGCTCTGGACTGGCTAAAATCTGATCGTTCCGCTCCTGTATTCTGATAAACTTCGGTGTAGAAAAGTTTTAAATTGTCAAATTCTTTCTCAGAAATTAAAATTCCTTTCTCTAGTCCCGGTTTGTAGTCTTTCAGTTCTTTCGGAATGTAACCTTTCACCAGAAACGGATTTCCGTAATTGATGAGCTGTGCGGCAATTCCTGCCGGAACTGGATTGGTAAGTCCCGGATAAAGATATTTGTATTTTACATCCACATCCGTTCTTCCTGCTCCTACTGATGAATGGAAATAATCGTTTAAAGATTTATCCAAAGTCGTATTATCAAGAGTAACCTGCGCAATCAGACTGTCGACAGATTTTTTAAGATAACCCGGCTTCGCGATATCTCCTTTTTTAGGAAAAATTACAAATCCCTGTGCCATACTCTGCTTTGGATAATCGAGTGAGAAAAAGCCTTCATCTCCTTCAATAAGACTGAAATTATTTTTCGTTAAAACATCATTCTGATTAATAATTTTCTGTTTTTTCAGTTCAGCGATATTTTTTGCCGTATTCGTTACCACATTTTCTGCCATCAAAACAAAATCATTGTAGGTATCGGATGATCTCGCGCTGGTCTGAAACATGATCAGTCTCGCCTGGGCCTGCGTTAAAGAATTGATGACTCCGTACATATTTCCGCCCTGACTGGACGATGTTCCCACCGTTATGACAATATTGGTTTCATCCGGAACGTTGGATAAGAGGTTTCCGGCTGCCATTAAACCTTCGTTTACGGGCTGATAACCACTGTTGCTTACACAATTCATCTCATTGCTTTTCTGATCGATGAAGGTGGTGATTTTGCTGTAATCTGTGCTTAAATTTGAAACCGCCACATTGTCTCCACACGAATTATTTTTGTACAAAACCACTCCGTATTTTACCTGATTAAAGTAAGACGGTTTCTCGAATCTCAACTGTAAATCCTGTAACAAAGATTTAACAATCGGAGCATAAGGTGCATTCGGAGCACTGATGTCTAAGGCAAATACGATATTTATTTTTTTATTTTTCTCTGTAATCTCGCGGTAACGGTCAAAATAAATCGGCTCTCCCAATACATTGAAAACGTAATTTTTGCTGTAATCTAAAATATTGGTAAAATACTTTGTTTTGGAATCCGGAGTGGGTGGTTCATTTAAGGGTAATGTTACTGGAAAAATATTTTCAAGCGGTGTTCTTTTGTTTACATCCGTTAATAAAACAGCGGTTCTATTTTCGGTTTCGTTTCCTCCCGGAGAACCTTCATGAATTCCCAGCGTGGTTTCTGTAATTCCTGTGGTATTTTTCATTTTTACGGCAGAACGTTCTCCCCATGTCGAAACTACGTTGGAGCTTACCCATCCGTAGAGACTTGTACCGATGCTGTCGATATCAATGTTTGGTTTTTTACCCACCAGAAATCTTTTGTTGTTTTCTGCCTGTTTGTAGACGTATACGATCTGTCCGTTCGGAATTTTCACATCTGCCTGTTCAATAAGACTTGGCGAATTGAAAACCATGATGGAATCGTTCTTGTAATATCTTTCTGAGTTTTTGATGACTTCACTGTTGCTCGGAACAATGGCTACTCTTACCGGAAAGCCTGTCTTTTCGCTTTTTAAGGAATTGCTCCATAAAAGAAGATCAGATTCCGGAATCCAGCCATAGGTTTTGATCTGTTTGGAAGATACTTTTTTCATGAGTGCATCCGGAATATATTCTGCAACTTTTACCATTCCGTCGCGGTTTTTTAACACCATTAAAGGCTCTAAAAATTTAACTTCTTTATAAGATTTCTCATCGCTTTTATCGAGATATGCGGTATTTCGGGATCTGTCTGATATGGCAATCCACGGAACTGATTTTTTAGGAAAACCGGTGACGACCGGTGAATTATCAACCTGTCCGTAATGGGTGGGTTCGGGAGTTCTTTTCGACGGCAGTTTTACCTGACAGCTTACTAGTACTACTGAAACTCCGATATAATATGCTGCTAAAGGAAGTTTATTTTTCATCCTGATTTATTTAATGATTGGTGTGTTGGTTCAAGAAAATTTCTGAACGGAAAATTATTTACTTTGGTTAATATCAACTTTGGTTACGCAGTTCTGCGCATCATCGAAGTTCACTTTCACGGTCTGGATCACCATGTTTTTATCAAACTGAAGTCCTGCACAGTACATATAAAAATTATTGACTTTGCTGTCACTTACCTTTACCACGGTATTTTCATTGTTGCACAGATAGGTTCTCAGTAAATAATTGTAGTGCATATTGAAGCTGTTTCCGTTGGCAATCTGCTGAAGATGATATTTAAAATCATTATCTATTTTAGCATAAGCATCTTCTACACTTACTTCTTCTTCAAGCGCATCATAAGCGGGAAGAATTTTAATCTGATGAAGAATAGGCTCTGCGCTTTCGTCGGTGTAAAGTGTTACGACATAATCTCCCGGCTTTTTGTAGGAATAGATTGCCATTTTATCTTTGGAATCGATATTTCCGGTTTCTCCGAACTTCCAGGTAAACTGTTTGGCATCGGAAATTGCGCGGAACTGTACGTTTTCAAACTGCATTGCCTGAGTCTGTGCGTCGATTAAAGTTCTTGTTTTTGCAGAATCTACCGGCTTCGGAATTGATCTCGCGGAAACCATTACAGGAAAAGATTTGGAATATTTATTATCAATAATCAACGTTACCTGATAATATCCCGGTCTGTTGTAAAAGTGGAAGCCGCTGTTTTTATCGCTTGAAGTTCCGTCTCCGAAGATCCATTTTTTGGTTTTCGCAAACTGGGTTTTATCTTCAAACAAAAGAGTGTCTCCTACTTTCAGGGAAGAGGGATAAACAACCCCTACAATATCATCTGCGGAGTGTATTACCTTCTTCTGCAGCCACAATGCAACCAATGCTGCGATGAGCAGCGTCGCAATAACACCGATGATAATGTTTTTTTTGTTTTTTTGAAAATAATTCATAGTTAATGATTGTGTGATGTGTATGTTTTATTTGGTGTGTTGTTATGAAAAGTGATAAAATTTACTGAGTCCGTGCCTTTAAAGCGGTTTCCCTCTGAAAAAGCTGACTTTTCTTTTCTTTGAAACCTATGGAGCATTCTTCAAACTGTTTTTCGAAACTTTTAATGTTTTCTGTTTTGCTGGAAATTAATTTTTTATCGTTGAAATACATTTTGTAGAATTTCGCAATCTGCGGATATGCATCTTTTCTGATGTCTGAAATATTATCTCCGTTCTGGAAGTAATTGGCAACGTCGTTAATTCCGTACATAATATTGCTTTCCACGAAAGGCTGCGGCGATTCGTCTGTCAGCTTATTAATCATAGAAAAGGTACTGTCTAAGGTTTTGTAGGAAAATTTCTGCTTCTGATCGAATTTTGCCTTTTCTTCAAGATTCTGTACCGAGATCATGTCTTCGTATGAAAACGGAGATTCAAAACCTTTTAAAAAGATAATTGCCAGAAAAATAAGCGCTGCAAAAAGCATTAAGATCAAATATAAAAACTGATAATGCCTTTCTTTTTTCGATAGTGTGATTTGTCCCTGCATAATTTTAGTTTTTATCTTCTTCGTCGGCTTCCCGAAAATTTTCTTGTAGGATCTACCCTGAGTTCGTGGTTTACAATGCCTACTTTACCGCGGCATTCGCTGAGATCCCGTAAAGCATTCTGCTCTTTGTAGGAAACATTTACAATCTGATTTTTCAGTGCAAGCATCGGCTCAATCTGCTTCATGAGGATGGAATAATGCTTAAAATTATCGGCACTGTCTTTTCCCATGATGTTTTTGGCATCTCTTACGTTATCCATGATGTAGTTGCGGAGGAAAATATCGTTATCCACTTTATTGATGTCGAGCTGATCCATACGATACATGATGCTGTCGACGTGAATTCTGAGAAGGTCGCTTCTGGTGAGCAGTTCGCGGTAGTCGTCTGCCTGTTTTTTGATTCCTTCCCGCTGGATATCATAGCTTTTAAAAAAGAAAAAGACACAGATGAAGGATACACCTGATAAGACAATGAATGATAGAACAAATTTCCAAATGCCTACCCTAACGTCTGCTTTGTTTAGTTTTTTCTCCCTGATCGAAGACATATTTTGTGATTTGGTTTGGTTCTGTGAAATTATAAAAAAATAATTTATGCACAAAATTTAAGTTTTTACATTAAATAATTCTATTTTTCGAATTAAATTAAGATTAATTTTCACTTTCAGCATATTTTCCTAATTTAGTGATCTGAATTTTAATTATCATCCACCAAATCGATATTAAAAGTGAGCAAAATATTAACCAATACTGTGCGATTTTCTATTGCCGACAGTGATTTTTATTTTAAGAAAATCATGATCAAGACGCTGACAGAAAATCCGTTCTACATGCTTCTGAACGACTGCAACAACGGGCATGAACTGATCAGCAGGAATTACAGAAGGCAGGAAGATGTATTTATTGTAGAGCTTTTTATGCCTGTTCTCAGCGGGCTGGAAGCCATTAAATACATCCGGAAAAGCGATTATGAAACCCCGATTATTACATATTCCGGAACTTATCAGGAAGATATGGCGGAGATTCTTTCTAAAATTCCCAACATTTTTTACTGCCAGAAAAAAAGTACGATTATTAAAGAAATCATCAAAGGAAAAATTACCTCAGACAGTTTCGATTATGAAGCGTACACAAAACAGTGGGAACAACAGCCTTTGGCGGTAATGGATTATATGAACCGCCAGAAAAAAAGCCAGGAAGAGCTTTCTCCTACAGAAATTCAACTGATGAAATTCTGCTATGAAGGCTTCAGTAACAAGGAGATAGGAGAAAAACTGAATCTCAGCACAAGAACAATTGATACGTATATCAACCGTCTTACAGAAAAGCTCGGATTAAAGACAAAACTTCACCTCATCCGCTTCTGTGTGGAGAATGGTTACTACAATTCCAGTATGTAATGGTGACTTAATATAATATGCTTACAGAATAAATACTGAGTTCTCAACCTCTTATCAAAAAATATTTTACCACTAATTTGCTAATATTCAATTTTTTTAACTAAATTTGCACACCTAAAATTTAAAATTAAAATAAGGAAATGACAAAGGCAGAATTGGTAAACACCATCTCAAATAAGTTGGGAACCGAAAAGAATGAAACACAGAAAGTTGTAGAGGCATTTATGCAAGAAATCAGGACTTCTATGTATAATGGAGATAACGTTTATCTAAGAGGTTTTGGATCTTTTATCATTAAAACAAGAGCAGCAAAAACAGGAAGAAACATCTCTAAAAATACTGCCATTGAAATCCCTGCTCATAACATTCCTGCTTTCAAACCATCAAAATCTTTTGTGGAGAAAGTAAAAACGAAAGTTACAGTAAAATAAGACATTAACTGAATATTAACTAGTTACTAAAAAATTATAATTATGCCAAGCGGAAAGAAAAGAAAAAGACACAAGGTTGCAACTCATAAGAGAAAGAAAAGAAGAAGAGCAAACAGACATAAGAAGAAATAATCTCTTTTTCTCGGGATTTACAATATAAAGATATAGTTGGTGATTTTAAATTTTAAAGCCTCACCGACTATATTTTGTTTTGCAACTATAAGATGTCTAAGGAAAAGAACGTTTTATATTTTATCAAAAAAAAATATCATTCATTCAATTGTTATGCTTAACTTAAGGTTAAAATTTATTTGATGAAAAAAACACTCTTTTCCTACAATCTTAACAATTTTATCTTACAACAAAATGAAGAAAGAACTAATAGTTTCGCATGAGGATGATCTTACAAAGATTGCACTGCTGGAAGACGGAAGACTATGTGAACTTCATGAGCAAGAGGACAAAAGCGATTTTATAGTTGGAGATTTGTTTGTTGGGAAAGTAAAAAAACTGGCACCTAACCTTAATGCAGCTTTCGTAAACATAGGATACGAAAAGGATGCCTTTTTGCATTATCAGGATCTGGGACCACAGTACCTTACGTACAGAAAGTTTTTGCGAGATACGATTTCCAAAAAACAGAATACTTCGAGCTTAAAAAATTTCGAGATACAACCCGAAATAGACAAAAACGGAACAGTAGACAAGGTAATCGCCAAAGACGATCTTGTTCTGCTACAGATTACCAAAGAACCCATTTCTACCAAAGGACCGAGAATTTCCACTCAGGTTTCTTTAACAGGGCGTTTTTTGGTACTTATTCCTTTCGATAACAAAGTTTCGATTTCCAAGAAAGTAAAAAGCTTTGAAGAAAAAGAGAGACTGAGAACCTTAATCGAAAGCATCAAGCCTGAAGGATTCGGTGTTATTATAAGAACCGTTGCCGAAGGCAAAAAAGTTGCAGACCTGCACAATGATATGAATCAGCTGATTCAGAAGTGGGAAACAACCTTCAAAAATATACAGAAGAATAAAGTTCCGTCCAGAGTTTTAAGCGAAGACGATAAAGCTTCAGCTATTTTAAGAGACAACTTCAACCAGGATTTCGTGAGCATTACCTGCGACGACGAACAGATGGTGGAAGAGATGAAAAACTATCTGGAAGTTATCGCTCCGGAAAGGAAAAATATTGTCCATTTTTACGATTCCCATATTCCTCTTCTGGAATATTATAATGTTGAAAAACAGCTCAAACAAAGCTTTGGAAAACACGTCAATATCCCAAGCTCAAAAGGCGCTTATCTGGTGATAGAACACACAGAAGCACTTCACGTAGTCGACGTTAACTCCGGAAACAACATCACAACCGGAACTGCCGTAAATAAAGAACACGCCTTAAAGGTGAATAAAATGGCAGCAACTGAGATCGCAAGACAACTGCGTCTCCGTGATATGGGTGGAATTATTGTGATCGATTTTATCGACATGCCAAACCCCGAACACAGAAGAGATCTGTACGAACATCTGAAGGAAGAGATGAAGCGTGATAAAGCCCGCCATAAAATCCTTCCGCCTAGTAAATTCGGGCTCATTCAGATTACCAGACAAAGAAACCGTCCGGAAAAACAGATCGACACTAAAGAAGAAAACCCGAACAAAGACGGAGAAATCGTAGCTCCGATCGTGATCGTGGAAAGAATGGGAGAAACCCTGAGAACCATTATGCAGAAGGAAAAAGGAAAACTTTATCTGCATGTACATCCGTTTGTGGAAGCTTACCTTACGAAAGGAATTAAAAGCATCCAGATGAAATGGTTTATGAAATATAAAAAGTGGGTAACCGTTATTCCAAGGGATTCTTTTAAATATTTAGAATACAGAATTTACAATTCCAATAAAGAAGAATTGATAGGATATTCTAATTGATACAAAATTTTAAACCTCTGGAAAACCAGAGGTTTTTTTATATATTTGTATCAGATTACACAAAAGAATTTTAAACACAAATGAGAAAACTATTATTTCTTGTGCTGCTTACTGTAGTACATCTTACTTTTGCACAGATTATTTCCAAAGATCTTTCTTTTGGTTCAAACGGAATATCTGATGTTGCCAATTACAGCTATTCATGGACTATGACTCAAGATTCCAATGGCAGTATTTATTCATCTTATTCTGTGCCGAATGGTAACGAAACCTTTGTATATAAGCTTACAAATAATGGAATTCTGGATTCGAATTTTGGAAACAATGGAAAAATTCAGTTACCTTATTACACCTATCAATGTCAATCCAAAATGCAACCTGATGGAAAGCTTGTAATTTTTGGTTACGGTAATGTCAGTGGGGGAATTTCCGGTTCTGCCAATGTAGGAATTGTATACAGAATACTTCCAAGCGGACAATTAGATACCACTTTCGGAACTAATGGAGTCTCTGTTATATCTAATGATTTTAACAGTGATACAAATGGTCGTTCTTTAGGACTACTCTTACAAAATGGAAAAATACTCATTTATAATTCTACTGCTATCTACAGGCTTAATGCTAACGGAAGTATGGATACCTCATTCGGAGTTAATGGTTCCGTAGCAATTCAGGGTAACTTTTATTATGGTGCGTTTGTAGTACTAGATAATCAATCTAATATTATCTGTCTTACTAAAATCAACTCACCCTACAGTAACAGCACCATTGAAAAATTCAATCCGAATGGACAGCCGCTAATGAACTTTGGAAACAATGGTGTTTTACAGTCTAATTTAGATTTTGCTCCTTTTAGTACAGCAATTATAGACAGCAATAATAAGATTGTTATTTCAAAATCAAATCCTGCCGGTAATGAAGTTTTTAGACTTAACCCTGATGGAACTCTTGATACCACATTTAATTGTGCTTTATCTGCAATACATCCCACTGCTTTAGCAAAAAGCATTATTGAAAAAGATGGACATTATTACATTGGAGGAAACCAATCTTCTCATCCATATATTCCTTACGGATCAGATGAATCTCCTGTTTTTTTCACAAAACTCACTCAAAGCGGCTCAATAGCTTCTGATTTTGGTTATTATGCGGACAGTTCTTTTGCTAGTGTTGAAGAAATAATAGTCAACAACAATAATATTATTTCAAATGTCGGCGGAAGTATTGTAAAATATTTATTTAATACGACTACATTATCAACTTTAAATATTACAAAAGCTGAGAATGATATTTCTTTTGAGAATCCTGTAAAGCAAAATTTAGTTTATGAATCCAAAGAAAGAGTAGGCAAAATAGACATTTATTCTATTGACGGAAAGCTTCTAAAGACCGTTAGAGAAAATAATTCTAATGTTTCCGAGCTTCAAAAGGGTGTTTATATTGCAAAAACCACTTTTGAAAATGGAAAAATCTTATCAAAAAAACTTATCAAAAATTAATTTTAACGCATAAAATTTAAAATCTCCGTAAAAATACGGAGATTTTTTATGATCTGATTTTCATAATTTTACACGCTTATTATAAAAACTAATACCTGAAATGAGAAACATTTTCTCTTTACTCTTACTACTGTGTTCATTTTTTGCCTTTGGGCAGAAGGAAGATTCTGTTGCGATAAACGAAATATTTAAAATTGAAGATTCTTTACTGAATAAAATTATTTCTGAAAATGATAGCACTTCCATAAATTCGAAAAGTATTATTCATATTCAAAATGAAATTCTTTTAAAATATGATCAGTTCATTGCAACTTATCCGAATTCTGAATATTTATTTACTGCATTTTTAGGCAAAGCATCGAATGAGCAAGGTCTAAATCAACGTGATAATGCAAAAAAATCTTATCTTTTTTGTTTAAAATTAACAGAAGATCAAAAAAACGGTAAAGAGCATGACAACCAATTTCTCTCTTCTTCTAAAAATTCATATCTAAATCACATTTATCAAAGCCTTGCAGATATTGAACTTGAAAATAATAACTTTACAGAGGCAGTAAAATTTCTGGACAAAGCGAATGAACATCCTTTTCAGTCTTTTTGTGGTAATGCTATTGCAATGGAGGAGATTTTCATGGCAGAAAAATACAGTAAATGTTATATCGGACTAAAGAAAAATGAAAAAGCACTGGATATTTTAATCCCATTATTGATAGAAAACGGTTTGGCTGATAATTCTGAAATCATTAAGCAAGCTTATGATCTTCTTTTAAAAAATAATACAAAAGAAGATTTAAAAATAAAATTTGAAAAGGCATTTAAAAACTTGATTTCAGAAAAGAAAATGAGCGGGACAAACAAGTATACTGCATACAGCATTAAATTCTTAGACAGAAATGTAACACTGCCGTATTGGAAACTGTATGATACAACAACTAAAAAAGATCGGGCAGAAATAGTAAAAAATATTCTTAAAGATTCTAAATTCTATACTCTTTTAAAAAACTAAAATGAAAAATCACCAATATAAAATAACCGTTCGCTGGACGGGAAATACAGGAAAAGGAACCAGTTCTTACAGAGACTACGAAAGAAGTCATGAAATTTCTGCAGAAAATAAAGTTCTAATCGAGGCTTCATCCGATCCGGCATTTCGTGGTGACAAGACAAAATATAATCCTGAAGAAATGCTTCTCTCTTCAGTTTCCTCATGCCATATGCTTTGGTATCTTCACTTTTGTTCGGAAGCGGGAGTTGTAGTGACGGATTATAACGATTTTCCTACAGGTATAATGACAGAACTGGCAAACGGAAGCGGACATTTTACGGAAGTAATTCTTCATCCTGAAGTTACGGTTTCGGAAGAGTCTATGATTGAAAAAGCAACAGAACTTCATCAAAAAGCAAATGAATTCTGTTTCATCGCCAATTCTGTAAATTTTCCGATAAAACATATCCCAAAAGTGTTAGTTAAATAATTTTTCAAATTAAAACAGACCCTTGAGAAATATGATAAATAAAGGCATTTACAATCAATAACTCTAAAAATAGCCCTTAAAAATCAAACCAAAGGGAATTATTTATCAAATAATCATAAATAACTGTATTATTTTAACAATTTAATCGATTTAATTAGATATTTTTTGATTATATTTATATAAATATTAAGTTTTTTTCTTATTTTTATATAAACTAAAACTAATCATGATGAGACCAAGATTAACCATCTTCGACGAGCCTCTGTTGTATACGGAAGGGCTCTCAAAACTTCTCGAACAAAGTGGAATTTTCACAACAATTGATATTTGCAATTGCCCGGAAGCATTAAAAATACTTTTGAAGGACGATCCGCCGGAATTTCTCATGATCAGTGCCAATATGCTGATTTTTACGGAACTATATAAATCTGTGGAAAATATTACCACCGAAAATAAAGCGATTAAGATTATTATTATAGGAAACGATTATGACGTGATCGATATCCGAAAATTATTCAACAAAGGAATTAAAAGCTATCTGGATAAGAACAGCAGCTACGATGAATTTATAAAATCTATAGAAGCACTTCTTTCCAATGAAATCTACGTGTGCAATCATGCAAAAGACAGAATGATTAACTTCATCAGCAATGAGCAGGACACGGGCAAAAACCAAATAAAAGATCCGTTAACGAGGCGCGAAATGGAAATCCTGAAGCTTATCTGCGACGGACTCAGCAGCAAAGACATCTCTGAAAAACTTTTCATAAGTATAAACACGGTAGAAACACACAGAAAAAGAATTCTTCTTAAACTGAATGTAAAAAATTCGGTAGGAGTTGTAAAATATGCATTGGAAAATCATATTATAGATTAAACAGCAGCTCCAATTTTTCATTAAAAAAAATTCCAAACTTACGGGTTTGGAATTTCCTTTTAAGAACCATGAAAAAATCAAAAAAATGTTATCTCTTAAAAAAGGTGAACAGCCAATTTTGTGACACAGACAAATGGTAATTAAGGACTGACAGCTAACCATTCTGTACCTGTGAATTCATTGGCTATTCACAAAAAAGCAACCTCATCAATATCATTCATAATCCGGCATTTCCGCGTTACTGAAAAGAACAGCTCTAGTGAGATCCGTCATCGAGCTGTTCAGATCAATAACCATAACATTCCGTTGGGAGATGTTATCATTAGAAGTATTCATGAAAATTACCTGAGCATTGTTCGGCGAAAATCTGGGATCAAGGTCATTAGTTCCCATCATCTTATCGCTTTCTGCCGAAATATCGTGGTTTGTGTTTGCTGTGAGATTATAGACAAAAACATGGGAATCTAATTGTCTGTAATTTCCGGAAGTATCCTGATATCCTGAAATATCCCGAGAGTAAAGCAGCATTTGCCCGTCGACGGAAAAATTCAGTCCGCCACTGGCTCCGGGAAGTCCCGTGAGAACGGTTTTAAGAACATTTCCCAGCATATCAATCACATAAATTTTTGAATTGTAACCGCTGTAATCATTTGTTTTTAAAGCAATTTTAGATCCGTCGTAGCTCCAGTCGCATTCGGAAATCATGCTGCCATCGGGTGTGGTGTACACGAGACTGAGACCGCTTCCGTCTTTATTAATTCTGTATAATTTATTAAAATTTGGATATAAAAGTTCCTGCCCGTTTGTACTCCATGAAAAATCCAGCTCATCATTCCTGAAACCTGCAACCGGAACTGTGGTCACTTTAAAAAGATTGGAACCATCGGGATTTGCAGTGTAAATATGATTGCTGCCGCCTTCTGTTCTTAAAAAAGCAACCAGCCCAGAATTATTGTTTTTTCTAGGACGCCAACTGTTGAAAGAAGAACTGGTAAACTGAAAATTCGTTCCTGAGGCATCACTGGAAAAGATCACAAGATTCCCGTTGAGTTTTTTAACATAATGATATCTGTTCGTTGGAACTGTACTGGTGGTAAATTTTCCGATGGCACTCATCACCGGAGGATGGATTCCGTCTGAGACAGAAACCTGCCAGAAATAGCTTACTCCGTAATTAAGATTGGAAAGGGTGTAATGCTTTACCGTTAAATCATTTACCTGAACAACATTTGTATTGATATTATTTTTAATTGTTAAACTGTATTTAAGTTCATCTTTGGTATCCGGATCGCTTGCGTTCCATGTAAGTTCTACACTTAAAGGCTGGCTTACCGCATTATCAACAGGACTGAGTAATACCGGAGCTGTGGGAGGAGAATTTAAAGATTTGTCGTCATCCATTTCAAAAACCACACTTACCGCCTGATCATTGGTCTGAATATTAACAGCCTGATAATTGGTGACGTAGCCGGTAAGCTCTGCTTTTACAGAATAATTTCCGATAGGCATTCCTGTAATTTCAAAAGATCCGTCTGCTCCGGAAAATACAGTCTGTGTACTGGGAGAAGTAAAAATTTTCACATTGGCAATCGGGGCATTGGTTCCCCTTTTTACTACTTTTCCTTTTAGTGTTCCTGTCTGTGCCTGATCTACAAGCTCTTCATTGCAGGAAAAAAGAAGTAAAGAAAGAAGAAAGATGCTGAATATTTTAAGTATTGTTTTCATAGTTCAGGGTTTATTGGTTACCGATATAAAAATTAAGTCCCAGCGAAAATCTCAGTGCCTGATCTTTTCTTTGCCCGTTGATAAGCCCCTCCCATTGATCTTTAAAACCCAGATCGTACTGAGAAGATGCTCTTAATCCTACATTTTTAGCAAAAATATACTCGAAGCCGCCGCCAAACTGTGCTTTGTACTGAGGTTTGATCTCAGAATACATCACTCCTGCTCCACCGTAAATGTAGGGTGTGAATTTATATTTCGGGAAAAGCAGATATTCGATGTTAATTTCGGGAACAATGAAAGTTCTTTTTACGATGTTTTCATTTTCTAACGTAAATACATTTGAATTAAATTCAAGATTGAAATTCGGATTCATGAAATATTTAAAACCCAGTTTTCCGCCAATACTCATTTTGGGATTTACGTAATCGTCTTTAATTTTTTGTGCTTCTACGTTTCCGAAAACAGCAAAATTCTTTCGGTAATTGTCCTGAAATTTATTTCCAATTACTCTGTTTACATTCTTTTGCTCTTCTCTATCGTATTCATCAACAATCGCCTGATAATTATCGATATTATCTACCGATTTCCCCCATATTTTATCTTTAATTCCTTCCACAATTAATCCTTTTACGGCTTTTTCAATCGCTTCGGTTACGGCAAGCTGAACAGGTTCATTCTGAGTAAGCCCCACTTCAGCTTCCAGCAATCTTTCGGTATCGATATATCTGAAAAAACTTCCGTTAACGCTCGTGGAAAGAATGGTTTTTGAAGTATAGACGGTTTTAAGAATTTCGCCATTTAATGTGGAAACAGCACGAAGATAAATGGTAATCCTGTCCTGTCTGTACTGTGTAGAAGCACCGATTCCGAAGTATCGTGCACCCAATCCGCCCGTCATAATATTGCTGTCATAGGAAATAACGCCTCCTTCGAGTAAAATTCCGGCGTATAAGAGCGGCGGTAATGCCTGAGTATTTTTATCGGCATCTTTAAGGTATTCCTGCCTTGTGGAACGGATGATCTGTCTTTCGTTTAAAAGATTGGCAATATTTTCTCTTTCAATCGGGATAAACCATTTGCTGTCTTCTAATGCTTTAATTAAAATGGTTGTGGTTCCCTGCGGAACGGCTGTACTCCAGTTGTTTCCGTTTTCTGCAGGTTTGTACTGCCCTGTCTGATCCCGGAATTTGTATACTCCGATCACGATTTTTTCCTTGGGCAAGGGTAAATTTTTAAGTTCTGTGGTATACGATGTGTTTTCGCCAAGCGTAGACTTTTCCGGACTGGAGGGCAATCCGAGCAAAGAGCTGCATGCCTGCAGAATGCACAGCATCGTTACCCAGAAAAAAATTCTGGTGTAGGTTGTGGATCTCATGGTCAAAAAAATTAGTAATTGGTAATCTTCTTTATTTTGGAATAACAATCTCGGACTGATCGCCTGTTTTGGTATCCAAAATATTAATCAGCAGTCCCTGAGCGGTAGCGGTAATCTGTAAATACATAGAGCCGAACAGGTAATTTCCCGGCTGAATAGTTTCTTCTCCGAACTGGTCTGCAAATAATTTTCTGGACAGTTCACTCAAAACCTGACGGTTAAGGCTCTGGCTGAAGCTGTCGAGAGAATTAAAATTATCAAGTAAGCTGTTGCTTTTTTTATCATCAAACTGATTTTGAGCGTTTGCTGAACTCAAAAGCCACTGATAATTAAACGTATCTCCTCCAAAAGCGGGATTAATAGGCTTGTAAACGAGCTGTTGTGCTTTTCCTGAGAAAATTCCCGCAAAAATGCTCAGTAGAATAATAAGAGTTTTCATGACTGATGTTATTAATAGATGAATTCATTCTTTATCAGATTTTTTTTAGCATTAAATTCTTTTATATACTTTAAGGCAGCAACCAATTGTTCTTTCAGGTAATCTTCGCTCGGATTGGTTATAAAACTGTATATAATTTTGTCTTCAATTTCAATATTGATCTGTCCGTTGGTTCCGCGAACAGGAAGTTCTGAGATTTTTACAGCGGCATTCAGTTTATCTTTAATCTGGCTGTAATTCATATAAAACATATCATAGAAGTCCTTTCCTACTTTGCTTTTGGTTTCATCAATGGTTAAACCTTTTAATTCGAAAAAAACATCTTCTTCTATTCCGGCTATTTTTTTTCTGAATAAATCTCCATTAAGTTCAAGACTGTCTTTCGCAATAAGTTTCTGGGTTTCTTCATCTTTTACATAGAGAAAAGCTTTTAAAGCGTCTTTTTTCTCAAGGTTTACATTTATTTCAGACAAAACCTTTACTTCATTAGGATTGATAGAAAATTTACCGTTTTGCTTGTTGTTAGACAAATTTCCTCCGTTTCCTTTTTTTATTGAAATGAGAAGATAATTGAGTTCTGCATAGATTGGAGTGTTGTTGGCAACCACTGCTTTGAGTTGAATCTGATCTTCCACAATTCTGCTTTCTATCTTTGCAGTGACTTTTTTATCCTCCTGCCCGAAAGTGGTGTGTGACAGAAGGATAAGAAAAGTACACAAAATAAGGGGAAACCTGTTTTTCATCATCCTATTTTTAATAATTCCTCATGAAGATGGTTTTGTTATCTCCTTTTACGTGGATCTGTAAATTTTCGGATATACTGTTGCTTCCTGTGATATCAATAATATTGTTATTACCTTGAGTTGTAACTGCAGTTTTTGTTTCTGCTTCCGAAAATGAATTCACAAAGTAAAGCGCATTATAGTCTCCCGACTGTCTTACCGCAATATCTGTTTTAGCATTGATGGAAAGCTCTGCATGATTACTATTACCCATCTGAATAATATCCGAGGAAGCCACAAGATCCTGATTCTGTACAGCGATAATGCTGAAAACATTATTGCTGTTAATCCTGTCCCAATCTATCTGTTGAGATTTTACAGATATAAAGAAGAACATTGTAAAGAAAACCCATCTTAGAGTAAACATGATTATTAATTTTGATAAAGTTAGTCTAATGTAACTTGCTATAAAACACGTATAATTGGTAATCCGTCAAAATCACTGCTTACAGTTACGTATAAACACGGATTATAAACAACGGCTAAAAAATAAAAAAGGAGAGACTGTCGTCTCTCCCAAACTTCAGATTACAGAAGTACTAATTTGATTGATTAACCATTAAAGAATTATTGTTTCCTATTTGATTTCCTATGTGAATGTGTGCGTCTCCGCTTTGGCTTACCGCCGCCAGATTTCCGTCACCGGACTGTGTATTCATAGCGCTGTTTCCATCACCGATCTGCAGTTGAACCAACAGGTTGTCGTCTCCTGTCTGGGTTCCCATTGCCATATTATCGTCTCCCACCTGGAAGGCTGCAGCAATGTTGTTATCGCCTGTCTGAATATTTGCAGCACTGTTATCATTACCCTGCTGATATTGCAGCAAAGTGTTCTCATCACCTACCTGAGTGGAAGAGGCTTCGTTTCTCTGTCCTAACTGGATCTGGGTAGCAGCATTGCTATTCCCCCACTGGAAAGAGGAAGCATCATTCCTTTCTCCGTCCTGATACTGAACAGCAGTATTCATATTTCCCCACTGTGTAGAAGATGTTTCGTTTCTTGTTCCGAGCTGTGTCTGCTGTGTAGAATTCAGCATACCTATCTGCCAAGTTGTAGCTTCGTTACGATTTCCGGTCTGGCTTGTAAGATTTGAATTTCCGACACCAGTCTGCTCTACGTCTACAGCATTTCGGTTTCCTAAGCTTTCTGCCTCATTGGTGTTTAAAATTCCCACCTGATCAATATCCGCAGTGTTTCTGTTACCATACTGATTCAATTGATTTACGTTCATCAGACCTGTCTGGTCTACTGTAGCAACGTTCATGTTTCCGTTTTGAGTACTCATATCCATATTTGCCTGTGCAAATGTGAATCCCATGGCCATTAATGTAAATACGCCTGTAACTAAGTTTTTCATATTATAAAAATTAATTGGTTAATAGTAAGACAAAGGTAGACTCTACAGCAACTCCGCGAACCACAATAAAATGGTAAATTTTAAAAATCACCGATTACAGTACGGTTTTATCACCGTTTGCTGTTTTTATTGCATCACGGGTTCTGATTAGGGGAAAATACGGGTTGGCTAATGAATAGAGGTTTTATCGTTATTTATTTCTAATATTTTTGGGGAACGAGTTTATAAGAACTTTGTTAGAATTCTGTTAAATTCAAATGATTCTTAATTTTGATGTGTATTCTTAGACTATAAAACCAATATTATGACATTTTTTTTTAATACTTCGCAGGAAGATCTTGCCAAAAGGATTGAAGTTTCCAGAACCATCTTCGGGAACTACGAACGCAATGCAAATACTCCTTCTATTGAAGTGCTGATGAAAATGGCAAGAACCTTTAATGTAACGGTAGATTATTTAATTGGGGAAGGCGAGATTTCTTCTTATGATAAAGAAGTAATGAAGCGCATTGAAGATATCGACAAGCTTGATCCTGAAACTAAAGAACATCTGTTCTTTCTCGTAGATAACATTATCCAAAATTTTAAAACGAAACAGGCGTTCACTAAATAACGTGAACTCGACTCTAAAATATTGAATTATATTTAGTTGTCCTTGCCATCTATGCATTTATCCAGTTCGGGAAATTTACCGATGGTTTTTCCGGGTAAAAAACAATAGGCGCATATGGCAGAGATCATATGGGTTAAAGCATTATCGGGATTTCGGTGTCTGGAATGCTCCAGATCAAAGACGGAAGTAAAAATATCGTTCACACTCTCTATTAAAGGATTTCTATCAATAGATTTTCGTCAAAAAGCATATCTTTGTTTTTCATGAGGTGTTTTAGTATTTGTTCAATTCTAAAATATTAATTTTAGACATTAAGCACCTCATGTTTTTCTCCGAATTCACGTTAAATAACAAAACCCACCGCAAAGCGGCAGCGAACTGAAAAATGTACACGGCTATCAAAGAGCCACTTCTTACGGCATAGAAAACATGCAGATGCAGGGCGCAATGGCTGTTTTCGTAGTCAATCTGAAGAGAATCCTGAAATTATTGTAGAGAAAATAAATCTCTGTACCGAATTTTCAAAATCAATTGTAATAAGATTAAAATCACCACTCAAAAAAATCAAAAAAACAACTTCCCAAAAAAATAAAAAGCTTATTACGGATTTTTAAATCTTGTAATAAGCTCTTATTTTTCATCCTAAATGAATAGGCTGGCGTAAGATGCAAGGTTTTTCAGTGACCTCGCAAAGCGGTGGGTTCTTTATTGTTGCTCACGGATTATAAATCCGCGAGATCGGGGGATCGGGAATATCAAAATTTATGAGACCGCAATCTGTCAGAAAAAAGAAATAGTATCCAAAAAAGAAAGCCAAAAATAATATCAAATATTATATTAACTGATTTTAATTGATGATGCACTATAATATTATATATAATATCAATCCCTATGATAATTCCACAAAATTTCAATAAATATATAATTACTCTTATAATAATTCTACCGTTTATAATTACTTTTTATTCTGATTTATATTTTTCTCAGCGTTTTCATCATGTTCTCTTATTGAATTTAATTGATTAAAAAGTTCCTGAATAAAAATTATAAATAAACCCAATTGCAAGACCTTTTATAGAAGGTTTTTCAAATTTCCCTTTCTCTATAGAAGATAAACCCATACCAACTGCCAATCCTTTTAAATCAATTGTATAATCAAAAATGGTTGTTAAATTATCATTATAAATAGCACGATCTACTAAGGTAATAGAATTGTGAGTTGAATAAATAGATCCCATTCCACCAGCATGAAGAGCATTTGCATCAACCATTTGACCAGATAATTTAACCCAATGATTATTATTTAATTGATATGTATTTTTATCATTCGAATAAAATTTATCACCATTCTTATTTAAATCACCTGTTGGTCTATCATCCACAGCAGTCACAGATTTACCTGTTTCTCCTAATTGTCCTGTTGAACCAGCATCAATGTTTTTACCTAAAATATTATCAGTTACCGAGCCATCACTATTTAAATTATAACTTGAAGTAATTTCTTGATTATCTTTTCCTAAATTATATCCAGAAATAGCTTTACCACTAGCCGCGAAATATTTTGCTCCTTCAATTTTATTGTCTTTAAAGAACTTATCTGCGTTATCTTTATTAAGATTGGAATTATATTGGTAATTACCATCTTTGTCTGTGTACCAATCTGCTCCTGTTGGATCTGTCCTGATAATGGGATTATTACCAACATAATTATATTGTGAGTATGAATAGTAAAATTCACTTAATAAATCTTGAACGCCCCATCTTCCAATGTCAGGCATATAAAACCTTGCCCCATAATCATACATGCCCGTCTCCTGCAATTCTTTACCGTTGTACTTGTAATTTTTATACGAACTTGATCCAAAGAATGAATTTCCACTTTTTAGGTGATTCATTCCGAAAGGATAATAATCATTAGCATC